>URIE01000001.1 GCA_900547805.1 uncultured Collinsella sp.
CGCCTAGACGCCGCCGGCCCCAACACCATCGAGACGCCGACCAAGACGCTCGCCCGCCGCATCGCCGACGCGCTCATCGACCCCTTCGCCGGCATCCTCGCCGCGCTCGCGCTGGTCTCGCTCTACATCGACGTGCTCGCCGTGCCCGAGCCGCAGCGCGACCCCTCCACGGTCATCGTCATCGGCATCATGCTGCTGGTATCGGGCGGCATGAAGTTTATCCAGGAAGCCCGCAGCGGCAATGCGGCCGAGGCCCTCAAGGATCTGGTCTCCAACACCTGCACCGCCCTGCGCGACGGCGAGCGCATCGAGATCCCCTTCGATGAGCTCGTCCCCGGCGACGTGATCCGCCTCTCTGCCGGCGACATGGTGCCGGCCGATGCCCGTATCATCACCGCACGCGACCTGTTTGTAATCGAGTCCGCCCTCACCGGCGAAAGCGAAGCCGTCGAGAAGACCATGGCCGCCACCGTCATCGAGGGCGCCGACGGCTCCACGCTGCCGCTCTCCGCCTGCAAGAACATCGTCTTTACCGGCACCTCCGTACAAAGCGGCACCGCCATGGCACTTGTCGTCGCCACCGGTTCGAACACCTACCTGGGCGGCATCGCCAAGATGCTCAACGGACGCGGCGAGAAAAGCGCGTTTGACCGCGGCGTCTCGAGCGTCTCGATGCTCCTGGTGCGCCTGATGCTCGCCATGGCGCCGGCCGTGTTTGCCATCAACGCCGCCACCAAGGGCAACGTCATCGACGCGCTGCTGTTCGCCACGAGCGTGGCCGTGGGCATCACGCCGCAAATGTTGCCTGTCATCGTGACCACGAGCCTGTCGCAGGGCGCCAAGGACCTCGCCCGTCGCCAGGTTATCGTCAAGGAGCTGCCCGCGATCCAAAACCTGGGCGCGATGGACGTGCTGTGCTGCGACAAGACCGGCACCCTCACCGAGGACCGCATCGTGCTCGAGCGCTATCTCAACACCGACGGAAACGAGGACACACGTGTGCTGCGCCATGCGTTTTTGAACAGTTTCTTCCAGACCGGCCTCAAGAACCTCATCGACCTGGCCGTGATCGACCGCGCCGATGTGACGCCCTCGGCCGTCACGCCCGATTCCATGCTGGGCCAGAGCCTGCGCAACCGCTACACCAAGGTCGACGAGGTGCCCTTCGATTTCTCGCGCCGTCGCCTGAGCGTGGTGGTCGCCGACGCCCAAGACAAAACCCAGATGGTTACCAAGGGCGCTGCCGAGGAAATGCTCGAGATCTGCTCCTTTGTCGAGGTCGACGGCACCGCCCAGACGCTTACCGACGAAAAGCTCGCCCAGATTCGCAAGCAAGTCGCAGGACTCAACGCCGAAGGCCTGCGCGTGATCGCCGTGGCGCAGAAGACCAACCCGCGCACCGTGGGCGAGTTTGACATCGCCGACGAGTGCGACATGGTGCTGATGGGCTTTTTGGCCTTCCTCGATCCGCCCAAAGCGAGCGCCGCGGGCGCCGTCGCCACCCTCGAGGCCAAGGGCGTGGCGGTAAAGGTCCTGACCGGCGACAACGACCGTGTCGCCGCCACCGTCTGCGAGCAGATCGGCATCGACGCATGCAACGTTTTGCTGGGCTCCGAGATCGACGCGCTCGACGACGCCGAGCTGGCGGAGCGCGCCGAACAGACGCATCTCTTTGCCAAGCTCTCGCCGCTGCAGAAGGCACGCCTGGTGCGCGTCATGCGCGAGGTGCTCGGCCATACCGTGGGCTTTATGGGCGACGGCATCAACGACGCCGCCGCCATGCGTGCGAGCGACTGCGGCATCTCGGTCGACTCCGCCGTCGATATCGCCAAGGAATCCGCCGATATCATCTTGCTCCAGAAGGACCTGGGCGTGCTCGAGCGCGGCATCATCGAAGGCCGTCGCACCTACGGCAACCTGCTCAAGTACCTCAAGACCACGGTGAGCTCCAACTTTGGCAACGTACTGTCCGTGACCGTCGCGAGCCTGTTCCTGCCGTTCTTGCCCATGAGCGCCCTGCAACTGGTACTGCTGTCGCTGGTCTATGAGATCGTGTGCATCGCGCTGCCGTGGGACACCGTCGACGACGCCTGGACTGCCCGCCCGCGCGCCTGGGACGCCGCGTCCATCAAGGGCTTTATGCTCGAGCTTGGCCCCGTGAGCTCGCTGTTTGACATTGCGACCTTCGCCGCACTCTTCTTTGTGGTGTGTCCCACCGCCGTGGGCGTGAGCTGGGCAGAGCTTGCCGCCGCGGGCAATGTTGCCGGCATGGCGACCTTTGCGGCGATCTTCCAGAGCGGCTGGTTTGTCGAGTGCATGTGGTCGCAGACGCTCGTGATCCACATGCTGCGCTCCCCGCGCCTGCCAAGCCCGCGCGACCACGCCGCCCCCGCGCTGTGCGTGCTCACCGTGCTGGGGCTGGCGCTTGTCACCTGGCTGCCGGCAAGCCCCATCGCCGACGCACTGGGCCTCATGCCGCTGCCGCCGAGCTTCTTTGCGCTGCTCATCGGCATCGTCGCCGCCTATATTGCGCTGACCCAGCTGACAAAGCGCCGCTTCATAGCCCGCCACGGCGAACTGCTGTAACAGACAGCCCTAAGGCAAAACCACCACAAAGGTGCCTGTCCCCTTTGTGGTGGTTTTGGAGCGTTACGAGGCGTTGGTCAGGCGGCTCCAGAGCTCATCGATATCGATCTGGTCGCCGCCGCTCAAGTAGCCGGTTCGAATAAAAGCCTCATTGTAGATATAGATGTCATGAGCGCTATCGCCATCGTCTTCGGTGTCGTTGGCCATAATCACGTAGCGGTGGCCGTCAAGCGCCTTGACCAGCCAATACTGGGTATCATCGATCGTGCATTTCTCCTGCACCATCGCCGCATCGCCAATCGCGCCGATGAGCGCCCGCTCGCCCTTCGTATAGCCGCCCACCGAGAGTAGAATCGCGACGTTTTCGTCTCCGCCGCCCGGTTCAAGCTCCTCGTACTCGGACTCCGAAAGCGGTATCGCGCTGTTCGCAAGTTCGTCCACATCGTCCGAAACCTTGGAAAAGGTAAAAGCGAAAAATCCCGCGTCATCGACGGCGCCGTAGCCCACGTTCTCGCCTTGCCACTCATAATTTTGATGTTTGAGCAGGCGCACCATATCGGCACCAGCCAAGTTGATCGCGGCATAGACCGTCACGTTAGCATTGTCGTCCACGCAGGCGGCGTCCGCCGTGCTCGCTGCTTTGGCGCCGCCCGTTGTGCCCGAGCAGCCAGTCAGCGCACAAGCCAGCGCACCCGCGCCTGTCACAAAGGCCGCACGGTTCATCGTCACTTCATTCATCATGTTCGTTCCTCGCTATGGTATTGGCCACGTCGCACCTAGCCGAGCGCGCGTCCAGTCTTTTCCTGCCAAAATTCGTCTATTGTCGGAGCACCGCCGCCCTGGGTAAACCTACCGGTCTTGATAGCCTCCTCGGTAATGAGGTCCAGGCGGTAGTCGCCGTTTTCCATCGGGCTCACCATGGCAACGTGACGCGCCATGTTGGAACCGTAGACGCACGCAATCCACGAGCCCGAGGTAATCTGCGCGCGGTCCTCAACCGGAACGGAAAAGCCCGCGATAACATCCTCGCAGCTCGAATAGCCCGCAAGCTGCAGCGTAAACATCACGGTACTCCCGGTGCCGCCCTTGTCGAGCTTTCCGATTTCATCCTCGCCGAGCCATTCGGTTGCGCCATCCTTGCTGATATTGCAGACGCTGAGCACGCGACCTGCCTCGTTCTCGTACATCTCGAGCGCATCTTGCCAGGTATAACCCTGTTGCGACGCAAACTCCTGCAACTGCCAGCCCTTAAGCTCGAGCAACGCTGCGATGCTGATGTTGCGGTGCGCATCCCAGCAGTCATCCGACCACGTATCGAACGCGTCCGCCGAGCCGCTGTCTGTGTCCGCACCGCCGCCCGCATCACCGGAATCACCCGATGACGAGCCCGCATCCATCTTGTCCTTTACCGGGCGATCGTCGTTAAAACCCGTCGTGTCCTGCGCCTGCTGTCCGCCGCATCCCGCAAGCGTCAGCAACGCCGTTCCCGCCGCCGCGACAAACGCCGTGCGCGAAATAACCGTCTCCCTCATCGTTGTTCCTTTCCCGTTTCTTATCACAGCGCCGAGCAACGCCTCGACACCGATCCTCCCGTAGCCCACTCACGCTATTGACGGGGCAGCTCCGTCCAGCCAAAACCGGGCTCAAAGCCATCGCGCGTGCCGATCACGTCGCCCGAGCCGTTCACCCAAGCTTGATCCGCCATCACCGAAACCTCGACATCGGTACCGTCGGGCCTGGTGTAATGGTTGACCCCGCGGATGGCATCGGAATACGACGCCGCGCCCGTTCCCACACCTGCGCTGGAGAAATTGGCCGCGCTGGCGGCCATATTCGCGGCGTGTTGACGATCGCTGCGCTCAAACCAAGCCTGCTGGTAGCTGTCGAACGCCGCCTGCTGCGAGGCATGCATCTGCTGCCAGGCTGCGAACTGCTGTTGCTGCTGGGCGATGTTCATCTGCGTGCGCTGACGCTGCTCGAGCACCATCTGCTGCTTTTGAGCGCACGCTTCGCGCGCAATCGACGGGTTGAGCCGCAGAGTCGACGCCATTGAGGCAAGCGCCGTGGAGGCCGCCTCGTCCAGACGGCCTTCCGGCGCAACCAGGCAGAAGCTGTCCCTGATACGCCACTGCAACAGGTCTGCCGCGCCCAGCTTGAACGGCGCCCCGTCTGGGCAATCGCCCTGATCCGGAGCCTGATCTTTCGCGGCGCGCTGACCCGCCGCCGCAGCCGCCTGGCGCTCGCGCAGGCGCTTACCCAGAACGCCACCGATCAGTCCGCTCGAAAGGCCCGCGCCCAGCAGCGCCTCGGCCCCGGCGGCAACGCCTTTACCCACAGAACCCGCGACTCCACCGATCGAGACTACATAGCCCTCGACCTTTGCCGCCACTGCAAGCTCGGTAGGCGCCGGGACGCCCGCGAGCCGATATCGACGCATGCGACACTCATAGACCACATCGCTCGGTTCCATCGAAAAGCCCTGAATCGCAAAGTCGTTTGCAGCCTCGCGCTTTACGCGAGCACGCTCATGTTCAATATCGCCTGCCGCGCTCGACGGATAGGGTTGCTCGGCCACAACCTCCGCCCGTGCGCCCAATTGCGCCGCGCAGGCTTGAGCTAACTCGTCGCACGCCGCCTCCACGTGCACAAACGCCTTGCGCTCGGTTTGCGTGGGGATACGCTTGGCAACGGCGCCCGCGTCCACGTAGCAGAGCTCGGAGCGATACATGATGCGTTCGCCCGCCGGGCCTGCCGCCGTCACGCCAACTGAAATCGGGCAGTCGAAACTACTGCTGCGCTCAAGATGCGCCTCTTCGATACGCCAACCCCGCGGCAGCGCCACTTGCGCGAGCGCTTGGCCGCCAGAGGCATCGCATGCGGTGTGGAGCTCAAGGTCGCCGACGCGGGGAGCATCCGCTGCGGCCACGTCGCGGACCGGCGACGCGGCGTCGGCATCCTGCATCGGCACATCGACCGGCGCGTTCGCGCTCGGCTCACAACCTTCGCCCGCGCCATCATCGGCAGCCGCCCCATTTGCGTGTTCCGCGACACCCGGGTCATCCTCAACGCTCTCAAGCCGAACACCGCAGCCCGGGCAAAATCGCACCGGCACGCCGGCGACCCGCGGCAGCTACATCCCGCACGCCGGGCAGAATCTCAAATCACTCATCCCGTACACCCCTCATTTCATTGGCTGTTCTTGATGGCGGCTAGCTGTCGCCACAGTTCATCAGCACCGTCAAGGCGATATGCCGTCTTGTCGAGCACGATATTCCCGCCCTCGAACTCCACCGATTGCTCCGAGCCGTCTTCATAGACAAAGACGAGCGTGCGACCGGCATCGCTCATCCGCTCATCCACCGCACCTCCCACGGTGCAATCGTCGAGCGCGGCAAAAGTCGATGCGACCAGCTCGGCATCGTCGGTCTCATAGATCGTCCGCGCCTCGCCGTCCTCGATAAGCTTGACTGCCACCGGATCGGCAGCACAATCGTTCAGCAACGCTTGCGCGGCGTTCTTTCCCTGGTCGGCACGGGCACCAAAGCCGTATGCCCGCACAAGCGTCACCGCCGCAGCAAGGACCACCACGGCGATAAGCGCGCCCGCAATTTTATTAGACGAGCAACCACGAGACGCCATAGGCCCACCCCTTCCGTTCTGCTCCGCTCAACATCACATTCATATGCCTTTGAGCGCCAAAACGGCAGGTGACAAATGTCTCATATTCATATTTTTGCAGGTAAAACCACCACAAAGGTGCCTGTCCCCTTCGTGGTGGTTTTGGCTAGTCTTGGGGTGTCCAGGACCAGAAGAAATTGATGAGGGCCACGCGCGAGGCAGCACCGGTCTTTTTGTTGATCGAGGCGATATGGCGGTAGAGCGTAGAACGCGAAAGGAAGAGCGCTGCCGCAACGTCCTGCACGCTGTCGTCCGATACGACCAGCGCCTCCAGTACATCGCGCTCGCGCTTGGTAAGTCCAAAGGCGGCTACAAAACCGTCGAGTCGATCGTCAAACGAAAGCTCCGGTGTCTCCAGGGACACCGTGTCGACCTGATCGGGCGCACGGCTCACGCCAAGATCGTCGGTGGCAAACGCCAGCCCCCTGTGACCCGCTTCGTCCTCAACGCCTTGTCCAAACTGCCCCAACAGCGAGATCGCAATGCCGACAAACAGCACGAGTACGACACCCACCGCCATCAGCACGTTTTGGCTCGAGATGATCGCCACCGCCGGAGCCGTCACAAGCATTGAGCAAATGTTGTTGATGACGCGGCCCATGCACGGCCACAGATACGACCAGCGGGCATACATCGAAATCGCGGCGAACTTCGCGGTGAAGAACACCACGAAAAAGCCCGTGCCCAGGTAAAAGATAATCGTGGCGGCGAGCGCATTGCCGCCGTTGCCATCGGTGATAAGCACAAAGAACGAGAGCGTGGACAGCATGGCGGCGCACGTCATGATGATATTCATATACGAGCGTCCGCGCAGGTCATACAGGGCGCCGGCAGCAAGCGCACTCACAACCAGCAGCAAGCGCGGCCAGTCACCCAGATCGATAGCGCCGGCGGCATGCGAGGTCGTAAGACCGGCATTGAGAGCCGCGAATACGCCGGTGAGGCAGGCGGTCGCCACCGTCAAGCGCACTACGGCACCCTGGAAGGCCGCCTTTGCCTCGGGATTATCGCGCCACTTGGCGCCATGCTCCGACGCATCGACCGATAGCTCGGCAATCTCGGCTTCGAACTCGGGCGCGGACTCATCGCGTAATTTAGCTCGGCGGGTACCGTGAAGCAGCCCAACCAGCGCAATCGCACAGGCAATAAGGACAAACTGTTGAGGAATGCCCGCAGGCATCACCATATGGTTGAGCACCTGTACCAAAATGCCCGCAGCATAAGAAACCGCCACGGCACGTGCCAGACAAGGCGTCTGCGCAAAACGCCGCGCCAGATTGGCATGAGCGGTCGATCCGCAGTAGCCCAGGGCGCAGCACGCCACCAGACCGCCCGCAATCACAACCTGAAACTGCGCCGCCATAATCAGCAGCAGCAATGCCGACACCAGCAGCACGCCCGTCATATCGCTCGTTGCATCGATTGTCTGGGGACGGCGATAGTACAGGAGAGGACGCACAAAATAGCCGATCACGCTCGCGCCGACGACGATGCTCTCGTAGATAACGACCTCGTTCGCCGGCACAAACTCGGCCACGCGCACGTCAAAGAGGTACTCGCCGGCCAAAAACGTGAAAAAGAAAAGCGCCAGGCACAGAATCTCCCGTATGCCCCGGCGCAAATATGCGGTTGTGTCTCCCAGGTCCCTCATGGTAACCCCCACACGCTTAGATGTCCGGAAAACCATTTTAATGGAGAATGGGTCTTAGTATCCACGCAATGCCCGAACTGTTACGCATCCGGCGCAAATGCCCCAACAGCAGTTGCGGTGAAATAGTTCCTGTTTGACCGGCCCGGGCTGTCATTTAGGAACTATTCCACCGCAACATATAAAGGGGACTGGGTTGTTGATATCGGAAAAGGGAGGGAGGTGCCCGGACCGAGGGAGCAACTCGGGATCGAAGCTCGAGCGTTAGTGCTCGGGCGTCAGGATCACCAGGGCGTCGTGCTCAAAGGAATGCTGAGCCACGCGCACGGTGCCGTCGCCATTGTCGCGAACGGGCAGCTTGGCGATACGCTTGGCCTCCATGTCGAGGGCCGTCGCCGACCAGCCGCGCGCACTATCGAGCTTAAACGTAAGTGCCGTGGTGCGCGGCAGATAGGTGACGACACGCTCGCCAATACGCGCCACACGGATGGACTCGCGCGCGTCATCGAGCAGCTCCTGTGCCGGGATAACGGCGAGAGCGTCGTCGCTAGCCGTGGCACCCAGGCCGGCAAGCACGTGCTCGATGGCGGCAAAATCCCACACGCCCGCAAACTGCAGACACTCCTGCCAGCGGAACGGCATGTCAAAGCCCTCGCCCAGCACCGAACCCTGGCTGCGCGATGTCTGCCAGTTCCAAACGCCGTGGGCGCCGTAGGTCACGCCCGCGCTGGCGCCGGCAAGGATCGAAGACCACACGCTCGCGCGACAGTCCTGCGCGGTAAAACGCCAGTACACGTTGCGCGACGCACCCATCTGCTCGTAGCAGGGCTCGGAGTTGACCATCGGCTTTTTGGGATAGCTGGCGATAAAGTCCTGCGGCAGGTGCCAGGCCTCGGGCTGGCCTTCGTAGTTGTGGCCGGGCTGGAACATATAGAAGTCCAGGCGGTCCAAATACTGCGCGGGAATCGTGCGGTTACCGCGATTGATGTGCATGGTACGCAGGGCCTCGGGCGCGCGCTTCGCAACCTCGTCGAGCGCATCCTCGTAATAGGCAATCGCCTCGTCACCGGCAAAGTCCGTGTCGCCCGTCACCACATAGACGGGATCGAACTCGCCCAGGTTCTCGACGACGCGGGCAACGTGGGCACGGACCTCCTCGCGCGGCATAACCTCGGCACCGCAACGCTCGGCGATCTTAGCGCCCCAGGTACCGGGCACGTAGTTGCACCACATGAGCACGAGCGCCGGACGAATGCCGTGCTCGACGGCAGCGCGGCACATGGCGGCGGCGCGATCCCAATACGCCTGGTTGGGTTGAGACCAATCAAAGCGCACGCCATCCTCGCTGGCATAGGGCCAAATGCCCAGATCGGGGCAGCAGCGATCCCACTGCGGCAGCGTGTTAATCTGCAGCACGTTCATGCCCTGCTCGGCGCGGCGGGTCAGATAGTAGTCCCAGTCGGCCTCGGGGATGCTGGTAAACGCACTCCAGCACGTATCGGCAAACCAAAAGAACGGCTTGCCCTCGCACAAAAAACCGTCCTGACGACCGTTGACGGTCAGTTTTCCCAAACTCATCTGCATGTCCTTTCGCTCGATAAAGGAATTGCGAACCGGCAGAAGCTTTCGCGGTAACCCCTGATGCGAAAGCCCCCGCCGTTTAACAAACCCCTGCGGGCGGACACCACTTGCCCACTCCAGTCTACCTTGCAAGAAGGGCCCCGCCGGGCTTGCGCCTGACGGGGCCCTGTCGTGTAGGTAAGGTCGTATGCGACCGAATGGCTTGGCCTTAGGCCTCCATCTCGGCGAGCTCCTCCTTGGAGAAGCCGGCGACGAAGACGACGGCAGCGGCGATGACAAAGGAGATTGCCATACCGACGATAGCCCAGACGGTGTTCATCTGGCCACCCTGCAGGTAGTTGGTGAAGACCAGGAAGTTGGAGGCACCGCCAGCGAGGTAATAGGTAACGCCCATGAGGCCGGAGAACACAGCGCCGATGGCACCGCCGATGAACATACCGAACATGGTGCGACGGAAGCGCATGAGGATACCGAAGAGTGCGGGCTCGGTGACGCCGCCGGCGATGGCGGAGATGACGTAGCCCAGGGCAAGACCCTTCTCGTCGGGGTTCTTCATCTTGAGGAAGGCACCGAAGGCGCAGCCCCAGACAGCGGCCATAGCGCAGTTGGTGGAAACGAAGACGAAGGGATCGTAGCCGGCAGCGATGATCTGAACCTGAGCGAGCAGGATGACGGGCATGTGCATACCGCAGACCACGAAGAGCTGCCAGAAGGCGCCGAGGACGGCCATGACGAGCAGGATACCGATGCCACCCATGTCAGCGAGACCGAAGAGGGCGTTAGCGATGAGGCTGCCGATCTCGTTGCCGAGCGGGGCGAGGACGATGAAGGCGATGGGGATGGTAACGATCATGGTGCAGAACGGCGTGAAGACCGTGGAGAGCACGTCGGGCATGACCTTCTTAAAGAACTTCTCGACGAAGTAGAGGACAGGCACCGAAAGGATAATCGGCAGGACGGACTGCTGATAGTTGGCAGCGGCGATCTGAATGCCGTAGACGGAGATGATTCCGCCGCCATCCTGGGTCGCGACACTCACGACGGACGGGGCCATGAGGGCGCCGCCGAGGAGCATGCCCAGAACCGGGGAGGCGCCGAGCTTCTTAGCGGCGGCATAGCCCAGGTAGATGGGGATAAAGGTGAACGTGGCCTCGTACAGGGTGGTGTAGAGGAACGTGTAGGTCGGATCGGTGTCAGAGAGAACGCCGAGCATGGTGGGACCGAGGACCGCAGCGATGGTGCGGAACAGACCGCCGGCCATGAGCAGCGGGATCAGCTGGGTCATGGAGCCCGACAGATAGTCGAGGATGATGTTCGGCAGGTTCTTGAGCTCGAACTTCTCCTTGGGAGCATCGAGGTTCTCGTCGACCGCGGCACCCTGCTTGACGCCGGACATGGCGACGAACTCGGCGAGCACCTTGGGCACGTTCTGGCCGATGATGACCTGGAGCTGGCTGCCGGCGAACTGGCAACCCAGAACACCCTTGACCTTCTTGATCTTCTCCACGTCGGCCTTGTTGTTGTCCTTGAGCGTCAGACGCAGACGCGTCATGCAGTTGGTGGCGACGGAAACATTCTCCGCACCGCCCACGAGCTCGAGGACATCGGTGGCAATCTGCTTGTTATCTACTGCCATGGGACCCCTCCCCATATCATCGTGTGCCTACTCGTTTGGGCGTAGGCACGCCTTTGGCTCGGCGACTATAACCCCTTACGGCCACCGAACCCTTGGATACGCTGTCGTAAACAATGTGTTTACTGAACGTTTACTGGCTTTAGTTTACACGGAACGTCTAATTTGTGGCAATTTTGCCGTCTGTAGTCCGGTGAACGGTAGGAAATCGGGGGTGAACGTACTTGAACGGTAAGGGATTGTCTATTTGACGCTCTGCTGCTAAATGCCTATTTACGTGGTCTTTTAATTTGGTAAACACCTCTATTCTTTGTTGACCCATCAACAAAAGCCCTGCTAAATGGTGATAAACGAATGTTTAGTAATTTGTTGAGTGTTCATTTTGACCGTTTACCGAGTTCATCTGCCTGTTCTGTAGCTCTGCATTAAACTAAACATGTTTAAGTTGTATTGCCGCTGATGTTTACCACTCGCGGCGCAGAGGAGGCAGCTCATGGAACTCAAATCGTGCACCTACGCAACCGTCACCACGCTGGGAGACTTTGGCCCCTGGATCAGCAAAGTCGTGCTCGACCTGCCGTGCACCGTTCGCGCCAACGATATCGATGCGCGCACCTTCCATATATATGTAGAGCGCCATGAACGCACGGGCGAGATCCTGATGCGCAAAGAGCGCGGCGCCGACCACGCCGCACCTTCCGTAGGCTATGTCGACGTCCTCGCCGCCTATCCGTGCGATGAGTGCGGACGCAAGCTCGCCTTTGGCACCCATGTGGCGCTCGAGATCGCCGAGCAGCGCCTGACCAAGAAGATCGAGGGCAGCGTGATGGGCTCGCGCTTGCTCGACGACCAGCTGCGCATCACGCAGCTCGCGGCCCTTCCCGGCAATGACGGTGACGATCCAACCTGCGGCCTGGTCTTTGACACCTGCCGCGGCGACATCTGTCCCGCGCTCAAGGGCTGGAGCAATGCCACGCAAAAGACCGCCGTCAACGGCATCGCGCTCGAGTACGGCTTCTTTGAGCCCAGCTTTAAGGCCGAGGACTCCGCCTGCTTCAACCCCTTCGCGCCCGAAACGACAGTCGTGCCCCAGAAGGCCCCGCTCGTGGTGTACCTGCACGGCGCTGGCGAGGGCAAGGGCGCTACGCAAGGCGAGGGCGCCACGCGCGCTTATATCGGCAACCGCGTGACGGCCATCAGCCAGGCGCAGATCCAACGCTACTTTGGCGGCTTTGCCTGGGTTCTCGTGCCGCAGTCGCCCACGTTTTGGATGGACAACGGCACTGAGCAGCTCGGCCACTCCAACCAGAGCATCTACTCCCCCGTCATTAAGGCGCTCATCGACGAGTTTGTCGCCGAGCATGCCGACCGCATCGACACCGACCGCATCGTGGTCGCTGGCCTTTCCAACGGCGGCTTTATGACGCTGCGCCTGTGCGCCGACTACCCCGAGTTCTTCGCCGCGGGCCTTCCCTGCTGCGCGCCGTGGTACAACGCCACGGACGAGGACGTTGCTGCCCTTGCCAAGACACCGCTGTGGTTTACGCACTCCAAGGGCGATGAGCTCGTGATACCGCAGGAGACCGTGCTGCCGCTCACGGCTCGCCTGCGCGCTGCCGGCGCCAACGTGCATCTCACCTACTTTAGCCATGTCGAGGACCTGACCGGGCGCTACCGCGAGGCCGACGGCTCGCCCAAGAAGACGTTCAACCATGGCGTGTGGATCCACCAATTCAACGACCTGTGTTATCAAGACTTCGACGGGGGCAACGTACTCATCGACGGCGAGCCGGTGGGCTGCTGGGAGTGGTCGGCCAGGGTCGACAGGTAATCCTTTCCCGACGCGGGGACCGGGGCTTAGTTTTGCAAACGTCCTCGGGCATGCATGGGTCGGCGCTTTGCGCTTCGCGCTGCGCCGACCCATGCCCCCTGTGGAATGTTTGCAAAACTAAGCCCCGGTCCCCGCTGCGTTGACGTTGCTGTTGACCCCGGGCGAGCGCTTCCGGCGGGCCGCCGGGTTGACGACGATGAGGGCGGGGGTCCCGTCTTGCCTTGCGCGTGACTGACTGAAATGATTTTGGTTGGAGCTTTCTTATGACTCGCGATTTAACTCGGGTGATTGTTACTACTGATATGGAAGTCGATGATATGAACTCGCTCGTTCATTTGGCTCTGTATCTTAATGTACTTGATGTTCAGGCTGTGGTGTATACGGCTTCGCAGTATCACTTTCTTGGGGATGGGGTTCATACGCTCGGCGAGGTGAATCCTCATTGGCGGACTAAAGGGCGTCGCTCTTATGAGTGGGATGTTGTGCCTCATGAGCCTGATCCCACGGCTGGGGAGCTTCTTGAGTATCGACCGTTTCCTGAGCATTGGATCGAGAGCCTCTGGAGCAATGAGTATGCCCAAGCCTGGCCTCAGCTGCAGGCTAATGCGGCCGCTGCCGGCGAGTCTCCGTTTCCCTCGCCTGCTCAGTTGATTGAGCGTACGTTTGTGGGCAATGTTGCCTTTGAGGGCGATGTGCGTGAGGAGACTGAGGGCTCGCGCGCGATTGCTCAAGCGATCTTGGATGATGACCCGCGTACGCTTTGGCTGCTCAGCTGGGGCGGCATGAATACCATTGTTCGTGCGCTCATGAGTATTGCTGAGCGCTATCGCGATACGCCCGAATGGCCTTCTGTGCAGCAGCGCGTCTATCAGAAGGTGCGCGTGATGGGTGTTGCCGATGGCGTGGGGCAGGACAATTCTTGGCTCGACCATGGGCATGAGCTCTTCCCCGATCTCATCTTTTGGTGTGTGCCCTATATGTATGGCGGCTATGTCGATGCCAAGATGGCTCAGCCCGATACGCTGCCGCTCTTTCAGGCTCCCTGGCCCGAGCAAAATCTCACGCAGGGCAACGGTCCCCTTATGGCGCGCTATATGCTCTATGGCGATGGCAAGGTGTACGAAAACGAGCCCGAGCGCTTTCAGTTTGGCAAGCATGCGCGCTTGGATTGGGGCTTAGAAGGCATGCCTGCGATGCAGTTTGAGCGCGGCGACTTTATGGCCGAGGGCGACAGCATGACCTATATCCCGCTGCTGCCGTTTGGCCTGCGCGGCATCGATAATCGCGACTTTGACACGTTGCTCGGCCGCATGTTCCTTGACGGGCATCCCGACTCGGACGCACCCGCCGGCTTTGCAGCCATAGGCACGCCCGTCGATGGCAATCCTAATCCCTATCTGCGCGCCTACCAGGAAGACTTCGCCGCTCGCGCGCAGTGGTGCGCCCATGAGCCCGCGGCCTGCTCGCATCCGGCGTATGTTGCCGAGGTCACGGGCGACATGAGCGCCGCGGCCGGCGAGCGCGTTGCTCTTGCAGCGACCATCGTCGACCCCGATGGCAGGGGCTTCGATGCTCATTGGAATGTCACCATGGGACCGTCGCGCTATGCAGGCGCTCAAGATCTGTCGCTATGGCAGGAATGCGCGACGGACGCCACGTTCACCGTACCCGCCGACGCGCAGCCCGGTGACCGCTTCGTGCTCACCCTCAGCGTTAAAACCCGCGCCGAGCGCCCCTGCACCCGCTACGCCCAGGTCGCCATCACCGTCGCGTAGCAAGCGGCGGCACCCACATTCGGCACGGAGTGCCCCCAACTGCCACTCATTTAAGAACGTCCCCGATGACTACCCAGAAGTTGCGGTGGAATAGTTCCTGTTTGACCTTCTAAGGCCGCCATTTAGGAACTATTTCACCGCAAGTTATTTGGGGATGAAAAATGGGCCATGTGTCCCAGTTGTGGAGACCTCTTGAGCCGTCTGGGTATCGTGAAAGATCGCGCGCTCCCCCATCATCAAAAGTGACACACGCTACCTGTTGATGGGAGGCAACCATGGGCTTCTTTGACAAGATGTTCGAGAAGAAAGAGTGCGCGATTTGCGGTACCGAGCTGGGACTTCTAGGTAAGACCAAGATCAACGAAGGCTACCTGTGCAAAGAATGCGTCGGCAAGCTCTCTCCCTTCTTTGGCGGTTATCGCTCTAGCACCGCGGACGACATTCGCGAGCAGCTCGCCTATCGCGAGGCTAACGCCGAACGCCTGGCATCGTTCAACCCCACGCGCACGCTCTCGGCCGGGCGCACCAATATTATGCTCGACGAGGACGCGGGCCTGCTGATCATTACCTCGCAGACGCGCTGGCGCGACGCCAACCCCGACATCATCGAGTTTTCGCAGGTACTGGGCTGCGATATGGATATCGATGAGCATCGCACCGAAATCTATCGCGAGACCAAAGACGGCGAGCGCAAGAGCTACGATCCGCCGCGCTACGACCTGGATTACGACTTTAACCTGACCATCCACGTCAATACGCCGTACTTTACCGAAATCAATCTGTGCGTGAACGAATCCACCATCGAGCAGCGCGGGTCCATCGAGTACCGCGAGGCCAAGCGCCAGGCTACCGAGGTCCGCGACGCGCTGGTGCAGCTGCGCCAGGAAACGCGCGACAGCGTCGTTGCCGCCAAGGCCCCCAAGACCGCGGTCACCTGCCCCTTCTGCGGCGCGACCACCATTCCCGATGCCAGCGGGCGCTGCGAATACTGCGGCGGCGCCATCGGCGCATAGCCCTCGGCACGGAAAGGACCGATCATGGCCTTCGAAAGCGTTAACTATCAGTGCCCCGCCTGCGGCGGCCCCCTGCATTTTGCCAGTGCCGAGCAAAAGCTCGTCTGCGACTACTGCGACTCGCGCTTTGAAGTCGAAGAAGTCGAGGCCCTCTACCGGGAGCGCCAGAGCAAGGCAGATGCCAAGGCCGATGCGGCGGCATCCCCCAAGCCCGCGGCCAACGAGGCTGTGCAGGAGCTTGCCCAAAACGCCGGCTATATTTGCTCGTCATGCGGCGCCGAGCTGATCTCGGACGGCACCGTTGCCGTCACCACCTGCCCGTACTGCGGTAACCCCGCCGTGGCACCCGGCCAGCTCTCGGGTGACTTCTCCCCCGACCTGGTGATTCCATTTAAGCTCGGGCGCGACGACGTCATGAAAGCCCTCAAAGAGCACTACAAGGGCAAGATCTTGCTGCCCAAGAGCTTTGTCACCGGAAACCACATCGATGAGGTCCAAGGCGTTTACGTGCCATTTTGGCTCTACGGCGCCCATGTTGACGGCGAAGTGTACTTTGATGCGACCAACGAGACCGTGACCGAGGAATCCGACCGCACCGTCACGACCACCGACCACTACGATGCCTACCGTAAGGGCAATATCTCGTTTGAGCGCGTGCCCGTCGACGGATCGTCCAAGATGCCCGACGGCCACATGGACGCCATCGAGCCGTTTGACTACGACGCGCTGCGCCCGTTCTCGGTCGCCTACATGCCCGGCTACATCGCCAACCGTTACGATGAGGACTGCGAGACTTGCAAGGCCCGTGCCGAGCGCCGTATGGAAGAAAGCACGATCTCGGCCCTGCGCGAGACCGTTATCGATGAGTACGACGATGCCTCGGTCGAGAGCAAGCAGCTCGACTACACCTGGGAAGACAGCGACTACGCCTTGTTCCCCGTCTGGATGCTCTCGACCTCGTGGAACGGCAAGAGCTACCTGTTTGCCATGAACGGCCAAACCGGCCGTATGGTCGGCGAGCTCCCCTGCTCCAAGCCCAAGCTCATTATCGCCTCGCTGCTGTTCTTTGTGATCGGATTTGTCCTCTCCCAGATTCTCTTTATGGGCGAATACGCCTTCGATCCGGATTACCTCACCTTTGATATCGAGGGCATCCTCATCAACATCGTCGCGCCGCTGATCATCGTGATCATCGGAGACGTGCTGCTGGTAGGCCAGCTCAAGACAGCCAACGAAGCGACCCACGCCGACGAGTACTGCGGCGAGCTCGACCTGGTCGAGAAACACGACACCTTCAGCCACACCGAGACCACCGTTGTCATGAAGGACGACAAGGACGACTAAGTAACCCGACCAACACCACCCGGACTTTGACGAGAAAGGAAGATCACCATGGGACTCTTGAAAGCTGGATTGGGAGCTGCCGGCGGCGTCATGGCCGACCAGTGGAAGGAATTTATCTACTGCGAATCGATGCCCGCTGACGTCTTGGCCTGCAAGGGCAGCAAGCGCACCGGCGGCCGCAGCTCCAACACGCGCGGCGAGGACAACGTCATCTCCAACGGCTCCGTCATCGCCGTCAACGACGGCCAGGGCATGCTCGTGGTGCAAAACGGCAAGATCATCGAAGTCGCACTGGAGCCCGGCGAGTTCGTCTTCGATACCGGCAGCGAGCCGAGCGTCTTTAGCGGCAACCTGGGCGACTCCATCAAGGAGACCTTCGCCAATATCGGCAGCCGCTTTACCTTCGGCGGCGACGCGGGCAAGGACCAGCGCGTCTACTTCATTAACACCAAGGAGATTATCGGCAATAAGTACGGCACCGCCTCGCCCGTGCCCTTCCGCGTAGTCGACAACAACATTGGCCTGGACGTCGACATCTCCGTGCGCTGCAACGGCGAGTATTCGTACCGCATCACCAACCCGCTGCTGTTCTACACCAATGTATGCGGCAACGTGACCGATAGCTACACGCGCGACAAGATCGACAGCCAGCTTAAGTCCGAGCTGCTCACCGCCCTGCAGCCCGCCTTTGCCAAGATCTCGGAGATGGGCATCCGCTACAGCGCCATCCCCGGCCACACCACCGAGCTCGCCCGCGCGCTCAACGAGGTCCTCTCCGCCGACTGGCGTGACCTGCGCGGCGTCGAGATCGTGAGCTTTGGCGTCAACTCAATCGCCGCTTCGCAAGAAGACGAGCAGATGATCAAGGACCTGCAGAAGGCCGCGGTCATGCGCGATCCCACGATGGCGGCCGCCAATATCGCCAGCGCCCAGAGCGACGCGATGCGTGCGGCAGCAGCCAACCCCAACGGCGCGATGGCAGGCTTTATGGGCATGGGCATGGCAGGCGGCATGGGCGGCATGAACGCCAGCCAGCTGTTCGCTGCCGGCCAGGCGCAGCAGCAGGCCGCCCCGCAACCGGCTCCGGCCCCCGCCCCCGCACCGGCTCCCGCCGCCGCGCCTGCGGCCGGCACGTGGACCTGCAGCTGCGGCGCCACCAACACCGGCAAGTTCTGCCCCGAGTGCGGCAGCCCCGCGCCTGTCCCGGCACCGGCCAAGTGGTTCTGCCCCAACTGCGGTAGCGAAAACGGCGGCAAGTTCTGCAGCAACTGCGGAACGCCCAGGCCCTAGCCCCTCTATCTGGTAATTGGCGGGGGATCCGCCGCCCCCGCTCCTGCTTCTATGGGTTTCGTTCGATTAAGGAGGACACCATGAAGACAACGTTCAAAAAGTCCGTACTCGCATTCCTGACATGCGTCCTGGCGCTCGCCTTTGCCCTGACGGGCTGCAGCGGCGGCGGCAAGGACCCCAAGGCCAACTTCGTCGGCAGCTGGCAGTACTCGGGTGGAACCTTGGATGGCGAAGAGCTCACCGATGAGTACATGGATATGCTCAAGGAGTGGGGCCTCAACTGCGTCCTGATCCTCGACGAGGACGGCACAGGCGTCCTCGATATGTTCCTTGAAATCGCCGACCTGAAATGGGAAGCCAAGGACGCCACCACCGTAACGATCACCGCCGAAGATGAGTCGCACGACCTGAAGCTCAAGGACGACAAGCTCGTCCTTGAGGTGGACGGCGACAAGCTTATCTTCACCAAGTCCGACAAGGATCTGTCCGGCACGGTGAAGAAGGATCGCGAGGCGGCCGAGAAGGAAGAGGAGATCGATGAGGCCGTCGAAGACGACGATGTCCAGAGCGTCGAAATCTCCCCCGCCGTTACCGTCGCCGATGACGATTTGTGCACCATCACCATCACCGAGAAGTTCAAGGACGACTGGGGCGATATCGGCTTTGTCGTCAACATCACCAACAAGAGCGACAAGGACCTGACCTTCTACGCTCCTTCCGGCAAGACCAACGTCAACGGCACCATGAAGGAACCCTGGTTCTCGGCTCACCTGATGCCCGGCACCAACGCCACCGAGGAATTCACGTTCTCGAACGGCGAGCTTGACAGCCTTGACGACCTGGTCAACACGACCATCGGCATCGACGCCTACCTGACCGATTCCTACGAGGACGTCGCCTCTTACAGCGCAACCATCGCGTAGCGGCATGTAACATCAGCCGCGGATTGGCGGACACATCCGCGCACACCAGACGGGGCCGCAGGAGTTAATCCTGCGACCCCGCCGTTTTTATGCCGATGCGCGACGAGCTTTAGCGCTCCATGTTGGGAACGATACTGCCCTCGGTCACCGCATGTACGGCTAGGCGCATGATGTTGTCGTAGCCGGTCTTGCTCAGGATCTCCGAGATGCGGCGCTTGATGGTACCCTCACTCATAAACAGCTCGGCCGCAATCTCGCGACGGCTCTTGCCCTCGCAGGCAAGGCGTAAAATCGACAGCTCGACATCGTCGAGTGCCGCCGTGCCCGAAAAAATGCTCTCGGGCGGCTTGGGAAACGTGCAATAGCCCGCCAGCGTGGAGCGCATCACGGCGAACAGCTCGTCGATACCGACGTTCTTGTACACAAAGCTATCGACGCCCGCCTCGCGGGCTTGATCGACAAAGGTGATCTCGGGCATGCCGGTCATGATAATGATGCGACACTCGGGCAGCTGCTCCTTGATGCGCGCCGCCGCCACGATGCCGTTTGAATCGTGTTCGGTGCACACGTCCATCAGTATCATGTCCGGACGCTCCTTGAGCGCGACACCCAAGGCCTCGGAGGCATCGGCGATGGCGGAAACAACGGTCATATCGGGCTGGTCGCCAACGGAGCGCGCCAGGCTCTCGCGCAGGATGGCCTGGTCTTCGACGATTAACACGCGGATCATGAGCTTCTCCTTTGGGACGTGTCGTTGGCGTTAAGCGGGATGGACACCGCAAGCGTAAAGGGCGGGGCGGCGTGGACCTCTAGGCTGCCACCCAGATCTTGCGCGACATGCCTCATACCTGGGATACCCGTTCCCTCGCGATACGATACGGGGGCCGGGGACCCGTCGTTAGAAATCGTCATGCGCGCGACGGCGCCAGCATCCGCCCCCTCCTGCCACAGACGCACGTGGACCCGATGCGCCTGCGCATGCTTGGTGGCATTGGTCGAGGCCTCACGGATAATCTGCAAAAATGCGGTGGCGACACGCGCGTCCTCAGGCAGCGCACCCTCAACATCGATCTGCACACTCACCAAACCAAAAGCATGGACGATATCACCCAGCTGTTCTGCAGGCTCGCTGGCACCGCCACCGCGCAGATCGGCAGCAATTGAGCGCAGCAACGGATCAATCTGCTCGATCGACTCATCGTCCAGACGCCCCTCCTCCAAATAGCGATGAAGAATGGACAGGCGCTGCCCGATCACGTCGTGCACGCGAGCGCGCATACGTAGGTAGGCCGCATTGTCAGCAACTTTTTTGACTTCTTCGATCTGGGTTTGGAGCTCTTGGCCCGCAAGCTCAAGCAGGTGGTTGGCTTGCGCCAAGCGGTCATGGGCATGCGCGTACTCTGTCACATCAAGACCGATAATGCGCTCGAACGAACGGCCCGAAACCATAACGCGATCGCGCACAAATAGGCGAATCTCGGCGGGAGAGACCTCGACCACCGCACGCGCCTCACCAAAGCGGTCTAGATTAATCCGCACACGGTTCCTGCTGCTTTCGGGCATTTGCATGCTCAGTTTGCGCAGGTCGTTCCATGTGCTGCTCATGTCGCCTAGGTCGGTTGGCATATGAAGTTCCACCAGGTTTTTGCGCATGCAGCGGTTCATGAGCAGCGGACGGCCCCTCGGGTCCAGATACAGGATGCCCACGGGAATCACGTTGATGGTCTCGATCGTCGAGAACATGGTGATATCCTCTTGGCGGTTACGGACGTCCATCAAGAGCGCCGCGATGGAACGGAACAGGAAGAACGCTCCCTCTGCGATAAGGACAACGGTCCACGCCGAGCCCATGGCAAAAACCACCGGTGGTGTAACGGCGACAACAAGCAGCAGCTCGACCAGCATGACGAGGCGACGATAGTGCGCCATAAGTACCACGCCATAGGCAAAGATCGCGGCATTGAGCCACAACGCTCCGCCCATTGCCCTGGCGCAAACGTCAAGCGGCGCCACCAGATATGAGCCGCTCGATGCGAACAAGATAAGCGCCGAAATTATCAGGTGAAGCACAAGGCTCGCCTCGTAGGCGCAAATCACCTTACGGTTATAGGACGAGCGGCGCGATGCGATGAGCGGGACGTGGATCGTCTGCAGACACGCAGCCAGGGCAAAGACAACATCGAGCGCAACGATTTGGGGAAGGATGAGCGAAATCCGCATCGTCACTCACCCGCCCTCGGCATCAAGACGATCATGCGCAGCTGGCCGGGCTCGCCCTCAAGGCGGTATGCCACGTTGCGCCCTTGCAGAGCGCTTTCGAGCTCTTGCGCAGCGGGCGTCTGCGAAAGATCTTCATCATCGTTGGAAAAAAGTGTGGCGCGCAGCTCGACACTGCATCGGTCATGGTCGCCCAAGTGATACATAAGCGCCGGATGGTCGGTGGTGTAGGCAAAAAACGCAAAGTCATACACGCAGTCGTACAGGGCGCTTACCGTACTGGCGTGCAACGGGCGCCGTATGGCGACAATCGAGGCGCAATCGATATCGATGGTGCGCAGGTCACTTGCGAGCTCATTGGCAATGAGTTGAATGCGGTCACGATCAAAACCGCTCTCCCCGTGCTGTGCCAACGTGAGCGACCCCTTGCGCTTGCAATAGGCGACGAGCATCTTGGCGCGCTGCAGCATGCGGTAACGCTCGTGCGAAGACGCCTCGTCGGTCAACGGCGGCAGCGAACTCAGCAGGTCGTACATCCCTTCGAGCGCGCGGGCAAGTGCTTGGTCCACGTCTTGGACCAGCAAGGTCTCGGCCTCTTGATCTGCCAGGTGCGTCTTAAGGTCGTAGTCGGCGGCGAGCAGCTCGTTTTGACGCTGCAGTTCCATGCGACGATGTGCCAGTTCACGGTTAAGCTCGTTGAGATCCGACACGTCTTGGGCAAGCAGGGCCGATCCGCCCAGCAGTGGAAAGGCACGGTACACCACATCGGGATCGGACGCCACAGCAAAGGCATGGGCATGGCCGTGCTCCTGGGTCCGCAACTCCTCGCGCACGCCTACCGGCATTGGCTTTGACGCCGGCGTGGCATAGACCTCCTGCAGGTCGCGCGTTAGAACTTTGAGGTCGAGCGGCAAGGTGTCGAAGATGCCGGCGATGTCGTGAAACGACGGAATGACACCGCAATCGAGACAGATTTCCATCGCCACCACGCACAGGACGCAATAGACGAGCGAAAAGTTGAGCCTCCATGCCCAGGGCACGCGCAACGCATACGAGACGGCAAAGAATGCGCCACCCAGCAGTACGAGCGCCGCCGTGCCCGAGAAACGCTGGATGCGAAAGGACGAGGACCGGCCCACCAGGATAAAAAAGGCCACAAAGTTAAAGGCCGTCCACACTAAGACGGCGAAATAACCCCAGCCGTACGTGTAATCGTTGCTCCAGGTGTCGCTTGCACGGTCAAAGTGGAATACCTGCCGGTGGAAATCGTTGGTGAGCACAAAACCGATAAGTAGGATGGCCACGACCCACAGGATGCTGCGATAGCGACGGCCCACACGGTGTTGTTCCAGCCCCGCAAGGCGCAGGCCGCACAGCTGGTAGAGCAGCGGAATGAGCGTCATGGGCACGTAGTACAGGTACCACAGCACGGTGGCATAGAACGGTGTGAACGACTTGTATTTGAGGATGACCTCAATCATCCAGAGGGCGCAGATGGTGGCGACGGCAACAAGGCGGCGGCGCAACACATAGTCCAAACAGCGTAGATAGACCGATACACCCCAGATCGAAAATATAATTGCGGCGACAAGCAACGGGAGAGAGCTCGAGTGGACGAGCGCATCCACGACCTCTTCGGACACCTCGCTATAGGCGGGCACGGCGTTGGAAAGCTTGGGGTCGGAGGCAAACAGCGCCGGCAAGACTGCCAAAACCATGAGGAACAGCGCGGTGATGGCGCCGGCGATAGCAAAGACGCGGTGACGGTACACCCGATGTGTTATGCCAACGAGGAATCGCGGCATGGCGAAGAGCCTGCCGCCCCTGGGATCCGCCACCGGCGCGGATCGGGCGGCCGCATGGCCGATATGTCGCTCGCGGGTACCCATAGTGCTTTTAGTGTACCGACAGGCAGGCTCAAAAAACGGGCCGCATGTCCCAAAATCCGCGGACGGCAAAACGCCCGGCAAGCACAAACTGCTCGCCGGGCGCTTTGGTTAGGAGACTATGATTGCCGGGAAAGCCTAGGACAGGTCTGTAAGATTTGAGTCTAGGGTTTTCCAGGTGCCGTAGATTGGGTCGAATGGGGAGCGCCGCGTACTTAAGGTACGCAAGCGACGAATGAGGCCCAAGGTACGGTGGCTGGGAAAGCCTAGGCCAAATCTTCGCCGTTGGAAGCGATTACCTTCTTGTACCAGTCGAAGCTCTTCTTCTTGGAGCGCTTGAGGGTACCGTTGCCGGCATCGTCGCGGTCGACGTAGATGAAGCCGTAGCGCTTGGACATCTCGCCCGTGCCGGCCGAGACCAGGTCGATCGGACCCCAGGTGGTGTAGCCCAGCAGGTCGACGCCGTCCTCAGTCACCGCGTCGCGCATCGCGGCAATGTGCTGGCGCAGGTAATCGATGCGGTAATCGTCGTTGATGGAGCCGTCCTCCTCGACAACGTCCTTGGCGCCCAGACCGTTTTCAACCACGAACAGCGGCTTCTGATAGCGGTCGTACAGGTCGTTGAGGGTGATGCGGAAGCCCAGCGGATCGATGGCCCAGCCCCACTGGCTCTGCTGCAGGTAGGGGTTCTTGGCGCCGGCGAAGGCGTTGCCCTGGGTCTTCTCGACATCGGGATTATCGGCACCGGCGGAGCAGCGAGTGGAGTAGTAGCTAAAGCTGATGAAGTCGACGGTGTTGTCGGCCAGGATCTCGCGGTCCTCGTCGGTCATGCCCACGTCGATGCCCAGACGCTCGAACTTCTTGACGGCATAGGCCGGGTAATAGCCGCGGCTCTGGACGTCGACGAAGAAGTAGTTGTCCTGGTTGTCGAGCTGGGCCTGGCGCACGTCGCCCGGACGGCAGCTGTAGGGGTAGTAGCTGCCCGCGGCAAGCATGCAGCCGATCTTGACCTCGGGATCGATCTCGTGGGCGATCTTGGTAGCCCAAGCGCTGGCGACGAGCTCGTTGTGGGCGGCCAGGTACTCGATGGCTTCCTTGTTCTCGCCCTGCTCGAAGACCAGACCCGCGCCCATAAACGGCAGGTGCAGGATCATATTGATCTCGTTAAAGGTGAGCCAGTACTTCACCAGGCCCTTGTAGCGGGTGAAGATCGTGGTCGCGAGGTTCTTGTAGAAGTCGATGAGCTTGCGGTTGCGCCAGCCGCCGTACTCCTTGATGAGGTGGATCGGGCAGTCAAAGTGCGTGATGGTCACGAGCGGCTCGATGCCGTGCTTCTGGCACTCGCGGAACACATCCTCGTAGAAGGCCAGGCCGGCCTCGTTGGGCTCGGTCTCGTCACCGTTGGGGAAGATGCGGGTCCAGGCCAAGCTCATGCGGAAGGTCTTAAAGCCCATCTCGGCAAAGAGGGCGATGTCCTCCTTGTAGTGATGGTAAAAATCGATGCCGGTCTGCGCCGGGTAGTAAAAGCCGTCCTCGAAGTCGAGCATCTTACGCTGGCCGGAAACCACCGCGCGGCGCTCGGGGCCGTGCGGGGCTACATCCACGTTAGCCAGGCCGCGGCCATCCACGTCGTAGGCACCCTCGCACTGGTTGGCGGCCGTCGCGCCGCCCCACAGGAAGTCTTTACGGAAAGCCATACATCGATCCTTTCACACGCTGTTTGTCGTGATTTCAGTATCCCCGCAAATGGGGCCCTGCCCAACGACAACAGCGCAGGTCGACACTTCTTTTCGCACGCAGCCGCCCAACAGCCGCCCACACCTGACACTTTTTGATACCTCGCGTGCACGAAAAAGCACCCGCCCACACGCCGCGAACGTCAAGTGAGTAGACTTTTTGGCAAAACTCAACCAGACCCGCCTTTGACGCCATCAAAACCGCAGGTAGCTTACCTGGCATGTTCCGGCGTGGTCAGACTAAGCCAAAAAGTCTACTCACTTGCAAAAAAGGGCGCCTCCACAACAGCGAAGGCGCCCTCGGGTGGCAGACCATTTGACTGAATAGGAAAGAAAGGAAAAAATAGGAAAGAAAGGAAAGGAGACTTATGACTGAAACCATCTTCTCCCCCTCATTTGGAAATCGCCCATCCTATCTCGTCGGGCGCGAAACTGTAATTTCGACATTCATATCCGGCCTTGAGCAGGAACCGGGCAATCGCGACCGAGCCATGCTCATGCTTGGACAGCGAGGCAGCGGCAAGACAGTTCTTCTGTGGGAACTTGCCGACCGCGCACGCAAGCTCGGCTTTGTTGTCGCCACGCCTACCGTAGCCTCCGAGGATATGCTCGAGCGCATTGTCGAGAAAATCCAAGAAGCAGGCAAACCTTACGTCAACAAACGCCGCCTTCCCAAACTCGCGAGCGGCAGCCTAAGTGTTTTCGGGCTCTCGGCAGGCCTCGAGTTCACACGAGACGTGCAGGAGACCAAGAGCTTTCAGTTCAAGCTCACGCAGCTCGCGCGCAAACTGACCGAGCAGGGGCACGGCATCCTCATCCTCATCGACGAGCTCCAAGCAAATTCACCCGAGATCAGACAGCTCGTCACCGCCTATCAAGAGCTGGTCGGCGAACGACTCAACGTCGCGCTCGTCATGGCGGGCCTTCCGGGAGCCGTCTGCGCAACACTCAATGACCGTGTGCTGACATTTCTCAACCGCGCTCGAAAGGTCACGCTCGAGCCACTTTCGGTCGGAGATGTCGATACCTATTACCAGCGGGCTTTCGATGAGCTCGGCCTTGATATTCCAAGCGATCTTCGCCTCCGTGCCGCTCGCGCAACCCAAGGCTCGCCCTATATGCTGCAACTCATCGGCTATAACATCGCCAATCGCTGCAGGACAGGCGAACGTGCGACGCAAGGGTTAATCGACGGAGCTATCGAAGCGTCGAAAGTCGATTTCGAAAACGATGTGTGCGAAACGACGCTCGCCGCGCTGTCAGACCAAGACGTCGCGTTTCTCTCCGCAATGACTGATGACGAAGACGCTGTGTCTCGCATTTCTGATGTTGCGAAGCGCATGTCAGTCACACCCGACTATGCGCAAAAGTATCGCCGGCGCCTCATCGACGCCGGCGTTATCGAGCAGGCGCGCCGCGGCTACGTGCGCTTCGCCGTCCCCTATATGGCCGATTACCTGCGCAGCCAGCTCTAGGCAACCACCGCAAAGGGGACAGGCACCTTTGTGGCGGATTGGGCCCGTTTGTCTCAATCTGTAACAGTTAGGCCGTCAAAACCGGGCTTGGCGTTACAGATTGAGATTGTCCGGGCGGCCCCCGCGGTTCGTCTTGATCTGTAACAGATAGAGACGATTTAGCGCGCCAACTGTTACAGACCGAGATGAAGGACCCTAATCCACGGTGATGTCGAGGTTCTTGCCGACGAGGCCTACGTAGCCGCCCTCGGCAGCCTTGGGGCTATCGGCGTGGCAGAGGACCCACTTGTCGGCCTTCCAGTAGCAGTAGCTGTCGCCGGCCGCGGGCATGTTGGCAGCAGCCTCGGGGCGCGGGCCATTAGTACCAGCGGGCAGCGCGACCATCACCTGGAAGCCGCCCTCGTCGACCATGCACGGCGTATAGTGCAGCGTGGTGGCGTAGACCTCGACAAGCGTGCCGGCAGGGGCACGGAAGGCCTTGACCTGCGCGGTGTCGAGCTTGCCGTCGACAATCTGCTCACGCTTAGCGAGCAGCAGGATAAAGTCACGAGCACCCAGGTTGAACTCGCTCGCGCGGTGATACTCCAGGCAGTTGAGCTTCGTGTTGTGGCCGTTGCACCAGCCCAGCTGGAACGGACGGCCGCCATACATGAGCAGGCCGAGCGTGTCGGAGCCCTCGACCTGTTCGAGCTCGGGCGCGGAGGCCACGTACTTGCTGCCTTCGGGGATGGGCGTTGCGGAGAGCGTCTCGACGAACGGGGCGGTCAGGCCGGACGGGACGTCATCCCACACGCGGCCATAGGGTTTGAATTCGGGGTCGGTAACAGAGTAGATATGCATGTTCGCTCCTGTTCGTTTGTGTGATATTACGAACATTCTAGAACAATCACGCGCGGTTTTAAACGTCCACCATGTCCGCTCAACAAAAAGGCGCCCCCGCATAAGCGAAGGCGCCCCGTGAGCTCATTTTGAGCGACGAAACCTTTACGCCTGCTGATAGTGCAGGTGCGCCTCGTCGATATCGGCCAGATCGCGGTCGAGATAGCGACGCGCGAGCCAATTGGCCATGGGGAGATTCTGGTCCAGGTAGTTACCGCACTCTTCGGGAGCGGCACCGGGGACATCGCCCTCGAAACCAGCGACAAACTCGAACAACTCGCGCACGAGCGGCAAGATCTCCTCACTCGTCACCTCGCCAAACACGACAAGGTAAAAGCCCGTGCGGCAGCCCATGGGCCCAAAGTAGACGATGCGGCTCGACCACTCGGCATGGTTGCGAAGGAACGTCGCGCCCAGGTGCTCGATGGTGTGGCACTCGGCCGTGTTCATGACCGGCTCCTTGTTGGGCGTGGTCAGACGCAGGTCAAAGGTGGTGACGGCGGCGCCGGTCGCCGGATCGCGGTCGACGCGGCTCACATACACGCCTGGTTCAAGCAGCAGATGATCAACGGAAAAACTCGCGATGCGCTCCATGGCAAATCCTTTCGGTAGTCAATTTGGGACGGGGCTCTTTTAGTTGGTCGCAACAATCGCACCCATGATAGCAGTCAAAAAAGCCCCGTCCCAAATGACTACTTTGGGACGGGGCGCCGCGCAGCCGATAATATCGACCGTTCAGCATCTAGTTTTCTGACCCCTCACCTATTGATGCTGCGTCGTCCGCAATGCAGAGCGTGCGAGCAGCTCAACAGCCAAGAACCCGGCAGCGACTGTAATCGCCACCAGACCAATCGATGGCCTGCACTTACAGCACTCGCAAACAAGTTGCAACGGCACCGTAGATATTGGCGTCGTTACCCAGCTGTGCCGGGACTACGTGCGGACGAGGCATATCTTTCAGAAAACCAGTGTAGTGCGCCATGACGTCATCCATCTTACGGTCGAGCGCCTCGAACAGCGCGGGATGGCAGCTGATGCCACCACCAATCGCGAAGACCGCCGGGTCGATAACGCACTGCAGATTCACAAGCACACGATCAAACAGCTCAGCATAGGCATCCAATCCGCGCTGCACGGCGGCGACTTCGGACGCGCCCCCGCGCTCCAATAGCTCGAAGATCCGTCGGCCATCGAGGGCCTCCAGTTCAGCTTCATCCGAAATGCCAAGTTCGACTGCCACGAGATTCTGCAGGCCGTGCCATCCGCTCGAAGTCGCGAATGTATCGCAATGATCAAGCGGTTCGTTTACGTTGTTGGACAGGAAGCTGAACTCGCCCGCGAAGCCGCCCGCACCCGTCAGCACCCGGCCGTCAACCACGATGCCTCCGCCGATGCCCGTACCGAGTACCGCCACGCAACCCACGTCCACGCCGCGCAACGCGCCGGCAGCGTACTCGCCAAGCGCACAGCTTTTGCCGTCGTTGACAACGGTCACAGGCAGCCCCAGCCGTTCGCGCAGCGCTCGGCCAAGCGGAAACCCGTCCATGTACGGCAGCGCACCACCGCGATGGATCGTCCCGTCTGGATCGACCTCGTAACCGAAGATGCCACCCGGGGCCGAGATGCCCACGCCTACAACCTGTCCGCGATACGGCCCTACGAGTGCCGCGAGCGCGTCGACCAGCTGATCGGCCGAGACGAACGCCGTCGGAATCGAACCACGGTCACCAAACTCGTAGTTCTCATTCACAATCGCCCATTTGACGCTCGTTCCGCCGATATCAATTCCAAACAGCTGCCTCATGGCCGCTCCCCTCTCGCTCAATGCGTCTACATGCTCGCAGGCTCTTCCATAAAGGCCATGAGCCTGCGGTTGAGCAGACGACCCCAAAACGTGCAGATACCGCCCGCCAGGAGCGCGGCGGCTACGGTGCCGATACCGATGCCCACCACAGTACCCGTACGCACAAGCCCGTAGACCAGTGCGATACATACACAGCCCCCGTCAAAGAAATACTCTGCCTTACCAAATTCACAGTGAAACACCTAGGAGAGCGTCTGCACCATGCCGTCAGGCGCAACGGGGACGAGCCGCGCGGAAACGATCAGCGTCACGCCGAGCGCCGTGCGTGCATTCATTACAACGCCGCAACTCAGGAATAGAATCCCACATACGTAGACCATCATTCGACGCGTTGGACTCTACCGCATCACATCACACTCTCGTTCGCATCTTTACCTATCGGCACGAATAGCGCTCCGTGATATCGCCCCAGGGCGTCACTTGTACGCAATCGTCGCCTCGACGGCATGGCGCCAGCCGGCGATCTTTTTGGCTCGCTCGTCGGCGGGCATCGACGGCTCCACGATGCCGCGGGCGCCGTAGACGTCGACGACATCGCGCGTATACATGCCCAGCGCGATACCGCAGGCCCAAGCCGCGCCCAGACCGCTCATCTCGTCGTTGCTCGCAATGCGGATGGGCGAGCCGACCAAATCGCTCTCAAACTGCATCAGGTACGCATCGCGCGTGGGGCCGCCGTCAACACGAAGCTCGGCAAGCGCCGCGCCCGAATCCTCGACCATCGCATCAATGACGTCAAAAATCTGATAGGCGATCGACTCGTCGGCAGCCTTTACGAACTCCGCGCGGCCCGTGGTGCGTGTCATGCCAAAAACGCATCCCTCGGCATCACTTGCCCAGTGCGGCGCACCCAGGCCGGTAAACGCCGGCACAAAGTAAACATGGCTCGCCGGGTTGGCGGCGTAGCACAGGTCGGTGACCTCCTCGGGGTTGTTGATGAGCTCCAGGTCGTCGCGCAGCCAGGTCTTGACGGCGCCGGCGTAGCTCACGTTGCCCTCGAGTACATACTCGGTCACACCATCCATACGCCACGCAAGCGAGCTCGAAAGCCCGTGCGAGCTGGCGACAAACTCGTTGCCGACGTTCATCATGACCGAGCTGCCGGTGCCATAGGTCGCTTTGGCCATGCCGCGGCTGTGGCAACCCTGCGCAAACAGGGCCGCATGGCTGTCACCCAGCACGCCGTGCACCGGCACGGGCGCCGGCAAAAAGCCGCCCAGGTCCGTTGTGCCAAACAGACCGTCGGAGTCGGTCACCTGCGGCAGACAGGACGGATCGATGCCAAAGGCCTCGCACACCGGCTCGCTCCAGCAGCCACGGCGCAGGTCGAAGAGCTGCGTGCGGCTGGCATTGGACCAGTCACAGCGAAACTCCGCGCCGCCCGTGAGCGTCCAGACCACCCAGGCATCGATGGTGCCCAGACACAGCTCACCCGACGCCGCGGCCTCGGCAGCCGCCGGAACGTTCGCAAGGATCCAAGCCATCTTGCCCGCCGGATAGTAGGGCGAGAGCACCAGACCCGTTGTGTCACGCACCAGCTCTGCCACGCCTTCACGCGCCGCAAGCTCGTCACACAGCTCGCGGGCGCGGGCACACTGCCACACCACGGCGTCGCACAGCGGCTCGCCCGTCGTGCGGTTCCAGGCAACGGTGGTCTCGCGCTGGTTGGAGATGCCAATACCAGCAATGTCGGCCGGATTGACCCCGGTCTCCTCCACCACGGCACGCGCCACGGCCAACACGTTGGCGGCGATCTCGACCGGATCATGGCTCACCCAGCCGGCATCATTGACAATCTGGCGATGCGAGCGGTCGGCACGATGAATCAGATGGCCGCCCTCGTCCACCAGCAGCGCCTTCGTGCCCTGCGTGGATTGATCGATTCCGATGATGTAGCGGCCCATGGCCACCCCTTTCAAAATGAATGTGACAAAGGGACTGTCCCTTTGTCACATTCCAATTACTCTGCGGGAAGGAACTCGGCAACGGTCTTGGCGATTCCTTCGCCGGTGAGGCCGTAGTGCGCGAAGACCTCGGGCGAGGTGCCGGTGATGACCGGCGCGTCGGGCAGGCTCAGGCACTTAACCGGACGCGGGCAATGCTCGCCCACGACCTGCGCGACCATGGAACCCAGACCGCCGAAGGGGCTGTGCTCCTCGACCGTCACGACGGCGCGCGTGGCACCGGCGGCCTCAATCACGGCCTCGGCGTCGAGCGGCTTGACGCAGTACATGTCGAGCACGGTGGCGGAGATGCCCTGCTCGGCGAGCAGATCAGCGGCGTCCACGGCATGGCGGACCATCTCGCCGGTGGCGACAATCGTCACATCGGTGCCGCGACGCACCCAGGTGGCGCGGTCCATCTGGAACGGGCACTCGTCCTCGGTGTACACGTCCTCGACCGGGTTGCGGCCCACGCGGATATAGGCCGGCTTGTTGTCGGCAACCAGTGCGCGCACGAGCTCGGCAGTCTGAAAACGATCGCTCGGCAGATACACGCGCATGTTGGGAATCGCGCTCATGGCAGCGATATCCTGCGCGGAGTGATGGCTCATGCCCAGAGCGCCGTAGGACACGCCGCCCGAAATGCCGATGAGCTTGACGTTGGTGTTGGAGTACGAGACGTCGACCTTGCACTGCTCATACGAGCGCGTGGTCACAAAGGACGCCGGCGAGGCGGCCCAGGCCTTCTTGCCGCACGAAGCCATGCCGGCGGCGATACTCACCAGGTCCTGCTCGGCGATGCCGACCTCGACGGACTGCTGGGGATACTGATCGAAGAACGGCGTGAGCGATGCGGAGCCGCGGGAGTCGGAGCACAGGACGACGATGTCCTTATCGGTTGCGGCGGCCTCGAGCAGCGTGTCGCAGATAACCTTGCGGTTGGCGATCTTGTTAGCCATTGATGGCCTCCTTATGGGCAGCGAAATCGGCGATGATCTGGGCATATTCCTCATCGTTGGGCAGGTGGTGATGCCAGGCGGCTTTGTCCTCCATGACGGGCGAGCCATAGCCCTTCACCGTGTTGAGGATGATGACCGTGGGCTTTCCGCAGGTCTCGGCCGCAAGCGTCAGCGCGGCATCGATGGCCCGAACGTCGTTGCCCGGAATGGAGAGCACGTTCCAGCCGAAGGCAGCCCAGCGCTCCTCCTGCGAATCCTGCTTCATGACGTCCTCGGTGCTGCCGCTGATCTGCAGGCGGTTGCGGTCCACGAGCGCGCACAGGTTATCGAGCTGGTAGTTGCCACCGCTCATGGCGCCTTCCCAGACCGAGCCCTCGGCAAGCTCGCCGTCGCCCATGATGGTGTAGACGCGGTAGTCGCGGCCGTCCATCTTGCCGGCAAGCGCCATGCCGACGGCCACGGGCAGGCCATGGCCCAGCGAACCGGAGTTCATCTCGATGCCCTTGAGCTTATTGTTGGGGTGGCCGATGTAGGGGCTGCCGAACTTGGAGAAACGGGCCTTGACGTCGTCGAGGTCCAGATAGCCCTCGTGGCACAGCACCGCGTAGTAGGCCTCCATGGCGTGGCCCTTGGAGAGCACGAAGCGGTCGCGGTTGGGATCGTCGACGGTCTCGGGCGAAATGTTAAGGTGGTTGGCATAGAGGGTCATGAGGGCGTCGATCACCGACATGTCGCCGCCAATATGGCCGCCGGCGCCAGCCATGATGATATCGACGCAATCACGGCGAAGGTCCCAGCGCAGGGACTCAAGCTCTTCGATAGTTGCCATTTCTACTCTCCTCGCAGGTAGGCTTTGACGTCTTCTTCAATGGGGTCGTACAGGTCGGGCTGGATGCCGATGTACTTGCACGCCTCGTAGAGCACCGGCACCACGTTGGCGTGAATGGCCACGCAGTGGTGAATGTAGGGGCCCTCGACGATCTTGGCCTCGAGGCGCTTGAGGTTTTCGACCTCCACCCACAGGTAGGTGCCCATGCCGGCCGGGCCGTCGATGCCGCGGGCGTTGCCCAGCAGCAGCGAATACTCGCCGTTGTCGCCGTCAAAGCGGGCAAGGGTGAGATCGCCGTGTTTGGCCTCGGCCGTCAGCGCGCCGGGGTGGTCGAAAGCCAGCGGGTAGGTGAGCTTGGGCTTGACGGCCGCGCAGCTGCAGGGCCAGGGGCCGCAGTGCTGCAGCAGCTCGCCGTTCTCGTTATCGGGATGGCGCACGGTCCAGTCGGCGAACATGCCGCGGTGACGGCCCAGGTCGGCGGCCTCGACCATCAGCGCAGTGATGGCGCCGTGGATATCGGTCTCGCATACGACGGGAATGCCCATCTCGTTGAGGATGGCGTTGGCGGCGCAGGGCATAATGCCCAGCTCGTCCTGCAGGGCGTTCCAGCACTGGATGGCGCCGGCGTTGCAGCCGTACTTCTCGACCAGGCGCTTCATAGCGATGGCGAGCCCTGCGACCGCGGGGACCTTGTCCTCGGGTATGCAGATCTCAAAGCTGTGGCGAATGTGGTCGAGCATGGCGGCCATGGCCTGCTCGTCGGCCTGAGCGTCGCGCACAGCCTGAACAAGTTCGGTCATGGGAATGGGCGAAAGCTGAATATTGAACTTCTCGAGCAGCTCGCCCTCGTTGCACATGGTGGACCAGAAGTCGAACGGACGGGTCGCCATCTGCAGGATGCGCGTGTGCTTGAAGGTCTTGACCACGTTGCACACGGCCAAAAAGTCCCAGACGCCGCGCTCGAACTCGGGATCGGTCAGGCGGCAGTTGGTCATATAGGTAAAGGGAACCTGGAAGCGGCGCAGAACCTTGCCGGTGGCGAACAGGCCGCACTGGCTATCGCGCAGGCGGGTGCCGTCGGGCTCGGGACGCTCGTCGCGCGGGCCCCACAGCAGCACAGGCAGACCGAGCTCGCGGGCAAGACGGGCGCAAACGTACTCGGTACCAAAGTTGGCGTGGCACAGCATGATGCCGTCGACGCCCTCGGCGCGGAACTTCTTGACGATGGGCTCGATATGGCTGTCGTCAAACAGCAGGCCCTCGTCGTTAATGTCGTCGATGTCCACGATGTCAACACCGATCTCGCGCAGGCGATCAGCCGTCAGACCGCGATACTTAAGCGCGTCCGGCGCGCTAAAGATGCTGCGGCGCGTGGGCACAAAACCGAGCTTGATCTTATCCATGTACGTCCTCCCCTAGTTACATGTTCAGTAAACAGACGCATGTTTCGTTTTGTTCTGTTTACTAAATGTTTTACTCTACTGTTTAGAAGTTTAACGCGAAATACCCGTAGACGGTAGAGAAATCAGCCTAAACGGTATGTAAACAAACTGAACATACAAGGGCATCAAAAAGAGGGCCCAAAGGACCCTCTCTTAGTAGCGTTATGTATGGCTGCCTTAGCGAGCTTTGCCTCCCTACGGCCCAGCGTTGCCTTTGCCTAGATCTCACGCACGCTTTGGCGCTCGACAAAATAGGTCGACACGGCCGTCTTGCAGGTATAGCTCTTGGGATTGCGGATGTTGCCCACCAGGCGGCGCACCGCGATCTCGCCCACCTCGTGCTTGGGAACGTGCACCGTGGTGAGCGGCGGATTGGAGAAGGCGCCCAAAGACAGATCGTCAAAGCCGATGATTGAGACATCCTCGGGGACACGTATGCCGTGCTCGTTCAGCGCGCGCATGGCGCCTACGGCGAGCACGTCGTTTTCGGCAAAGAAAGCCGTCGGCAGGTCGTCGCGCGAGACGCTGTCGAGCCATGCGCCCATGTCGCGATAAGCACCTTCGAGCGTGGTGCCCAGTGTGACGCGCCATGTCGGGTTGGCCTCAAGGTCCGCATCCTCAAGCGCTTGGCGATAGCCGCGCTCGCGATCCTTAAAGTTGCGGATGCGAAGGTCGCCTGCCAGATAGCCGATTTGCTTGTGACCCTTCTCGATAAGGTAGTCCACGGCGCGCAGCACCGAGTCGGTGTTGGCAATGACTACGGCATCGAAGTACTGACGATCGCTCCAGCCATCGAGCACGATCAAGTGGGCGGCAGCGTTGGCGAACAAGGCATAGTCTTCCTCACCCAGCTCGGTACCCATCAGCACGATAGCGGCGGATGGATCGGCGATCAGGCCCTCGACCTGCGGACGCACGGCGTCCAAGTCGCTAAAGTCGAGCGAGACAAAGCTCGTGCTCATACCGTGACGGCGCGCCTGGCGCTCCACGCCCTCAATGACCGCAGGATGGAAGGTGCTCTCGTCCAGAATGGCGCCCGTCTTGCGCGCGAGCACGAACTGAATGCTCTCGAGCTGCGTCGACTGCTGATAGCCCAGCGACTGTGCGCACTCCAGGATGACCTTGGCGGTCTCCTCACTCACGCTGCGCTTGCGGTTGAGCGCGTTGGACACGGTCGCAGGCGAAAAACCGGTGATGCGGCTGATCTCGCGAACACTTGCTTTGGCCATTGTTCCCCCTAGCAACGGCCGTGGCGGAGCATCGCAACTCGATAGCTCGGCAAATAAACGACCGCAAATTCAATCTAAACAGAGTAGTAAATGTTTATTAGCTAGTTTAGCCTGTTGTCAAGCGAAGTGGCACGACTATTCCCCCAACGGGCGCATTTGTCCATCTTAACGTTATTACGCAAGGTCTTCGCCATTGCTTGCTATTACGCGTCGGTACCATTCGAAGCTTTTCTTTTTACGTCTCTCAAACGAGCCCGCACCGCTATCGTCTCGATCGACATAGATAAACCCGTAGCGCTTACGCATCTGTCCTGTGGCGACCGAAACCAAATCGATCGGGCCCCAACAGGTATATCCCATGAGCTCCACCCCGTCGAGCTCGACGGTCTCCCTCATCGCCTCGATGTGGGCCCGCAGGTATTCAACTCGATAGTCGTCTTCTATTTCACCCGAATCTTCCGGCACATCAGGAGCACCCAAACCGTTTTCGACGATGAACAGCGGCTTTTGATAGCGATCCCAGATTTCATTCATGGTGACGCGCAGCCCTTTGGGGTCGATAAACCTCCCCCAAGGCTCCTGTTTTAGATACGGATTAGGCGCCGAGCGAAGAAGGTTCGAATCGAACTGACCTTCCGCATGCGCTTTTGCGACGCGCGTCGAGTAATACGAAAACGAGACGAAATCGACCAGGTTTGCAGCCAGTACTTCGCGGTCATCATCCCGATAGGGCACCTCAAAACCATGGCGGGCGTATTCCTTGAGAACATAGCTCGGGTACGCACCGCGCACCTGGACGTCGGTAAACATGTAATGGCTGCGATTCTCAGCCTGCGCAGCCAGCACATCGTCCGGATCACATGTAGCCGGATAGAAGACACCTGCGTTGAGCATGCAACCGATCTTCGCCCCAGGGCACAGTTCATGACACGCCCCGACCGCACGGGCGCTCGCAACCAATACATGGTGCACGGCCGTGTGAACCGTTGCATAGCGATTCTCCCCTTGCTCGAAGATGATCCCCGCCGCCATAAAGCACGCCTGCGTCATGATGTTGATCTCGTTAAAGGTCAGCCAATAATTGACCAATCCCCGATAGCGCTCGAACACGGTACGCGAATATCGCTCGAACAGGTCGACCAACCTGCGATCGCGCCATCCGCCATACGCATCGACGAGATGCATGGGGACATCATAGTGGTTGAGCGTCACCAAAGGCTCAATGTCATGCGCGCGACACGTCCTAAAAACATCCTCGTAAAAGGCAAGGCCTTCTTCATTGGGCTCGGCTTCGTCTCCTTTGGGAAAAATGCGGCTCCAGGCGATTGATAAGCGCAGGCATTTAAAACCCATCTGGGCAAACAGTTCAATATCCTGCTTGTACCTATGGTAAAAATCAATGCCCTTGCGAGCGGGATAGAAGCTGTCGGGTGCCAACGCACGCGGATCAAGGTCTCCCCGCATGACGTCCATGCGTTGATCGCCAAACGGCAGCATGTCGGAATTGGCTAAACCGCGACCGCCTTCGTTCCATCCTCCCTCGCACTGGTTTGCAGCCAGAGCCCCGCCCCATAAAAAATCTTCTCTAAACATTATGGTGTCGTCCTTTCTATCAAATTCCCGGCCCACACTGTCGAACGCAACGGACTCGGCAAGTGCCGCGCAACAGCACAGTACCGTTGCGCGGCCAAGGGGTCGGACCGCGCAACGGCTGGGGAGCATATTTGTGTAGTAGCCTCTTATGCCTCGACGGATTCAACGGCCTCAGAATCGCCGCTCTTGGACTTCAACGGCATCTTCTCCTGTCCTTCAAATCCAAAAATCATCGCCAACGCAAACGTCACGGCACCGCCAGCAAGACACCCGATGGTGCCAGGGATGATATCCTGAGCAAACATGAGCACGTTCATCCATGGGAAACCAACGCCAGTGAAGATATAGACGTTGGCATGAAGAAGGCTTACCAGCAGACCACCGACAGCACCACCAATCATGTTCCAGGCAAGAGCCTTCTTGTCGCGAAACAGGATGCCGTAGATGATGGGCTCACTCACGCGACCGAAGGCATAGGTGATGAACAAGTTCCAGCCCGTGGCTCGACTCTCCTTGCCCTTAGCGCGCAGGCCATAGGCGAGCGCGATGGCAAGCGTGGTGTAGGCTACAACCGCGGTGCCGGGGTATAAGATGGCGTCGTAACCGTTCTGGAGCGCGGCGGGCAATATGGCGGTATAGATCGGCACGTGCATGCCGGTGGCGATGATCAGATTCCAGAATGCGCCGATAACCGCGGTCGCAGCGGGACCGGCAACAGAGGCGAGCCAAATGATGAAATCGGCCACAAGGCCCATGACAAATTGGACGGCAGGGCCGCAGAGGCACAGCGCGACCGGCAACATCACGAGCACCGTACCCACGGGTACGATCAGAATGCGCAACATATCAGGCGAGATCTTCTTAAAGAAGCGCTCAACATAGGACTGGGCCCAGGTGATCAAGATGACCGGAAGAACAGCCTGGGTGTAGTTGACGAGCTGCATGGGGATGCCGAAGACGCTGAAAGGCTTTCCGTCCTCAACAATAGCGAGCATGTCGGGATAAATCATCACAACAGCGATGAGCAGTGCCAGCACAGGACTCGTTTTGAACTTCTTAGCCGAGCTATAGGCGGCAAACACCGGGAAGTAGTAATACGCCGCATCGCCCACCAGGGAAAGGATCCGATACAGGTCGCTCGTTTCGGACATAAAACCGGCGCCTTCGGGCCCAAACAGAATAACGAGCATCTTGAAGATACCGGCGACACAAAAGATCGGAAGGATCGGGGTGATAGCGCCGCTCACGGCATCGAGCAGCTGATTGAAGAGGTGCTTGGGCGCCAAGCGCTCCTTCCAGCTAAGCTGAGGGCCATCGAGTTCCTCGTCAATCGATACCGTGACCTCGAATCCGCCCTGCTTACAAACCTCGTCGTAGACCTTGTCGACCGTGGGCCCGACCACCAGCTGCACCTGCCCTCCGGCGTGCACGACGCTGATGATAGACGAGATGTCCTCAAGCTTCTCATCATTCGAGAGGCTTTCATCCTTGAGGTTGAAGCGCAGGCGCGTCATGCAATGCGTAACCGAAGCCACGTTTTCCGCCCCGCCCACAGTGGAGAGAATCTGCTCTGCCACCTTTTTGTAATTTGCCATCATTGGCTCCTTTGCACAATCTTGGCTTACTGTTCGAATCGGCAAAGGTCATGCCCCGAATGGCTACGGGTTACAATCCTTTTTTGGAGATGATCCGGTTGAGATGGATCATCAGATAGAGTTCCTCCTCCTCGGAGAGCGTGGCGTCCCACGTTTCACGACAATAGGAACCGATATGCTTCACGCACTCTGCCAACTGCGGAAACTCCTCACGAAAGTTCTTGTACATCTGCATGTTGGCGCTGTTCAGCGACTCGCCGGCTTGAATGCGCTTGAACAGGTACCGCAGATGCGTGGCGAAGCGGGTGAAATCAAAGGAATCGCGGTCGACAATAATGCGGAAATCGCTTTCGAGAATCTCGATAACGTCCTCGAGCATATCGTCGAACTGCTTTGCGGGCTCGGCCGTGGCTTTGACGGCTTCAACAACCCGTGCGTTCACGAGATTCATCGCAATACTGGCAATCTCATCCTTGGGAAGCCGCTCTCCGAGCTCCTTCTCGAGTCGCATGACGATAAACTGGGCAGCCTTGTATTCCTTCGGATACGTCTCCCGCACTTCATAGGCAAGAGGCATCGCGATGCGGACCCCCTTTTGGGCTCGCGCAACGGCAAACGACAGGTGATCAGCCATGAACAGCGTCGCATTGGTCGAGAGGTCGTAGGGCAGTTCGTTGGCAACGATGTCCATAACTTTCGCCGCAAACATCACGATATCCGAGGGAAGATCCCTCATGACATCTTGTCCTTTAGGATCAATGTCGTAAAACGTATGCTCGATTTTAGAAAGAGGGAGCTCTCGAGGAAAATCTCCGCCGAAACCGACGCCCCTGCCCATGGCGATGACATCTCGCCCCTGTCCGTCACGGCAAAGAACCGCGTTGTTGTTAAGCTTTTTAATTGCAAGCATGGTGAACCTCCTTTCAAGAACACTCACAGAAAAAGGCATGATAGCCAATAGCAGTGCTATTGCGGTCATGTCTTACGTAACAATCCGTGTTGTATTGCTCTTGGGCATGCCTCCACACAGGAGTAACAATCCAAGATGCAGAATGCATTATAGCGCTCTCCCCGCCCCGGGGACCATCGGGCTGGCGAACGGTAGATGTCGGCCCGCCAGCGGCCACATCGAGCAGATGGGCGTGCTTCGATCCCGAGCCTAGCCTAGGATGCGGGCCATGCGCGCCTTGAACTCGGACAGAAAGCGCGGGGCGTCCACGGTGAGTGCCACAAGCGCGCTCTTGTCGGGGTCGGACAGGCGATGCTCGTCGCAGATAGTGCGGCCGCGATACTCGCCGAGCAGGTCGACGCGCAAGTTGCAACCAAGTGCACCCACGAGCGTGGGATCAATCGCCACGGCAACGGCTAGCGGATCGTGCAGCGCACAGCCGCCAAGATAAGGCGCGTTCATCTCGTATGAGCCAATGTAGTGCTCGACCATGCCTGCAAACGCGCAGCCCGCCATGGTGCCCGAACCCGTCCAGCCGGCGATATCGCGGCGCGTCAGCACCACACGGTGCGTCACATCCAACCCCACCATGGTGAGCTTGCGGCCCGAGCGCAGCACGGCATCGGCGGCCTCGGGGTCGCTTGCCATGTTGGCCTCGGCGCCCGCGCTCACGTTGCCGGGCACGGTAAGGGCGCCGCCCATCACAACCACGCGGCCGATAGACATCATCGCCGCCGCATCGCGCTCAAGAGCAAGCGCCAAGTTTGAGAGCGGGCCGGTCGCCACGTAGACCAAATCGGGGCCATAGGTGCGTGCGGCATCGATCAGATAATCGACCGCCGCATTGCCATCGGCCGACGTCGCCCCAACCGGCTCATACGGCGATGCAGGCACGCTCGCGCCGCCAATGCCGTTTTTGCCATGGATAAGCGTGGTGGACGCCGGCGGCGTATAGGGCTCGTTCGCCTTAATGGGACGATCGGCGCCCAGGTACACCGGCACCTCGGGTCGGCCCAGCAGGTCGAGTACCGCCAGGCAGTTATGCGCCGACTGCTCGACGCGCACGTTGCCAAAGCACGTGGTAATGCCCACGAGCTCCACCTCGGGGCTCGCGATGGCATAGGCGAGCGCCATCGCATCGTCTACGCCCATATCCAGATCAAGGATCAGCTTCTTGGTTGCCATTGTTCTACTCCGCTTCTCCGTCTAAACCGTCTAAACCAAACTTACGCTCAACTTCGGCGCGCGTGGGAATCGATTGCTGAGCACCCAGGCGCGATACCGTCACTGCCGAGGCGCGAGCGCCTGCGACCATGCACTCAAAAAGGGGCAAGCCCTGCAGCCGAGCCGCCGCAAGTGCGCCGATAAACGTATCGCCGGCGGCCGTCGTGTCGACCACCTCGCTAGAGAGCGCCGGCATGCGTAGCAGCCCTCCATCATCGCCGAGCGTAACCGATCCGGATCCGCCCAGTGTGATAACCGCGGCACCGACACCCTTAGCGAGCAAGGCCTTAAGCGCGGCCACGCAGCTCGCGTCACCCGTGGGCAAGATGCCCGTCAGCACCTGGCACTCGGTCTCGTTGGGACAAACCAAGTCGACCGCAGGCCACGCTCCCGCCGGCAGGTCGCAGGCGGGCGCCGGATTAAAGACCGTATAGAACCCCAACCCGTGGGCGCAAGAGAGCGCCGCAGCCGTTGCCATCAGGTCGCATTCGCCCTGGGCGATAAAGACGCCGCCGGCAGCCGGGGCGAGGTCGCAGATATCGGCGTCAAGCTCGTCAGCCACCAGATAGCGCAGCGCGCAGGCCACGTCCTCGCCCGAAAGCGCATGGTTGGCGCCCGGCGACAACACGATGCGGTTGTCGTTCTCGCAGCGAATGATAGTCGCGGTGCCAGTCTCCACGTCGTCGCGACGCGCCACAAACTCAACGCCCACGCCGGCATCTTGGAGTCCCGCCACCAGTGCATCGCCAAATGCATCGCGCCCGACGGCGCCGATCATGCACGTGCGCGCACCCATGCGCGCGGCGGCCACAGCCTGGTTGGCACCCTTGCCGCCGGCGTTGGTGATAAAACCGCTACCGCCGACGGTCTCGCCCGCACGCGGCATGCGCTCACACGCCACCGAAAGGTCCATGTTCATGCTGCCGAACACCGCAACGATGCCGCGATCTGCCATGGAAACCTCCTCATCTGCGGGCTTTATGCCCACCGTCGGCCGTCAATCGTATGCTTTCGCACTCTATAACTTTAGTTCACTTTGATGTGAACGCGCGCTTGAGGTTGCGCCAGCAGCAAGCATTCACAGGAGCGGGCAGTTACAATGAATACGTGCTGATTTTTCTCGTCATTGGATGATGTTTTATGGAACAATTCCCGCAATCGAGCTCACGCGGCCCGCGCCGCGCGCCCGATAACCAGGCGCCGCACGAACGCCCGCGCAGGCGACCCGCGACGCACCCCGAGCCCCCATCGAGCACCCGCCAACAAAGCGGACCACGCCAGCGCCGCCGCCGCGGACCAGACGCCCACTCGTCCCAAATCTCGTTACATTCCCGCCCTCGACGGCCTGCGCACGCTCGCCGTTGTCGCGGTGGTGCTCTATCACCTCAATCTTACGTGGGCTCAGGGCGGCCTGCTCGGCGTCACGATCTTCTTTGTGCTTTCGGGCTATCTAATCACGCGCCTGCTGCTCAACGAAGTCGCCAAGACCGGGCGCATCGACCTCAAGAGCTTCTGGATTCGCCGCATCCGCCGTCTGTTCCCCGCCGTAGTGACCGTCGTGGTGGTTACCTGCGCGCTGTGCACGATCTTTAACCACGTGATGCTCACCAAGATGCGTCCCGACATCCTGCCGTCGCTGCTGTTCTTCAACAACTGGTGGCAGATCGCGCAGGACGTCTCGTACTTCAACGCCTTGGGCGACCCCTCGCCGCTCACGCACTTTTGGTCGCTCGCCATCGAGGAGCAGTTCTACCTGGTTTGGCCGCCGCTGCTGCTTGCCATGGTATCCATGCACATGAGCAAGCCCAGCACGCGCCGCGTGGTTCTGGGCTTGGCTGCGGTTTCCGCCATCGCCATGATGGTGCTCTACAACCCTGCCGCCGACCCCAGCCGCGTGTACTACGGCACCGACACCCGCGTCTTCTCGCTGCTGCTGGGCGCCTGGATGGCCTTTATCCCCGATCGCGACCTGGCGCCCGTGCGCCTCGCGCATCGTCTGGGGCTCGACCGCCTGGTTGGCGCCGCCAGGCACGGAAAGAATGCCGAGAACAAACAGGGTACGAAGGCCGACAACGCAGCCGAGACTGCCCCAGCCCAGCCGAGCGCGCTCGTACGCTTTTGGTCCTCACCCGCATCCATCGATGTGTTGGGCGTTGTGGGCCTGGTTGGCCTTGCCGCCATGGTCGCGCTCACCAACGGCTACACGGCATTCCAGTATCGCGGAGGCACGCTGCTGTGCTCCATCCTTACGCTCATGGTCATCGCGGCCTGCGTGCAGCCCCAGGGAATGGTGGCCCGCGCGCTATCCGCCGAGCCGCTCGTATGGGTTGGCAAGCGCTCCTACAGCATCTACCTGTGGCACTATCCGCTGTTGCTGCTCATGAACCCGGTCGCCAACATCAACGATACGCCCTGGTGGCAGTACATTTTGCAGGTACTGCTGGTGGTCGCCGTGGCCGAGTGCTCCTACCGCTTTATCGAGACGCCGTTTAGGAAGGGCGTCTTCGGACGCACCGTCTCCGAGTTCCGCAATGGCACCACCACGCCTGCCAATTGGGTGCGCGCGCATATTCCCGTTTGCGCCGCCTGCGCTGTCGTACTGGTCGTTGCACTGGGCGGCTTGATCTTTGTGCCCGAGACGTCTGCACTCAGCGGCGAAGGTGCCGAAGTCCTCAACAAAGAAGCCAAAAACGCCACGCCTAAGGACCAGCAAGCGGCAGACGACACCGACAAGGACAACGACGGCTTCGCTGACGGCTCCTACGACCTGCTGATGATCGGCGACTCCGTATCGCTGCGCGCCGTGGATTCCTTTGATGGCGTGTTCCCGCACAGTCATATCGATGCCGAAAAGGGCCGCCAATTCGATGCGGGCCGTGCGACATTTGAGGGCTATATCCAGCAGAACCTTGCCGGCAAAATCGTGGTCTTTGCCCTGGGCACCAACGGCTTGGTGACCGACGACCAGATCGATGCCATCATGTCCCATGCCGGAGACAAGCGCATCGTGGTGTTTGTAAACACGCGCAGCCCGCAGCCGTGGGTTGGTTCGACCAACCAGGCCATTGCCAACGCTGCCACGCGCTACAAGAACGTGCGCGTTGTCGACTGGTACGGATACAGCGCTAACCGAAATGACCTGTTCGACGGCGATGGCACGCATCTATCGACCACCGGCGTGACCGAGTATCTCAACTTGATCCACGACGCGGTCAAGAAGGACCTGCCCGTGCACCCCGAGGACCACGTCAACGACCCGCAGCCGGCAGCGGTCAAGTCTGCCACCGACGCACTCGTCAACGCGCTCGCCTTCAAGCCGCACAAGCTGGGTACCGATAAGTAACGCGCAGTCAAATCTGCTTGCACCCGCAGGGGGCGTCGGCCGCGGCCGACGCCCCCTGCGGCAGTTAGGGACGTTCCTTTTATGCCGGACCTGGGGACAGGACACTCCTACGACAAGCGAAAGCCGCCCCTGGGCTGTCAATTCCAGTCCGGGGGCGGCTTCGCAACAACATGCCAAGGGGTCGTGGGCAAAAAATGGCAAATATGAGTACTGTTACCATTTTAGTAGCAGGCAAAACCGCCGAAAATAACGCCTGAGTGACCCCTGCGCATCCATGCGGCAACCAACCAGACCTGCCGAGGCAAATTTTAATGAACACAATTCTAATTGTGTTCATTATTTTATTGGTTATAAATGATATCCATATAGCAACAGTACTCATATTTGGCATTTTTGCCCACTGCGATATAACTAACCCCCCCCTATAGCAAGCAAAAAACAGGCCGCGGCCCATTGCTGCGGCCTGCCCGAAGCCCCAAAAGGGACGTTAAGCGCTGTAACCCATCGCCTGAAGCACAAACATAACAACCGTCAGCACCGTGATCACGCCGATGGTCGCCCACGTGAGCACGTTCCACACGCGGCCGTTGCGGTTGGCGCCCATAATGTGGCGATCGGCGGCGATAACCACCTGGAACACCAGAACCACAGGCAGCAGCACGCCGTTGATGACCTGCGAGGTCATCATGATCTGGAACAAATCGACGCCGGGCATAAGCACCAGCACGGCAGAGATACCGATAATGGCTGTAATGATGCCGCGGTAGACCGGAGCCTCGTCCCAGCTGCGATCGGCGCCGCGCTCCCAGCCAAATGCCTCGCAAATGGCGCTGGACGTAACACCCGGCAGCACGCAGGCGGCCAAGAAGCTCGCGGCGACCAGGCCCGAGGCAAACAGTACCGTGGACCACTGACCCGCAATAGGCTCCAGCGCGCGGGCAGCATCGGCAGCATCGCTGATCTGAATACCCGCCGGGAACAACACCGTACCAGTCGTGATGATAATAAAGCCGGCAATGACATCGGCGGCAAGCGAGCCGCTCACGGTATCGATGCGCTGCAGCACGATATCGTCCTCGCCCGCGTTCTTGTCGACCACGTTGTTCTGTGCCAGGAAAATCATCCACGGGGCGATGGTGGTACCGATCGTTGCGACCACGAGCGACACATAGTTGGGATCGTTTTGAATATTGGGCACGACCAAATCGACCGCGACCTCGCCCCAGTTGGGACCAGCCATAAACGCGGCGACGATATAGGTCACGAACACACAGCTCACCAGCAGCAAAATCTTCTCGATGCGCTGGAAACTTCCCGACATGGTAAGCATCCACACCAGCAGCGCCACCAACGGCACCGAGATGCTCGCCGGCACGCCAAAAAGAGCAAGGCCGCTGGCGATGCCCGCAAACTCCGAAATGGTCACGGCCGTGTTGGCGATCAACAGCGCCGCCATGGCCAGCACGCTCTTGCGCACGCCAAAGCGCTCGCGAATGAGCGAAGCCAGGCCCTTACCCGTGACACAACCGCAACGCGCCGCGGTCTCCTGCGTCACGATAAGCAGCACGGTCATGACGGGGAGCATCCAGAGCATCTTGTAGCCATAGCTGGCGCCCGCGCTGGAATACGTGGCGATGCCGCCAGCGTCATTGCCCGAAAGCGCCGCCAGCAGACCAGGGCCCATAGCGCCAAAGATGGCGGCAATGGTCAGCTTTTGCTTGGTGCTCGGCTTTTGCTTCGTGTTTTGCACGCGACCACCTATCCCATGACCGACATGGTGAGCAACACCGCAGCGGTGCAGTACGCCACACACGAGATCATGACGGCAATAACGTTCATGGCGGTACCCGACGTATTGAGGTCGTGCTCATCGCGCCAGAACAGCACCATCAGATAGATCACGGCGCTCATGTTGCTGACCAGGCAGATGATGGCAGCGATGTTAAAGCACCCGGTAAAGAGCTGCTCCTCGAACATGGGGGCATCGGGGAACGCGGCAGTACGCACCAGCTGGGCGCACAGGTAAGTCACGAGCGACAAGATCAGGCCCATGCCCGTGCTCTGGAAGAAGAATCCCAGGTACGGTTTGGGCTCGTCGTCGTGCCCGTCGTACTCCAGGAAGTAGTTCTTGACGAACGACACCATGCGCGACGCCGCCAGCAGCACGAGCGGCATGGCGCACATGGGAAACACCACCAGGTGCGCGGAGCCGAGCGCCGTCCCCAGCACGGTCGCCATAATGCACGAGGCGATGCCCCACACGACAACCCAGTACTGGCGGTGCACGAACCAGCTAAGCACGTTCGTCGAGTCGTCCGATGCGCTGTCGCCCGAGCCGATGCCGGCGATCTGCAGGTCCTCCTGGTGCTCCTCGGCGATAACGTCCATAGCGTCGTCGAAGGTCACGATACCCAGGATGTGGCGGTTCTCGTCGCAGACGGGGATGGCGACCAGGTCGTACTTGGTCATCTCGTCCGTTACATCTTCCTGGTCCTCGTCGGGTGACACATAAACCAGGTCACGGTAGGCGAGCTGGCCCAGCGTGGCGTCGCGGTCGGCCACGATCAGCGTGCGTAGCGAAAGCACACCCGTCAGCATGCCGCTCGGATCCTCGGTGTAAACGTAGTAGACGCTCTCGAAGTCCTCGTCGAGTTTGCGGATTGCCTCGATGGCATCGCCGACCGTCGCCGTGGCGGGCAGGGAGACAAACTCCGAGGTCATGATGCGGCCGGCGGTGTTGTCCTCGTAGCCCAGCAGGTTGCGAATCGCCTTCTCCTCCTTGACGCCCATCAGGCGCAGGAGCTTCTCGGCCTTCTCGTAATCGAGCTCGTCGATCAGGTCGGCGGCGTCGTCCGGGTCCATCATGGCCAGCATCGACGATGCGTCGGTGTCGGACATGCCCTCGAGCATCTCGGTCATGAGCTCGTCGTCATCGAACTCAGAGATGGCCTCGGCGGCCTGGGCGGTGTCGAGCTGCGCGAACACCTGCGCGCGCAGGCGCGGGTCGAGCTGCTCGATAATGTCGGCGATGTCGGCAGGGTGCAGCTCGCCGAGCGTCTTGTGCGACACCGAGAGCTGGATGTTCTTGGTCGAGCGGTCGAGCAGGTCCATGTAGGACCAGGCGATGATGTCCTCGCTGAGCGGCTTGCCCAGGTGCTTCATAAAGCCCTCGACGACATGCTCGAGCGCGGGGCTGATGGCGCGCAGCAGACCGCGGGCGCCGACCTCGGCACCCAGCAGACGCAGCTGGTTTTCGCCCGACATGGAGAACTTGATGTCGTTTACGCGCACGACCTTCATGCCCTGCGTATCGACGATCTGCTTATTGAGAACATCGCGCGCCAGCAGGAGCTCGGTCGGCTGCAGGTACGAGAAGCGAATATTGGTGGCAGACGTATTGAGATACACGCCCGTCTCGTCGATGCGGTCGACCCATTTGCGCCAGCTGATCATGAACGGCGTCTTGCCGGGACCGCGGAACGCGAGCGACGTCACGTGCGGAAAAACTTCGCCGGTTGCAATGCCAAAATCGTTGACCACGCCGAGCTTTTCGCCGTCGACGTCCAAGACCGGCAATTTGAGCATCTCACTCAGATAATTCAATGGTGCTCCCCATCATTATTCCTCCGGACGCGGCCGCGCGTGCGGCGTCCGGGGGCTTCTGGATATGTATACGCATGCGCGGGCGGCACGCCGCTCGACGCTTACACCCCGTGCATGCGCAAAAAGCACCTGCATGGGGTCATCGACTGTATGGTCGAGGTTTGGATTTCACCTGTAACCTTTCTCTTGACCCTCATTAACCGCAGTAACTATAGCATCAGCATCGCCCTGCGGCATCGAATTTATGCGCTGCACATTGCAGGCATACCAAACGCTGACGCATCCGTGACATAGCTGTTGGGTGTTCTTAAACGACTACCCAATGACTACTCTGTGGTGTCGTCGTCCTCGGCAAGTTGGGGGAACACGGCGTCCTTGGGCATGGCGGCCTTCGTCAGCGAGGTGAGCTTTTTGCTCAGCGACGTGTCCGTCTTGACCAGGTCGCTGAGCGTCACGATCTTGTAGCCGTCGGCGACAAGACCGTCGATAATCTGCGGCAGCGCCTCGAGCGTCTGCTCGGCGCATTCGTCTCTATCGGTGAGCAGCACGATATTGCCCGGCGTCACCGAATCGAGCACCGTCGAGACCTGCTCGTCGGCACCGTTGAGCAGCCAGTCGCCCGAGTCAATATTCCACGAGACCACGGCGGAGACCAGGTCCATCGCATCAATCCAGTTTTGCTCGTCAAAGGCAGCGTAGGGAGCACGCAGCAGCATCGTCTTCACGCCGGTCGTCGACTTAATCGCATCGGTGCCTTTCGTGATCTGTTCGCGTACCGTCTCACGGTCCTGACCCTTGAGCGAATCGTCACTGTAGCTGTTGGATCCGATCTCGCACCCGGCATCGACAATCGCCTTGGCCGTGGCAGGCGAGGCCTCGGCCGCATCACCCGAAAGGAAGAACGTCGCGGTAACGCCCTTTTCCTTGAGCACCTGCAAGATCTGTTTGGTGGCGCCGCTCGGACCCTCGTCAAACGTCAGCGCCACGTACTTTTTGTTGCCCTTGGGCGCCACGCTGGCGCACGCAACAACGCAATCGGTGGCGGGCACAACCTCGCCGCGGTCTTGCGTCTTGCCCGACTGCTCACCAATCCACACCTCGGAGCGGCCCTGGACACCCCATGTCTGCACATACTCGATAGCGCCCGTACCCTCGACCTTGAGCTTGGGCTCGATAACCGTAGCCTGAACCTCATGCTTCTCGTAGGTGTTACGGCCATCCTTGACCGTCACCTTCTCGCCGCCCTCAAGTTCGCGGCTTTTCCACTTACCCTGTTTTATGCGCTTGCCGTCCACCTTAACCGACAGCTTTTCGCCCCCATGGCGCTTGAGCACGCTGTCATCGACGGCCAGCA
>URIE01000002.1 GCA_900547805.1 uncultured Collinsella sp.
GTGCTGAGGTCCAGAAGGGCAACGCCCCCATCGAGCGCAAGCTGCAGCGCCTGTTCCGCCGCGGCGACGCCTGCCGCCTGATCAAGCGCTGCAACGACTTTGGCGCCGGCGGCGTCTCGGTCGCCGTGGGCGAGCTTGCCGACGGCCTGTATGTCGACCTGGACACCGTGACCAAGAAGTACGACGGCCTGGACGGCACCGAGCTCGCCATCTCCGAGTCCCAGGAGCGCATGGCCTGCGCCGTCGCCGACGGTGACGTCGAGGAGTTCATGGGCTACGCCGCCGAGGAGAACCTGGAGGCGACCGTTATCGCCGAGGTTACCGCCGAGCCGCGCATGCGCATGGCCTGGAACGGCGTCGCCATCGTCGATCTGTCCCGCGAGTTCCTCAACTCCAACGGTGCGCCCAAGCACCAGGTCGCCCACGTGTGCGCCCGCAGCGTGTGGCAGCCCAGCTGGGCCGGCACCACGCTTGCCGAGCGCATGACCTCGCTCGTCACCGACCTCAACGTTGCCTCCAACAAGGGCCTGTCCGAGCGCTTTGACTCCACCATCGGCGCCGCGACCGTGCTCATGCCCTTTGGCGGCAAGACGCAGCTCACCCCGAGCTCGGCCATGGTCGCCAAGTTCCCCGTGGACGGCGAGACCACCACGGCGAGCGCCATGGCATGGGGCTTCAACCCCTACCTGATGGAAGCCGACCAGTTTGCGGGCGCCTACCTGTCCGTGGTCGAGTCCATCGCCAAGCTCGTGGCCGCAGGCTTTGAGCACAAGCGCGCCTACCTCTCCTTCCAGGAGTACTTCGAGCGCCTGCGCACCGAGGCCGAGCGCTGGGGCAAGCCCATGGCGGCCGTCCTGGGTGCCCTCATGGCTCAGGTCGACCTGGGCGCCGGTGCCATCGGCGGCAAGGACTCCATGAGCGGTTCGTTTGAGGACGAGACCGGCGAGCTCAACGTTCCGCCGACCCTGATCAGCTTCGCCGTCGCCGTGGGCAAGGCCGCCCGCGCCGTCTCGCCCGAGTTCAAGGGCCTCACGCACCGCGTCGTCCGCATCGCCCCCGCCACCTACGGCGAGGATTACCGCCCCGACGCCCAGCAGCTGCTCGCCGCGTTTGACGCCGTCGAGGCGCTCACCGCCAACGGCAACGCCCTGGCCATCTCCACGCCCGGCTACGGCTGCGGCGCCGAGAGCCTCTTTAAGATGTGCGTCGGCAACCAGATCGGTATCGAGCTTGCCGAGGATGTGGACGTGGAGAGCCTCTTCACCCCGCTCTACGGCAGCTTTATCGTCGAGCTCGCCGAGAACGCCGAGCTGCCCGAAGTCGCCGACGGCGTTGTCGTCGAGCCCCTGGGCACCACCGTCGAGGGCTATGTCATCGACACCGGCTCCGAGGTCATCGAGCTCTCCGAGCTCCAGGAGGCCTGGGAGAGCGGCATCGAGAGCGTCTTTGCCTACCGCAGCGCCGGCGAGACCGTCGAGGTCGAAACCATCGACTTCCGCGCCAAGGATATCCACGTGTACGGCGGCGCCAAGATCGCCCGCCCGCGCGTGATCATCCCCGTGTTCCCCGGCAACAACTGCGAGTACGACAGCGCCCGCGCCTTCCGCGCAGCCGGTGCCGAGGCCGACACCTTCGTGATCAACAACCTCACGCCCGAGGCCGTCGCCGAGAGCACCCACGAGCTCGCCCGCCGCATTCGCCAGAGCCAGATCGTCATGATCCCCGGCGGCTTCTCGGGCGGCGACGAGCCCGACGGCTCCGCCAAGTTCATCACGGCGTTCTTCCGCGCTCCCGAGGTCACCGAGGCAGTCCGCGACCTGCTCAAGGCCCGCGATGGCCTGATGCTGGGCATCTGCAACGGCTTCCAGGCCCTGATCAAGCTCGGCCTGGTGCCCTACGGCGACATCGTCGACGCCACGCCCGATGCACCCACGCTGACGTTCAACACCATCGGCCGCCACCAGAGCCGTCTGGTGCGCACCCGCATCTCGTCCAACCTGTCCCCGTGGTTGTCGCAGTGCAGCCTCGACGACCCCTACACCGTCGCCATCAGCCACGGCGAGGGCCGCTTTGTCGCCAATGACGAAGTGCTCGCCCAGCTGATCGCCAACGGCCAGGTCGCCACGCAGTACGTGGGCGAGAACGGCAAGCCCAGCATGGATCTCTCCGTCAACCCCAACGGCTCCGCACTCGCCATCGAGGGCATCACGAGCCCCGACGGCCGCGTCCTGGGCAAGATGGGCCATGCCGAGCGTCGCGGCGACAACCTGTACCGCAACGTGCCCGAGCATGTCCCCGGCGATAAGTTCATGCCGATCTTTGAGAGCGGCGTGGCCTACTTCGCTTAAACCTTTCCCATCGGGTACAATCCCCTCGGGTAACAACACCCGCCACCGACACATCCGGTGGCGGGTTCTTTTTTGCTTCGCGCATGCAGGAAGGACATCATGGAAAGCCGCAAGCCGTATCTCGCCACCCTGCCCGGACTCATCCTGGGCTGTCTTGTTTGCTGTGCACTCTGGGGATCGGCCTTTCCCTGCATCAAGATCGGCTACGCACTCTTTGGTATCCCGGCGCACGATAGCGCCTCGCAGCTGCTCTTTGCGGGCTTGCGCTTCACGCTTGCCGGCGCCCTGGTTATCGTTGGGATGAGTGCGGCCCAACGCCGCCCCCTCATTCCGCAGGCTCGCGACATTAAGCCCATCTGCATCCTGTCGCTCTTCCAGACTATCGGACAGTATTTCTTTTTCTATCTGGGACTCTCGCGCGCCAGTGCCATGTCGAGCTCCATCATCGAGGCCAGCGCCAACTTCCTCGCAATCCTCTTTGCCGCCCTAGCATTTCACACCGAGAAGCTCAATACGGCCAAGGTGCTTGGCTGTGCGCTGGGCTTTGCCGGCGTCGCGCTCGTCAACCTCTCGGGCGCAGATGGCACCTTTGGCTTCAGGCTCGATGGCGAGGGCTTTATCCTAGCCTCCACTGTCGCGGGTGCTCTTTCGACCTGCCTGATCGGCATCTTCTCGCGCAAGCACGACGGCGTCTTGCTTGCCGGGTGGCAGTTCTTGGTCGGCGGCCTGGTCCTCACCGCCATCGGGTTTTTGATGGGCGGCGCGCTCTCCCCCACCGCGATCATCCCCGCCATCGCACTCATTATCTATATGGCACTCATTTCCGCCGTCGCGTACTCGCTATGGTCGCGTCTGCTTGCCGTCAACCCCGTCAGCCGTGTGTCGGTCTTTGGCTTTATGAATCCAGTCTTTGGCGTACTGTTGAGCGCTCTGCTGCTCGGCGAGGGCGCTGGCACGAGCCCTGTTACCGTACTTGTTGCCCTGCTGTTGGTCTGCGGCGGCATCATCATCGTCAACAGGCCCAAAAAGGCCTAGCGAGCTCACCTTTTTAGGGAGGATGTTCGCACGCTTTAGCTTAATGGAGTACATCGGAGAGCCGAGGGCCGCCATGCACGCAAGCTTGCACCCCTTTATCTAGCGTATCTGGATGCCAGCTTTCTTTTTCTCGGCCTTGACACGGTAGAGCTCCGCATCGGCAGCGCGAAGCAAGTCTTGCCAGGTATCGACGCCATCACCAACCCGTGCGTAGCCGATGGACATCCGCAACAGATACGGAACCTCGGCGCGCGCGAGCTCATCGTTGATTGTCGCGCACAGATGCATGATATCCTGTTCCGCCACTGCCTTTTGGAGCACCACGAACTCATCGCCACCATAACGTGCGATAAAGCCGCCAGACGCCGAGCAGACTTCTTTGAGCGCAGCGGATATGACCTGAAGAGCGTGGTCGCCCTCCACATGCCCATAGCGATCGTTAATCTGCTTAAAGCCGTCGGCGTCCATCATAAGCAGATATACATCTTCGGCCTGATCCACATTTGAGAAGAGCGACAGCATATAGGTCTCAAAACGGTTGCGATTGTTAAGTCCAGTCAACGGGTCGGTCGAGATGAGCTGCTCCTGGTAGATGATGTAGAGCAGCAACATGCTAATCATTATGCCGACACAAAGGCCGGGCACCGAGTATACGACCTGAAAGGTACCGCCCACCAGGGCCGGAATGGCGAAAAATGCCAAGGTTCGATAGATGGCCTTCGTCTGCAGGCTCTCGACCCTGCGAGATTGCACAAATGCATGCAGGGACGTATGTATAACGTAACAGTAGCTGACGATGGGCTGGATCATATAGGCAAAGCCGCGACGATACACGCCCTGCGAATCGATATAGAACAGGGCGTGCGTCCAGTAACTGGTAAACGCCAGCACGACCACCAGAGCCGTAGGCAACGCTACAAGCACCACCCTATAGCGCGAGGTCAAAAGGCGAGAACCCTGCACCGTCTCGGAATAGATAAACCAAATGAGACACGCGATAGCAAAGAGCGAAAACGAAACCGCGTTGGAAATCCAGTTGGCAGCAATGCCCAACGTGCCGTCCACGCCGTCCGAAAGCGTCCAGATCATATCGAATAATATGTACGCGGCAGAGGTGTAGCCAAGCATGCTAAACAATAGCTGCTGGGTGCTCGAGAACAAGGAGCGACGACTTCGCACGGCAAGCCCGATAAGAACAATCATGCATAGCACGAATATCTCAATCTTGAGTGCCTTAACCACTAGCGCCATCCCTCCAATACCCAAGTGGTCAGAATCGCCCAATTCGAATCAGGGCAATAAACACCCCTTTACTCCGCAGGGGTAAAGGGGATAATAGCAGAGCGCCCGAACATCACTGCAAAACAGTTTCTGTTCGGGCGCCCATACGGCGCGAATTGCACACGCCGGCATCATTGATGGGTATCAATTGCTACTCGCCATCGATGTCAGTCGCGACGGCTTCCTCGATGGCCTCGACACCGACAGGCGACAGATCCTCCTTGCCTTGGCAGAACTTCTTGTCGACCCAGCCAGTCAGAATCGGAGCCATGATCGCCGTGATGATAACGGCGGTGGCGATCTGAGCGTACGCGATGGGCGCAAGCTCGGCGTAGCGCGGTGCGACCTCGGCGAGGGCAACCGGTGTGGTCATAGCCGTGCCGGCAATGGTGGAGCAAGCCACAGCGGCCTTGCCATTGCCGCCGCACAGACGCTCGAACGCAAAGGTGATGGGACCGACGACAAACAGCGTGACAAGGCCCAGCAAGATGCCGGAAATACCGCCGGTGATAAAGCTCGACAGGCTCATGGACGCACCGAGCTGAAATCCGATGACGGCAATCGCGGGATTGGCACCGGGAACCAGCAGGTTCTTGATAAACGGGAACAGGTTGCCCAGAACCATGCCAATAACGAGTGGCAAGATGGAGCCGATAATGGTGCCAATGGGAATGTTGGCGAGGCCGGAAACACCGAGGATGATCATCGTGACGGCGGGGCCAGCCGTAAAGAACAGGATACCGACGGCGCCCTGCTCGGACTCATCGCCGAACTCGCCCATGATGCCCGTATAGAGCGCCATGTTGCAAAACGTGATGCCGCCGATGATAGACACGGAGCTCAGACCCAGGAAGTTGTCGTTAAAGAAATATGCCACGCCCAGGCCGAGAGCCGCTGCGACGACCAGCTTGGGGATCAGCACGACGATACCGGTCTTGATGGCACCCGGCGTGGACTTAAAGCTGATGCCGGCGCCCACAAACAGCAGGATCGCGGCGACGATGGTATTGGAGCCACCGCGGCAGGCAGCCGTAAAGAAGCCGCCGATCTCAAAAACCTGCGGGCAGAAGGTGTTGAGCAAAAGACCGACGATCATCGGATAGATCATGATGTCGCCCGGGATGCGCGGGACCTTGAATTTCTTTTGCTCGTTGGCGGTCGCTTCCTGTGCCATGAAACCCCCATTTCCGCTGACGGGGTACAAAAGCCCACGTCACGCTTTGCTACAGTAAAGTTTGACCATGGTACCAGAAGAAATAGACCAGCTCGGTGAAAAATTGGATTCGTTGGCCGGGATGCTAAACGTGTCCCGCTCTTATACGAGGCTCAAAACGATATAGAGCACGATGCCCGAAACACAGCACCACAACATCGACTTTGTCCTGATTGCCACCACCACGACGCCGGCAGCCGCAATCCAGGGAACCAAGGCAGGCCAGAGTCCCGCGTCGAACGCGCCGGGGCTCACCAAGTCGTTGGCGACCAGCGCGGCAAAGGCAGCGGGCGGGATATAACCCAGGGCCTCGGTAATGCGGGGCGACAGCGTTCTCCCGCGCAAGGCAAACGCCGGCGCGATGCGAAAGAACGCGATAGCAGCCCACGACGACAGCCACAGAACCAAGAACTCGTTAACGGGCATCGCGGGCACCTCTTCCGTCTAATACAGCATCGCACGCCAGCGCAATGGCAATGCCGACCACGACGCTTGCCGGCACGGCAATATTCGTGAGGCCCAAGAACTTGCATACGGCGACGGACACCGCGCCCGAAACCGCCGCGACAACGTTGCCGCGCGACAGCCGCTGCGAAAAGAGCAGGCAGATAAAGAGCGAGGTGCAGACAAAGGCTGCAATGGCGGTGGGAACATCGACAACGGCGCCGACGATGGCGCCCATCGTACACGAAACGCCCCATGTTGCGATGAGAATCACGTTGAGCACGAAGGACTCGCGCGGGCCCCAATCCTCCCCTTCAACCAACTTGGCAAGCGAGATGCCATATGCCTCCTCGGTAAGTGTCGCGGCAACAGCCAGCGTCTGACGCTTCGAGGCGCCCGCCAGATGGGGTGCGATCGATGCCGAGTAAAGAGCGAAGCGCGAGGAGATGGCGGCGACGCTCGCGATAATCGAAGGTGCCGGTACGCCCGCCAGCCAAAGATTGCAGATCATAAACTGGCCGCTGCCCGTCACAAACGTGCTGCTCAGAGCAAAGACCATCCAGGGCTCCATTCCCGTCTGCCCCATGATCATTCCGCACGGCGCGCCTATTGCAACATAGGTAAGCATCACTGGCCAGACGATTTTAAAGATCCTAAGGACCATGCCACTCCCATTCTGGTAAGTCGTCTGCAGCGCGCCTTGCAACGCAGCAGAAATATCAACCGGTGGCAATAAAGTTCACCTACAATTGCCACCGGATCGAAAGACACAACTTTTTAGGAAGTCATTATGACAGCTATCGATCGAGACCGGGCGCGCGCGGCCTTCAAAAGCTACACCGATGCCTACGACGCCACTAACCCACGCATCGCGCTCAAATTCGAGCATACGTACCACGTGGCCGAGGCATGCGATGCCGTAGCGCGCGAGCAGGGCTGGTCGTCAGAAGATATTGACCTGGCATGGCTTTGCGGCCTGCTACACGATATGGGCCGCTTTGAGCAGTTGCGGCGCTGGGACACCTTTAAGGACGCCGAGAGCATGAGCCATGCAGCGCTGGGCATCGAGGTCCTCTTTGGCGAGAATCCCGCCGATGCACCCGCCGTAACGAGCATCCGCGACTTTATCGATGACCCGGCAGAAGATGAGCTCATCCGAGCGAGCATTGCCTATCACAGCGATTTCCGTCTACCCGCGCAGCTCGACGTGCGCACGCGAAGCTTCTGCGATATCGTGCGCGATGGTGACAAGATCGACATTATGCGCACCATCGCCGACAGCACCGTCGAGACCATCCTCAAGGTGGATGAGGACGCATTTCTCGCCAGCCACTTCTCGACACCGGCGCTTACCGCCTTTGACGAGCACCGCTGCGTCGCACGCGATGAGCGCGATGAGCCCGCAGACTACCTGGTGGGACTCATCTGCTTTATGTTTGAGCTCGTCTATCCAGCGAGCCGCGCGCTGGCGCGCAAACAGGGCGATATCCACCGCCTGCTCGACGCGCCCTTTGGCATTACGCGGCCCTTTACCGACCCCGCCACGCAGGCAACCTGGAGCCGCCTAAAGGACGAGATGCGCGACTGGCTGACGCGCGCTTAGCGCTCAAGCTGAGCCAGCAGCTCCTCAACGATCTCAACGGCATCGCCGACGACCTTGTACTGGGCGGCACCAAAGATGGGGGCATCCGGGTCCTCATTGATGGCGACAATGCACTCCGCCCCACCGATGCCGGCGAGATGCTGGATAGCGCCCGAGACACCGATGCTCACGAGGAGCTTGGGCGAGACCGATACACCCGTCTGGCCAATTTGGTGGCGATACTCCAACCAGCCTGCCTCCACAATGGGACGCGTGCAACCAAGCTCGGCACCCAGGGCATCGGCGAGCTTTCGCATCAGGGGCAGATTCTTCTTGGAGCCGATGCCGCGGCCCACCACGACCAGACGCTCGGCATCGGCAATTGAGGCCTGCTGTCCCCACTCCTCGGCGGGAATCGAGATCTCGACGCGGGCCTTAACGTCATCCGCAAGCACTACCTGGGTAATCGTGCCGGAGCGGCTATAGTCAAACTCGGGCGCCTTAAAGATGCCGGGGCGCACCGTTGCCATCTGAGGACGGTGGTTGGGGCAGATAATGGTGGCCATCAGGTTGCCGCCAAACGCCGGGCGCGTCTGCTGCAGCAGACCCGTCTCCGTATCCATAGAAAGCACCGTGCAATCGGCCGTAAGACCCGTCTGCAAGCGCACGGCCACACCGGGCGCCAGCTCGCGACCAAAGGCGGTCGCGCCGTACAGAATGGCCTCGGGCTTGCGCTCGGCTACCAAATCGCAGATCAAGCGAGCGTAGACCTCCGCGTCGTTCTGACGCAGGCGCTCGTCACGACAGACCAGAACTTCGTCCGCACCGGCGCAAATCAGATGCTCCAGGTCCCCGAGTGAGCCCTCGGGGCTCATGCCGACCAGTGCCACCAGACGGCAGCCGCGGGCATCGGCAAGCTCGCGCCCCTTGCCCATGAGCTCGAAGGCCACGGATGCAACGGCATCGTGCTCGTCAGTCTGCACGAAGATCCAGATGTCTCGATATGCGTCAAGGTCTGCCGCGCCGGCGGCCTCGTCGCGCTCAATCGAGATGGCGTTGACGGGGCAGGCGTCGACGCACCCACCGCACAGGATACAGCCGTCGGTTACGCGGGCACAGCGATTGGGGCGCTCACCCTCCACCACAATGCCGCCCGAGGCGCAGGCGCGAACGCAGCGACCGCAGCCGATACAGGCTTCGCTATCGATAATCAGCCCGCTCATCTATGCCATCCCCTCAATAATCTTGGCAAGTTTTACCGCCTGCTCGGACGCCGTTCCCTCAACGGCCTCGCACGTTTGGTCACGGTCGGGCACAAACGAGCGCACGACCTGCGTCGGTGATCCGGCAAGGCCGCAACGCGAGGGATCGGCGTTTACGTCGGCAGCGCTGGCCACACGCACGTCTGCATCCTCGGCCGCGCGAATACCGGCAATACTCGGCATACGCAACTGGCCAATCTCCTTGGCAGTCGTCATCGCGCACGGCATCTCAAGACACACCGTCTCCTCGCCGGCATCGCATCCGTGAACGAGCGCCAGCGAGCCACACGTCGTAAATCCCGCGCTCTGCACACAGCTCACGTCGGTCACGCAGGGGACCCCAAAGGCGCCGGCCAGCTCGGGGCCGATCTGGGCCGTATCGCCATCCACCGCCATCTTGCCGCAGATGAGCAGATCGAAGTCCTCGTCGAGCGCCTCGATGCCGCATTTGAGAGCATAGGTGGTCGCCAGGGTATCGGCACCTGCAAAGGCGCGATCGGTCAGCAGCAGCGCGTCGTCGGCGCCTCGAGCGATGCAGTCGCGCAGCAGCGACTCGGTCGCGGGGATGCCCATCGACACCACCGTCACGCGCACATCCATGCCAAAGCCGATAAAGTCGTCCTTCAGCGCCAGCGCGCATTCCAAAGCGCTCGCATCAAAGGGATTAATGACCGCCTGCTTGCCATCGCGCACGATGGTATTGGTCTTGGGGTCCATCTTGACCTCGGTGCTGCCCGGCACGGCCTTGACGCACACCACCATATGGAAATCGCTCATCTTCACGCACTCCCTTTCTGGACGAGCTCATCCAAGAGCTTCTCCGAAAACAGGTTGCCGCGACCCAGCTGCCCGTCGGGATCGAGCTGGAGCTTGAGCCGCGCCGACTCGACCATGGCCTCGTGACCGTACATCGTCCCTAAGAAGCCCGCCTTGATCTTGCCGACGCCGTGCTCGGCAGAAACGGCACCGCCCATAGCCGTTACCTCCGCAGCCCACTGGGCAAACAGCTCGCCACCGCGACGGTAGTCCTGCGCGTCGCGCGGCAGGATGTTCACATGCAGATGGTTGTTACCGATGTGCCCCCAGGCAGCAGATTCAAGCCCACTTTCGGCTAACGTGCGGCGATAAAGGCCGATGACATCGCCCAAGCGTGCGTTGGGCACCGACATGTCCGAGCCCAGCTTGGTGATGGTGGGATCCATGCGGCGGCGCTCATCGATAAGCATGTTGACGCTCTCGGGCACCGCGTGGCGGAAGAACCGCTGGCACTCGCGATCGACCTCGGTGCGCGCGACCCATGTCGCATCGTCGCTGCCGCCCGCAAGCTCTAGTACCCACCCCAAGTGATACAGCTCCTCAGTCGCCTGAACTTCGTCGTCGCAGTCGAGCTCCACGTAGACACAGACCTTGGCCTCTTTGTCGAGCGCCGGCAGCGAGGCGAACGCGGTCGACTGCTCACGCTGACGACGCAGGATATCCAGGGCGCCCGCATCGAAATATTCGATGGCAGCCGCGTGGGACAGGACGGGACGCACAGAATCGGTGAAGGACACGGCCTTGTCTTCGCTGTCAAAGAAACAGCTCACGCCCCAAACGACCGCAGGCGCCGCCTGCAGGGCAATCTCGAGCTCGGTTATGACGCCGATTGTGCCACACGCGCCGATAAACAGATCGATGGCATCCATATCTTCAGCAACGAAATAGCCCGAAGCATTTTTGGTCTTGGGCATGGTGTAGTCGGGAAGATCGAGCTCGAGTGCACGGCCTGCTGCCGTCACGAGCGACAGGTGGCGGCCCTGGGCAAAAGCCTCGCCGCGCTGAAGCTCAAGCAAATCGCCATCAGCCAGCGCGACGTGGAGTCCCGTGATATGTGGGCGCATGGGGCCGTAGGCGTAGCTGCGGGCACCGGAGGCGTTACATGCCGCCATGCCGCCCAGACAGGCAGACGCCTCGGTGGGATCGGTGGGAAAGAACTGCTCGGGGGCCTCTTGAAACTCATCGTAGGCCTTAAGCGATGCCTGGTCCCAACCAGCGGTCGGCAGCATCTTCTTGCTCAGCTGCTTGCGCAGCTCCGAGAGCACAACGCCCGGCTCCACGCGCAGCAAAAATTGGCCTTGTTCATCGCGGCGAAGGCCCAAGTAGCGATTCATACGGGAAGTATTGAGGATATGCCCGCCGTGGGGCACGGCACCGGCGGCAAGGCCGGTTCGGGCGCCCTGAACCGTTACCGGGACACGCTCGGCATGGAGCTTTTCCAAAATGGCACGGACCTCGTCTTCCGTTGTCGGAAACGAGATGCTCGATGCTTCGCCCGATGCGCGAGATTCATCGCGGCCATACTCTTCGAACTCGTCGGTGAAGGGTTTGATGGTTGCAGACACGCGAACTCCCCCTTTAGCTAACTACAGTGTTTGCAGGGAGATGTTACCGCATCGTTTCGTCGACGTGTTCGAGACCGTCTCCATAATTGGCGTTTTTTACGTTCGTGCAATTCGGCGAGCGGCTGGATTTCCTCGGCAGACGATGCTTTTGACAAATATCGCCCCGCCGTCGCCGACCGCTCGATTGTCGCTCGAAAAAAGTTGAAGTAATTTTTTCCACCTTTTACCTGCGGAGATGTCAATCCGTCAAGCATTTGGTCAGAAATTGGTCAAGTAGCGGCTGATACGGTCGGCGTCGACAGCCAAAACCGATAGAAGTTTTGGCCCCAGAAGCAGGGAGGTTCCCATGGCATATTACTGGCCCCAGTACGGCGTCGCCATCGAGGTCGACGACGATCCCTATCTCCTGCCTTTCGACGAAGAGGCGTTCCCCGATACGGCGGTCTACCACGTCACCACCGATGTTATCTGCGACCCCGAGTCGTTCTCGGCGCTCGCCCACCACATCGCGCGTATCCACGACATCGAGCTCCCTCACGACTTTGACGAGCTCATCTACTCGCGCCGCCTGATGCTTCACATGCTCTTTGGAGCGGACCCGTCCACGTTCGCACGTGTCTACACCACCAAGGACGCCGCATGAGTGCGAAGAAGCCGCCCCGCCTCGCAGGACTGGGGCGTCGCAAGAAACTCGTCGTTGTCTGTCTGGCTATCGTCTGCGCCCTCATCGCCGTAGGGCTATACGCCTGGCAGTCGCAGCCCGTGCCCGAAGCGGGCGCCTCAGTCACGACGGCAGAGGGTAAATCGCGACAAGAAATCCAAGATGAGCTCGATGCCATCGTCCGCGACAACATGATGACGATTTCGGTCGCGCCGGTCGCTCAGCTACAGGAGGACGGCAAGCTGCGCGTCAACGTGCAAAACGTCCAAGACAATAAATTTCCCCAGCGATTCCGCGTCATCCAAAACGACGAGACCATGTACGAATCCGGTGTGGTCGAGACCGGCAAGACAATCGAGACGTGCCCCGCCGGCGACATCAAAGAAGGCGAGGCATACATCGAGATCCAGGCACTCGATGCCAAGACCCTCGACAGCCACGGCAATCCGACACGTGTCAAGGTACGGGTTGAGCAAGCCGAGAACTAGCTTTTTCGACCGACGCGGCACCGCACGCAATTCACCAGCATTCGTCCAATCATCGCGGGGACGGCCCGCGGCGAATAGAAAGGAACGACCATGGACATCACCAGGAACATGAACGGAGCCAGAGCGCTCGTCGTGGGCGCAGGGCTCGCGCTCGCGCTCGCAATGGGCGCCGCCCCGACGCCAGCTCTGGCAGCCGGGCGCGTTGGAACCACGAAAGTAATGGTCAGGACCGAGATCGACAACGTAGAGTTCAAAGTTCCGACGGTTATTCCCTTCGTCGCCAAGGCCGACGGCACGCTTCAGGGCCCCTCAGAAGACGCGACCACCATCGACAATCATTCGGCCTACGGCATCCATGTCACCAACATGAAGATCGACGCCATGAACACCTGGACCATTGCCGCCGACGCCAAGGCCGGAACCGCGCAGAATTCCATCGACTTTAAGGTCGGCCCCGACGGCGCACTCCAGAACGCCAGCGCCGCAATGCAGGAGACGGGCCTCGATCTTTCCAAGAATGCAGCCTTCGACATGGGCTACCAGGGCATTGCCGGCGGCACGGACAAAATTAAGCTCAAGACAAGCGGAAACGTCGCCCGCGTCACGCGCGACATCTTCCGCGTAACCGGCGAAGGCGATCAAGTTGCAACGATCACCTGGACGGTCGAGCCCGGTGCGCACACGGCATAAGGCCGTCGCCCTGGCCGCCGCCGTCAGTATCCTAGCGTTTGGGCCAGCCATGGCCTTTGCCCAGCAAGAACAGGCGCAGGCCGCCACGCAGGTGACGGTCGACCTCTCGGAGCTCGACCGCGGCAACTGCAAGGAACCGTTGGCACAGACAGACGACAGACGATGGCTCTTGGCAGCAGGCGCCACGGCAGCAGGCGCGGGAACCGCCGGCCTCGGTCTGCACATCAAACGCAGCCAGAAACGAAACACGGACAGGCCGCACTAAATTAGCTAAGGAGACCCCATGGCATCGAAGAACCTTTTGCCCGTCGTCGCACTCTGCGGCGCGCTCGCAACCGGAACGCCTGTCGCCGCTTGGGCGACTCCCGTCATGGCAGACTCCTTACCAGCAGCCCTAAGCTCCGCACCAAATCCGTCGAGCGCCATTGCGTGCAAGCGTTTTTCGTTCGCACGGGCCGCAATCTCAACCTCGGGATGCCTTCGTCGTAATACGGACGGCTCGATAGTCGTGGATATCAATCGTTCGAACAAGGCAAACGGCTCCCAGGCGGGGTGCGCCGTCTGCACGTGGCGCTCGATTGTGCTCGATGCAGATGGCGATCCGTGCGATTTGGGGTTGCGCATCGATATCGCTTCGGTCGATGACTCGGCGAACGGAGCGAAGGTCGCCTTCGACGGTGCGTTTTTCGAGAAAGGAGGCGGTATATGTCTGGGCTGCGCCGCCGCGAATGCAGACGATGTGCAGCCCACCCTCTCATTCACGGCATCGCTGCGGCTGACCAAGGCGGGCACCGATGCCATCGCGGCGGGAGAAGCATCCCTGCTGTTCTACGCCGCCAGTACCGAAGACACAGACATTCATTTCGAGAAGCCGGCCGGATCGCTCAGCCTTACGCGCGGGACGGAGGCAGGCCCTATTGCGATCGATACCCACACGCTAGGCAGGCAACGCATTCTTGCCGACCCGGCGCTTCTCGAGATGGAGTGGAACGGATCCGGAGCCGTCGGGATTGTCCCCTCCGCGCTTGACGCCAAGACGCTCCCCTCAAACGACGAACCCATCAACGCAACCATACAAGAAGAGAGCACGGACAAAGAAGCAGGTGCGGGCGACACGCCGTCGCCGACAAACAGCGTCCCAGCTTCTTTCGAAGCACCGAATGAGCCCGCTACCGGTCCAAACGATCCCGAGCTCGCGGACAGTCTGGGGCTTGCTGATCCTCAGGAGATCGATGAAGGTAACTGCTGCGTGCTTGCCGCCCTCGACCACACAGAGGTCATCGATGCTGCAAACATCGAAGTTGCCGCCGCCAATCAGCCCGTCCGCAAGTCGGCCATCATCGCATTTCCCGAATCCATCGAAGTCGTCTATTTGCCATCGGGCGAGGTCGTGGCCCCAACGCTGCTCACCTTGTTGGGCGCCAAGAATACTCGAAACGAAATTAAAAAGGTCACGGTTGTCGACCCTGCAACCACCGCTAAACTGCGTCTATACGCCGTTGCCCCAGACGGAGGCAAGACCTTGGAATTCGATGGCGACACACTTCTAGCCTGGCGACGTCTGGACATTATGCAAGACGTCTCGTATCAGATCGAACTCGAAGGGTTTGATCGTGCCCGCGATGCCAATATCATCGCCGCGGCTATTGAATCCCCGCAGCGGCTTATGACACTGCGCTTTGACTACTACCCCTATGTCCCGACAACCACCTGAGGCTTAAATGCTGCGCATCATTCCTAATACCACTTATATAACGTATTAGATGAGTCGCGATGTGCCTCGCATTTCGTTCTGCTACGATTGCCACGTTGGCATCAATACAGGAGGGCTCATGCCGGGCTTGGGAACAATCATCAACGTTGCGCTTTTAGTTGCGGGCGGTCTTTTGGGATTAGCGGGCGGCCGCTTCATTACACCGCGCATCCAAGACACGCTCATGAAAGCATCGGGGCTGTGCGTCCTGTTTATCGGCCTGGGCGGCACCATGCAAAAGATGCTCATCATCGATGGAAAGGCGCTAGCGACCACCGGTACCACCATGCTCATCGTCTCATTTGCGCTCGGTTCGCTCATCGGCGAGGCCATCAACTTGGAGGCCGCCATCGAGAACCTTGGCGAATGGCTCAAGCGCAAGACTGGCAGTGAGGGCGATAACGAGTTCACCAACGCTTTTGTCTCGACTTCACTCACCGTGTGCATCGGCGCCATGGCCATTGTGGGATCGATCCAGGACGGCCTGCTCGGCGACTGGTCAACGCTTGCCCTCAAGGGCGCACTGGACTGCATCATCGTCTGCACCATGACGGCCTCGCTTGGCCGCGGCTGCATCTTCTCCGCCCTGCCCGTCGCCGTGTTCCAGGGGACGATCACGTTGTTTGCCGGCGCGCTCTCCCCCATCATGACCACAGCAGCCCTCAACAGCCTTTCGCTCGTAGGCTCCATGCTCATCTTCTGCGTCGGCGTCAACCTCATCCGTCCTCAGACCTTCCGCACGGCCAATATGCTTCCCTCCGTCGTCATCGCCGTCATATACGCCCTCCTGTTCTAAATCTATCAACGCAGCGGTATCTCGAACATCTGTTTGATGCTGTGCTATGATATGAGGTCACCGTAGCTGCGTTCGAGAGGAGGAGCGGTGGCCGACCAGGACATCAAGATGCTCATCGAGCGCATTATGGCCGAGGCCCGGACCCATCAGTCCGCCCGCTTCTCAAACGAAACCTTCGCAGACGAGCCGATTCTCAAAACCGGCCGACAGATGCAGAATTTCCTCCCCGACCAGTACCGTAAAATGCGCGAGATATCGCGCTGGCAGGATGACCCCAAGGGCGGTGCGGGCCGCTGGCTTTCGGAAGCCGAGCTTTTTTACCGCCAGGGCCTGCTGATGGCCGACTTTGAGGACGACTGTCCCTACAACGGCACCTTTAAGTCGTACTTTCCCACCTACAACGCCATGAGCGACCGGCAACTGCGCGGCTACTTTACCTGGCGTGCCCAAGTGCGCCGCGGAACCGTCGAGGAAACGTCTACGTCCTTTGCCTTTCTGTATCTCTATGAGCTGATCTGCGGCATTGGCGTAGATAATCCACTCGATGGTTTTAACAAGATCAAGGCTTTTTGGGATGTCTATCGCGCCTTCGAGCCCGGCATCGACCGGTTTGCGCGCGTGTGGCTGCAAGATTACGCCGTGTTCCACGGGCTCGACCCCAAGCTGCTTCGCGACTCTAAAACCGTCATGTTCGATAACGCCCTTATCGAACTGCGGCGCGCGGCACGAGACCTTGTACCGGCACCGTCCGGCCAGACCCCTAAGCGTCGCAAAACCTCCGAGCCCACGCTCCCCCTTCCGCCCGATGAGGTGCGCGAGGAGCGACTCATGGCCGCCATCAACGCCCTCTCCACGTACAACCTAAGTAGCTCGCGGCTCGACCGCAGCCATCACCGCGATCTGCGCCACGTGGCGTGCGCCGTGTATGTCCGCATGGCGCGCTACTACGACACGCACCGAAAGACCGGCATCGTGGCAAGTTTATTTGGGGAGGAGACGGCAATGCCCTACACCATGTTTGCCTCGGCCGTATTCTTTGCGCCCGAGCGCCACGAGGACTGCGAATACCGTCTGGACCCCATCCATATCTACCGTTGCCAAAACGGTTTTTGGGAATGCATGCGGATTCACGGCAGCAGACAAAAGAGCAGCAAACTTGGCGAGATGATGCGCGCCTGCGACCAACGCCTGCGCCTAGCCCTGGACCCTGCCCATCCCCTTAAGGAAGAAAAGGTCCCCAAATATCTGGCCAAGATTATCGATGACGAGATTGTGGCATGGCTTTCGTGGGACGCCGCACACCAGCCCGTCAAGATCGATATCGATTTGAGCCAGCTGGGGCACATTCGGAGCGCTGCCGCACAAACGCGCGAAGCGCTTTTGATCGACGAGGAACGCGAGGACGGCGCGTCCGCAGAAGCCGAGGCAGCGGACTCAGGGCAACCGGAAGCCGAGCCCGTAGCCGACGCGACGGTCGAGGCGGTCGCGGCGGCTGCAGGGCAGGACGAGTCCGACGAGCCGACCATATCCACCGAACAGTTTGGTGTCGTGGCACCGCTTCTCGCGCCGACGCCCGCGTTCGCAGCTGCTACGCCCGCGTTCGCAGCTGCTACGCCCGCTGACGCCACAAACGAACTCGCGCCCGCCGCAGACGCCTATCTCCGCGCGCTGCTCGAGCACAACGCAGTGCAGGCGGAATCGGCGGTAGTGCAATCGGAGCAGAGCGAGGACATGCTCGTCGATACCATCAACGAGGCGCTCTTTGACCTGGTGGGCGACACCGTAATTGAATTTAGCGCAGCAGGGCCGCAGATTATCGAGGACTACGAAGCAGACGTGAGAGGATACCTAGACCATGAGTGATACCGCATCCGCAGCACCTCGCGTGCCCAAGCGCGTCGCCGCCGTCATTCTCAACTCGCTCAAGGGCGGCGTGGTCCCGCGCATCGGCCTTCCTTACATCACCGTAGGGCGCGAGGTCGAGATCCGCGCCCTGCTCACCGATCTGAGTCTCATCGCCGACGGTGGCGCGAGCTTCCGCTTTCTGGTCGGTCGTTACGGCGCCGGCAAGAGCTTTTTGCTCCAGACTATCCGCACGCACACCATGGGCGAGGGATTCGTCGTCGCTGATGCCGACCTGTCGCCCGAACGCCGCCTGCAGGGCGGTCAGGGACAGGGCCTTGCCACCTACCGCGAGCTCATCCGCAATATATCGACCAAGACGCGCCCCGAGGGCGGTGCGCTCAACCTTATTCTGGATCGCTGGGTCGCCTCGTGTGCCGACGTCGACGAGTCGGTCGTCAATGCCCAACTGGCCCCGCTCGAGGAGATGGTCCACGGCTTCGACTTCACCCGCATGCTCCGCCGCTATCGCATGGCCGCATCCGGGGGCGACGAAGAGACCATGAGCCGCGTGACCAAATGGATTCGCGGCGAATACCGCACCAAGAGCGAGGCACGCGCCGAGCTGGGCTCCTCGACCATCATCAGCGATGACGACTGGTACGACTACGTTAAGCTCATTGCGCGCTTTTTGGTTTGCAGTGGCTACAAAGGCATGCTGGTGCTCATCGACGAGCTCGTGAATCTGTATAAGATTCCCAACGCCATCACGCGCCAATACAACTACGAGAAGATCCTGACTATGTACAACGACACGCTCCAGGGCAAGGCGCAGTACCTGGGCATGATCATGGGCGGCACGCCAACCTCCATCGAAGACCGCCGCCGCGGCGTGTTCTCCTACGAGGCCCTGCGCAGCCGACTCGCTCAGGGCCGCTTTGCGCGCGAAGACCTTAAGGACATGCTCGCGCCCATCATCCGCCTGCAGCCACTCACCTACGAGGAGCTACTGGTGCTCATCGAAAAACTCATGCAGATCCATGCCGGCTACTTTGGCTGGACGCCCACGCTTGCCGAAAACGACTTGGTGGACTTTCTCAAGATTGAGTTCGGCCGCGTGGGAGCCGATACGCACTTGACGCCGCGTGAGGTTATCCGTGACTTTATCGAGCTGCTCGATATCCTGTGTCAGAACCCCGATGCAAATGTGGCCGAGCTGCTGCAAAGCGTCGGCGGCGACGCGCTGGCGCCGGCAGCCGCAACAGGCGACACCGGCACCGCAGGCGGCGACCGCAACTTCGCCGAGTTCACCATCTAACCTACCAAAAAGGGACAGGTTTATTTTGGCAGGTTTTATCTGGGCAAACGTTGAAGCAGTAATGCAGCAAGCCGTTGCCAGCCGCGTTGAGAGATTCGATGTTGAAAGGAGGCCCCGTGAACGCCTTTGACCGCTACGCCCCGTTTATCCAAGACTTCATCTACTCCCACGATTGGGAGAGCCTACGCTCTATCCAGGTTGCAGCAGCTGATGCCATCTTTAACACGCAAGATAATGTGCTCCTGACGGCATCCACGGCTTCCGGCAAAACCGAGGCAGCCTTCTTTCCCATCCTGACCGAGTTTTGGGAGAACCCGCCCGCAAGCGTGGGCGCCCTCTACATTGGCCCCCTCAAGGCGCTCATCAACGACCAATTCGTCCGCCTCAACGACCTGTGCGAAGAAGCCGATATCCCCGTCTGGCACTGGCATGGCGATGTCTCGCAATCACACAAGGCCAAACTCATCAAAAAACCGAGCGGCATCCTACAGATTACGCCCGAGTCGCTCGAGGCGCTCCTGATCCATAAGCACATGGCGATCCCGCGCATGTTTTGCGACCTGCGCTATGTGGTTATCGACGAAGTCCATTCGCTCATGCGCGGCGACCGCGGCGGGCAGACGCTCTGTCTTATCGAGCGCCTCTCGCGCATGGCAGGCGTGCAGCCCCGCCGCATTGGCCTTTCGGCCACCATCGGCGACCCCGAGCGCACGGGCGCCTTTCTCTCGCAGGGAACGGGGCGCGACTGCGTTATCCCCCGCTTTGAGGAACCGCGCCGCGTGTGGCGCATCTCCATGGAGCACTTCTACAACTCGGGCCCCCAGGCTCAGCAACGAGGATTCGTAGGCACAGGTCCACAAGAAGCCGAGGTGCTTGCTTGCGAGCGTATTGAGACGGCGGCGCCCGCGGCGCTGCCCGCATCCGGACAAGACATGTGCCACAGCGGACAGCTTACACAGGAAGAACACCGTCAACGTCGTGAGCAGGCGCGGGGCAAGGCCGCTCCCAAAGACCGTCGCACTTCCTCGGCCCCCGAGGGCGAAGTCGACATCCCACGTGCGACCGAGCAGGCGCTTCTCAACCCCACCGACACGGCACCCGACAACGTCGACCCCGGTATGGGCTATATCTTTGAGCATACGCGCGGCCGCAAGTGCCTGGTCTTTGCCAACTCGCGCGAGGAGGCAGAGGCCGTGTGCTCCATGCTGCGCAGCTACTGCGAGAGCCGGCACGAGCCCGACCGTTTTCTCATCCATCACGGCAATCTTTCGGCATCGCTACGCGAGACGGCCGAGGAGCTCATGCGCGACGAGGAGCAGACGCAGACAACCGTCACCACCTCTACGTTGGAGCTCGGTATCGATATCGGCCGCCTGGAGCGCGCCTTCCAGATTGACGCGCCGTTTACCGTTAGCTCCTTTTTGCAGCGCATGGGGCGCACGGGCCGTCGCGATCTTCCGCCCGAGATGTGGTTTGTCATGCGCGAGGAAGAGCCCGAGCCGCGCACGATGATGCCCGAAACCATTCCCTGGAAGCTCCTGCAGGGTATCGCGCTCGTACAACTCTATCGCGAGGAAAAGTGGGTCGAGCCACCCGAGCTCGATCGTCTCCCCTACAGCCTGCTCTATCACCAGACTATGTCGACCCTCGCCAGCACCGGCGAGCTCACGCCGGCCGAACTTGCCCAGCGCGTGCTCACGCTCAGCTATTTCCACCGTGTCTCGGCAGACGATTACCGCGTGCTGCTACGTCACCTCATTAAGATCGACCATATCCAGGTCACCGAAGGTGGCGGGCTCATCGTGGGTCTCGCGGGCGAGCGCATCATCAACAACTTTAAGTTCTACGCCGTGTTCCAGGAAAACGAGGAGTTTACCGTCCGGAGCGAATCGGCCGAGCTGGGCACGATCGTTAATCCGCCCCCGCCCGGTGAGCGCATCGCCATCGCCGGACACTGCTGGATTGTCGAGGAAGTGGACTGGAAGCGCCACACTGTCTTTGCCACGCAGGTCAAGGGCCGGGTGCCGGCCTACTTTGGCGACTGCCCCGGCGACATTAACACGCATGTGCTCGAGCGCATGCGCAAGGCGCTCAACGAGCACGCGACATATCCGTACCTTATGGGTAACGCACGGGCCCGCTTGGCGCAGGCTCGTCATACGACCGAGATTTCGGGGGCGGGAACCAAGCCGCTCATTAACCTGGGCGGCGATACCTGGGTGCTCTTCCCCTGGCTGGGCAGCTACGCCTTTTTGGCGCTCGAGCGCATGCTCAAGATTAAATGTGCCGCGGAGCTGGGCCTTCGCGGGCTCGATCCGTCACGCCCGTACTTTATGCAGTTTAAGATGAAGGCCGATGAGGAGACGTTCTTTGAGGTGCTCGCCGCCGAGGCCGAGAAGGACTTCGATCCCATCGAGCTCGTCTATCCCGGCGAGGTGCCTTATTTTGACCGCTACGACGAGTTTGTTCCCGAAGAGCTCGTGCGCAAGGGTTTTGCCGAAGGCGTGCTCGACATAAAGGGCATGAAGCAGCGCGTTCTCGGCTGGCGCGACCACGCCTAAGACCAGTCTTTTTTGGGACGGGGAGACTTACTTGTCGTGAAGGACGGTGCCGAGGAAGTCGGTGTCGAAGGGCACGGCTTCGGCAAAGGCGTAGTCGCCGTCGCTGGCGATGAGCAGGTAGTTCTCCTCGCCGCCGAACTCCGTATCGCCACAAGGCGCCACCCAAGCGCGGTTGAACACCTCAAGTGCCGTGGCAACGCAATCGCGCAGGAACGTCACATCGCTCCCCTCGTTTGCGCTCACGATATTGGCAACGTAGATACCCCCGGGGTTCAGGCTGCCCCGCACCAGGCGCAGCGCCTCAACGGTCGCCAGCTCGCGCACGGGCTCGGCACCGCCAAAGCAATCGCTCACGACCACGTCGTAGCGACGATGGCCCACGCTCGTCACACCCAGATACGAGCGAGCCTCGGCGGTAATCACCCGCAGGCGGTCACCCACCGCGCGCTCCAGCTCGTCCAGGTAGAACCAACGGCGCGCCAAGCGCGTTATCTCTCCGTCATACTCGATAACGTCCATACGCAAGCCCTCGTGCGACACCAGCGCATATTTGGGATAGGCAAACCCGCCGCCACCCAGCATAAGCATACGGCTGATACCGTGACCATAAGCGTCGCGCATCGCATCCTCGGCCTCAAACACGTCGTCAAACGCGCGATAGTACGCAAAGACGGGCTCCGCCCAGCGCTCGCCAACGTAACTCGCGCTTTGGTAGACGCCGCCTTGAACCAATACGCGAACTTCGTCGCCGCCCTCATCGTGCACGCGCTTCACACGTGCCAGCCCATTGCGGGTCCTCGCGACCTGCAGACAGGCAGCACGAACAGCGACAGCGGCCGCACCAAGCGCCGCGGCTCCCAGAGCAACGCCGGCAACGACGCCGGCAGAAACACTCGGCTTGTTCATCTAGAGCTCCTTTTGCAGATAAAGGCCATGGTCATAAAATCCAAGATGGCGATAGTACTCGCGCGTACCGATCGCGCTGATCACGTTGATGTACGTATAGCCAGCGTCCCGAGCTATCTGGCACGCACGCTCCACGAGCAAACGTCCCAATCCATGGTGCTGCGCTGCCTGGCCCTGATCGCCCACGCGCGCCGCCATGCCATACACGTGCACCTCACGAATCATCGCCTCGTCCGGCATCGTCGGCAGCTCGTCCGCATGTGCGGCAACAAAAGCGCGATCGGGCAGCGACAACCGCAAAAAGCCCGCGATCTTGCCCCGCGGCGTCACCCACTGCAAAAAGCGCTCGTAAGTCACCGGCGTCTCGTACGCTACTTCCTCATCAAGAGATAGCTCATCCAAGTCGGCACCCGCCGTGCTGATCTCGCGATAGCGAATCTCGCGCACCGTCGCACCGTCACCCCGAGCGGCCAAGCGATTTTCGACGAGCTGACGCAGGTTGGGTTTCTTGTTGCCCACCATGATGTCGTCGGAACTAAAGTCGCGGATCATGCGACTGATGCGGCAGAACGCCGGCGTCACCACGATGTCGTCGGCCAGCACATCGAGCAGCTCGTCCTCGGTATAGGGGCGCCACTCGCCACGCTCGTAACAGCCCACCAGACGCGAGCCCTCGATGAGCGCACACGGGTAGACTTTGACCTCGTCGGGCATAAAGGCCCCCTCGGTCATAAAGCGCTCGTAGTCGCGCTTGTCCCCCTCGGGTGTGGCGCCCAGCAAGTTGAGCATAAAATGCGCATGGATCTTAAAGCCAAACAGGCGCGCAAGCAAAAACGCCCGCTCAATCTGCGCCACCGAAATGCGACGCTCGTTGACATCGAGTAGATGCTGGTCAAGGCTTTGGATGCCCATCTGTATCTTGGTGCAGCCCAGGCGGCGGATGAGCATGAGGGCCTGCGGCGTTACAGCATCGGGGCGCGTCTCGATAACGAGCCCCACCACGCGATGCTTCGCCGTCTCGTTGATGCGCTGCTGGCGCTCGAGCTCCTCCATCGTTGCCGTCTGCCACTCGGTGACCTCGCCCCACGGCGTACCGGGGCCGTACAGACGACGCACCGCGCGGTTATAGCCGCCCACGGCAGCATCCACACGCTCCTGCTCGTCGGCAACGCCGGCAGCAAGCTCAGCCTCGTCGGTCGCAATACCGGCAGCCCGATAGCGCTCGCGGCGCTCCGCCACCACCGGCGGCAGCGCATCGGCGGGAGCGTCATCGAGCAGGCGCCCCGCCTCGGCACGACTGATGCCCGGACGCGCCAACATGGGGTTTGCCGCCACGCCGGCGACGGCATCGTCATTGAGCGCACGGAAAAGCTCCGACATAAACCACGTTTGATACCCTTGCGGATAGTCGCTCCAGGTACCGCCGAGCACAATGAGCTCGATCTTATCGGTCGCATGCCCCATTTGCGAAAGCGCCGTCAAACGGGCACTCACCTGCAGATACGGGTCGAAGCAGTTTTGCTCCGCACGGGCGCACGCCGGCTCGGCATGCAGATAGCTTTTAGGCATGCGCAGATCGTTGGGGCAAAACAGGCAATCGCCCGAGCACGGCCACGGCTTGGTGATAACGGTAATGGTCGCCACGCCCGAAGCCGTGCGACGAGGCTTCATGCGAAGCACCTGCAGCAGCTGACGCTCCAGCTCGGAATTGACATTCCATGCCGCCCAACGCGCCGGTTCCTCACGCTTCACCCGCTGGTAAAACGGCAGCAGGCGACGCTTGGCCAAATCGCGCTTATCGGCGCCCTCGCGGCGCGCCTCAGCATGTATCAGTTTGACGAGCGCTTTGTCGTCCACGGTCTCACCGCGACGCAGGGCGTCGAGTATGTTCAAGATAATCTGTTCCATGTCCCCATTGTAAAGGCAAAGGCGCCGAAGCCGACCACGACCCCGGCGCCTTCATCAAACAGCGCAGCTATATCTTCGCCTAGGCTTTCGTCTGCCTCACTACTCCGAATCAAACGACATGTCGCCCGAACCGACCTCAAAACGATACGTGGCAGACTTATCGCCGTTATCGAATTCAAGATCCAAAATGGTCTCGCCGTCGTAGCCAAGCGGAAGGAAATCGCTCTCGAAGTCGCCGCTGCCCAAGGTGAGGCTCGCCTTAAAGCCCGTCGAGTTCGGAACCGTCATCTCCACATCGCCCGAGCCCACACTCACGTCCATCGACTTCGCGGGGGCCTGGTAGAGCTCGAACGTCACATCGCCCGAACCGACCTCGGCATTCAGGGTATCGGTCACGGTGCCCGTAAACTCAACGTCTCCCGAGTCCAGCGTTACGTCCAGATCATGGCACGCAATGCCCGCGACCGTCAGGTCACCCGACCCTACATTCGCCGTAATGCCCACCAGGTTATCCGCAACATCTCGCGGCAGCTCGATGGTGATTGTGCGGTCAATCGCGCGCTCATCATCGTAGTCGAACTGGCTGATTTTGAGCGTAGAGCCCCTGACCTCAGTAAGGTTACGGGTAGCCGCATCAGAAGCAGACGTCCCCTTCGCAACGCGGCCGCTTTCGATAACACGCACCGGGCCGCCAGAGACACATTTAACCTCGACCGTCCCCGACGTCACGTCCAAGTCAAGCGATGTGAACGCGTCGGCATCAAACGTTTCGCTCGAAAGCTGTTGAGGCCGAACGGAATAGTTACCGCTATCCAAAAGATCGTCCTCGTCAAGCGCATCGTCCATACCAGACAAGCCGGATACAACATCGTCGAGATCCCACGGACCATCAAAATGAATCAATGTCCGCGAAATGCCAAAGACAAGTCCGATGATGAGCACGAACGCTCCGATGCCGACGCCCAGGCGCAGCTTGGATTCATGCGAAAGCTTCATCATTCGTCACCCTCTTTGGCACATGGCTCAGCGGTGGCCGCGGTAGCCACGCCAGCATCAGGTTCCGCAGAAGTATCCTTCCCCTGGGCCTTGATCGCCACCGACGCCGGGCCAACCTGAATATCCCCGCGCGCCCAATCGCCATCGAGCGCACGCGCCACCCAGTGATAGATGGGAATCGTAAAGAAGATCAGCGCGGCAAAGGGACCGGCACCAAACAGGAACATCAGCAAAAAGAACAGCAGCCAGCACACGGCCCAATACGGGAACGACTGGAACGGGCCCTTCACCGGAGTCGAGCCAACCGCGGTGCCACTCGTCGCCTGCGCCGTAGCGGCATTGGCGGCCTGCGCACTCCAGCTTGCCGCCTGCGCCGCCTTGGCGGCGGCGTCACTCGCCTGCGTAGCTGCCTCCGTGGCGCGTGCCGCCGCCTCATGGGTGCGGGCGCGCTCGGCCGCCTCGGCCTCGCGCTGACGTGCGCGGTCCTCGTTCTCAAACTCGATATCGTCCTCGATCTCGTCGCTCGGATTGAGCAGCTCGTCCAGGCTCACGCCATAGAGTTTGGCGAGCGAGATCAGGTTCTCGGTATCGGGCGAGCTCTCCGCGCGCTCCCATTTGCTGACCGCCTGGCGCGACAGTCCCAGCTTTCGTGCCAGCCCTTCTTGGCTAAAACCCTTCCTGCGGCGAAGGTCGGCGAGCCGCTGCGCAGTTTCTACATTCATGGTTCCTCCTATGTGATGCCAGCCGTGCCGCCGGACCGTTTTTGTTCTTAAGGCGCCTTGCACAGTTAAAAATCTATCCGCCACCGCCAAAAGCATGCCACCTATTCTAGTGAGATTTTTGACAACCGGCGGTTGCGGGTGCATATGAGCTGCGGAAATGTGTCCAAACAAAGCAATGACACCTAGCTCGGTTGTCCCCGTTGCGGCGTTAACGGTAGTATGGTCGTACTGTTTATTTCGCACCGCCAACGGAGGGAGTTCCGCGCCGTGAACCGCGATTTCGCCTCATCGCTCATCCAGCTCAACAACACGTTCTATCGCGAGCACTCCGCCTCCTTTTCCGATACGCGCCAGGCTCCTTGGCCCGGCTGGGTGCGCACCATGGACATAGCGCTCGACCAGCTCGATGTGGCCACCATCGAGCATCCCGTCCGCGTCTTCGATCTTGCCTGCGGCAATATGCGCTTTGAGAACTTTGCCGCCGGCGGCACGCTGGCTGCCAAGGGCGTCGACGGCGCGAGCCCCTCGGCAGATGCCAACTGCCCCTTCGAGTTCTATGGTGTCGACTCGTGCCAGGACCTGGCCATCGATGCACGCGGTCACGCCCTGCGCATTCCCAACCTGCACTTCCAGGAACTCGATGTGCTCGACGCTCTCATGAAGCTCAACCCCGCCGAAACGCCCGACGTGCTCTTCGACGCGCCGCTCGCCGACATCTCGGTCTGCTTTGGCTTTATGCACCATGTGCCGTCGTGCGAGTACCGTGTACGCGTGCTCGACGCCCTGGTGCGCCAGACGCGCCCGGGCGGTATCATCGCCATCAGCTTTTGGGAGTTTATGAACGACGAGCGCATGGCGCGCAAAGCCGTTCGCGCCGAGGCCCGCGCTGAGCTCACCCCGCCGTTTGAGGGTTACAACTCCGCGCAGTTTGAAGCCGGCGACCACCTCATCGGCTGGCAAAACGACCGCCATGCTTACCGCTATTGCCACCACTTTGACGATCAGCAGATCACCGACTTGGTGCGCGGCGTTCGCACGTTCTATAAGAGCGGCGAGGTCCCCGTACGCGAGCTTGAGCGTTTTCACGCCGACGGTCGCAGCGGCGAGCTCAACCGCTATGTAATTCTTAAGCGTCTGTAGGACCAAGCGACTCGCCGCTGAGCCGCACCGCAACTTTCGGGCACATTGTGCCCGCCCTCTTCCAACCCATTGCCGGAACGTGCAGCCATGCGTTCCATACTTATGACCAAGGAGCCTCATGGGAGCCGTCCACGTTCGCACGCCTAAGAACTTCGTACTCGAGGAGCGCCTGGAGCGCTACGCCGGCGCCATCGAGACGAGCCCCGAGAACTATGCCGGACACTGGTGTGAGGCATGCACGCCGGCTGGCGGCAAGCCCTTCGGCCGCCTTCATCTCGACCTAGGCTGCGGCAAAGGAACTTACCTGGTTGAGCGCGCTCGCCGTGAGCCCGATACCCTCTTTATCGGTATGGACCAGGAGCCCATCTGCATCGCCTATGCCGCTCAGAAGATCTGCGAACAGGAACTGCCCAACGCGCTCGTGCTGCCCCGAGGCGCCGCATCGCTGCCGCAGCTGTTCGCCGCAGGCGAGCTCGATGCCATCACCATCAACTTTCCCACGCCACAGCCCAAGGCCAAGTACGCCAAAAAGCGACTTGTCCATGTCGACCATCTGATGCTCTACCGTCCGCTCTTTGCTGCCGGCGCCACCGTCGCACTGCGCACCGACAGTAAACCGCTGCGCGACTACGCCCTGGGTCAGTTTGCCGCGGCCGGCTACGACACGCTTTGGGTAAGTGACGACGTCCGCCGCGACCATCCCGAGCATCCCGAGACCGAATACGAGTGCCGAACGCGCGAGATGGGCGCTGTCGTCTATGGCATCTGCGCCACACCCGGTGCGGAGCCCACCGAAGAGCAGCTCGCGGCAGGCCGGGCGCAGGAGCAGAGCCTCGCCTGCTATCTGCCCGACGATCTCGATGAGCTCACCTACGTGCCCCTCGGCATGGAAGAAGCCGTCGAGAACTTTAAGAACCGCGCCCGCAAAGGCAAGAAGCGCCTGCCGCAAGACCACTAGCGGCAGCTAGCATCACACGCCCATTTCCTGCATTTTCTCGCGTGCTGGCGCCCCACGCCGCCGCTACGCCATAATGGATGGCGGACAAACACGAGAGAAAGCAAACCACATGGCACAGACCGCGACAGATACTTCCGCCAGCACCGTTTCCGGCGCCGGCGCCGCCAGCTCGTTCTCGGGCGGCACGGGCACCGAGGCCGAGTTCGGTTCGCTCGGCGCGCTCTCCCCCACCTGGTGGGAGCCCGAGGACGGCAGCAAGCCCGAGCCGTGGCTCACGCCCGATCAGGCCTTCGAGCGCTTCTTTGAATGGACGGGCGAGCGCGGCATCGAGCTGTGGGACCACCAAGAAGAGGCCCTCATGGACCTAGCAGCCGGCGATCATGTCATTTTGGGCACGCCGACCGGCTCGGGTAAGTCGCTTGTCGCGCTGGGCATGCTCTTTATGGGCATGGCGCAAGGCAAGCGTTGCTATTACACTGCTCCCATCAAGGCCCTGGTCAGCGAGAAGTTTTTTGATTTGGTGCAGGTGCTCGGCCGCGATAACGTCGGCATGATCACCGGCGATACGCATATCAACACCAAGGCGCCCGTCATCTGCTGCACGGCCGAGATCCTTGCCAATGACGCACTGCGCGAGGGCGAGGATGCCGATGTGGGCTGCGTCGCCATGGACGAGTTCCACTACTTTGCCGACCCCGACCGCGGCTGGGCCTGGCAGGTACCGTTGCTCACTCTGCCCCATACACAATTCATGCTCATGAGCGCCACGCTTGGCGACGTCACCGCGATTGCCGCCTCGCTCGAGGAGCACACCGGTGCCACCTGCGACCTGGTCGTCGATGCCCCGCGCCCCGTGCCGCTGAGCTACGACTACGTGACGACCTCGCTCGAAGGCACCGTCGAGCTCGCCATGCGCCGCGGCGAGGCCCCGCTCTACATCGTGCACTTTAGCCAAGACGCCGCACTCGCAACGGCACAGTCGCTCGCCAACTTTGGCATTGCCAGCAAGGAGCAGCGCGAGGCCATCAAGGAAGCGGCCAAGGGCACGAGCTTCTCGACCGCCTTCGGCAAGATCCTCAAGCGCCTGCTCGGCTGCGGCGTCGGCGTGCACCACGCCGGCATGCTGCCGCGCTATCGCTTGCTGGTCGAGCGCCTGGCGCAGCAGGGATTGCTGCCCGTCATCTGCGGCACCGACACACTTGGCGTCGGCATCAATGTGCCCATCCACACCGTGGTGCTCACCGCGCTCACCAAGTTCGATGGTTACAAGATGCGTCGCCTGCGCGCCCGCGAATTCCATCAGATCGCCGGTCGCGCTGGCCGCTCGGGCTTCGACACCGAGGGCATGGTCATCGCCGAGGCGCCGGAGCACGAGATTGAGAACGCCAAGCTCATGGCCAAGGCAGGAGACGACCCCAAAAAGCTCCGCAAGATTAAAAAGAAGAAGGCCCCCGAGGGCTTTGTCACCTGGAACAAGCAGACCTTTGAGCGTCTGATCGAGACGCAGCCCGAGACACTCAAGCCGCGTCTGCGCATCACGCACTCCATGGTGATCAGTGTGGTCGAGCAGGGCGGCGACGCCCGCGCCCGCGTACACGACCTCATCGAGACAAGCCTGCAAACGCCTGAGGAAAAGGCGAAGCTCGAGGTTCGCGCCGACGAGATCTTCGCCACGCTCATCGACTCCGGCGTCGTCGTGCGCACCGAGGTGCCGCCCGCACCCAAGGCTCCGGCTAACGCCGCGCCGGACATCGACTACGCGCTGACGGTCGACCTGCCCGAGGACTTCGCGCTCGACCAGCCACTTTCGCCGTTCTTGCTTGCCGCGCTGGAGCTGCTCGACCCCGAGAGCGAGACCTACACCATGGACCTCATCTCGATGGTCGAGGCCACGCTCGAGGACCCCAAGCAGGTGCTGCGCGCACAGGAACGCGCCGCGCGCGACCGCGCCATGGCCGAGATGAAGGCCGACGGCGTGGAGTACGAGGAACGCCTGGAGCGCATCCAGGATGTCACCTATGAAAAGCCGCTCGAGGACTTACTCGATGCCGCTTTCGACAAGTACTGCCAGGAAGTGCCCTGGGCCAACGACTACCAGCTCTCGCCCAAGAGCGTCCTGCGCGACATGCTGGAGAGCGCGAGTGACTTTAAGGGCTATATCCAAAAGCTCGGCATCGCCCGCTCCGAGGGCATTCTGCTGCGCTACTTGGCCGAGGCCTACCGCTCGCTCGACCGCACCGTGCCCATTGAGAAGCGCGACGAGCGCCTGCGCGACATCATTTCGTGGCTGGGCTTCGTGGTGCGCTCGGTCGACTCGAGCCTGGTGGACGAGTGGGAGAACGCCGGCAACCCGGCCGCCCTCGATGCCGCGCCGCCGCAGGGCATCGACGAGGTTGTGGCCGATCGCCGCGGCTGCACGCTGCTGGTACGCAACGCGCTCTTCCGCCGCGTGACCCTTGCGGCCCGCGGGCACGTCCGCGACCTGGGCGAGCTCGACGAGGACTGGGGCATGAGCGAGGTCCGCTGGCAAAAGACGCTCGACGCCTATCACGAGCAGCACGAAGAAATCCTCACCGACGGCGATGCTCGCAGCTCGGCGATGTTTACCATCGACGAGAGCGACGAGAAGACCGATCACGTGTGGCACGTGCACCAGATTTTTGCCGACGAGGATGGCGACCACGACTTTGGCATCATGGGCGATGTCGACCTGGACGCCACGCAAGACGGCGGCGAGGCCATCTTCAAGAACTACCGCGTCGGCTTTATCGAGGACCTGTTCGAAGACTAGCCAAATCAGCCAGGCAAACGAAGCGGGGCCGCTGGCAACATCGCCAGCGGCCCCGCTTTTTGCACTATATGCTATCTCCTACTCGGCATCCTCGACCTCATAGGCATCAGCCTCGGCAGGCTCATCGCCCGCATCTGCTGCGGCCTCGTGCGCCTCGTCAAATGCCGCCTTCATGGTCTTGTTGCCCCAGGTGAGCTTGCGAATGGTCAGCTCATCGGCCTTGTTGTGGGCCAGACGCAGATTCTCGGTACTGCGACGCAGGTCGTCCTTGGTCTTCTCGAGCTGCTTGATGGCGGCATCGATCTCCTTGATCGCCGACTCGAATTGCTTGCTCGCCAGGTTGTAGTTGCGTGAGAAGCCATCCTTGAACTTTTCCATCTTGGCTTCGAAGTTTGTGACATCGATGTTCTGCTGCTTGTACTCTGCCAGCTCCTGCTTATAGCGGAGCGATCCCATAGCGGCGTTGCGCAGCAGCGTGATCATAGGGATGAAGAACTGCGGACGGATCACATACATCTTCTCGTAGCGATAGCTCACGTCCACAATGCCGGCGTTATAGAGCTCGCTCTCAGGCTCGAGCAGCGTGCAGAGCACCGCGTACTCGCAGCCTTTCTGGCGACGATCGTGGTCGAGCTTCTTGAAGAAGTCCTCGTTCTTGTGCTTGGTAGCCGTCTCATCGTTCTCGTTTTTCATCTCGAACATGATCGAGATGATCTCGTTGCCGCTCGCGTCGCACTCGCGGAAGATGAAATCGCCCTTGGTACCCTCAGACGCATCGTTGTCTTTCTCAAAATACGCGTTGGGAAACGCCGTCATGCGCAAGCGATTGAACTCAGTCTCGCAGTGCTGCTCGAGCGACTCGCCCACCATCTTGGTAGACAGGCGTACCTTCATGTCCTTCAGGCGCTCGATCTCTTCGTCCTTGTAGCGAATCAGTTCATCACTCGCACGCTTGGCCTGCGCAAGCTCGAGCTCGTGTGCCGCCTTGGCCTGCTCCTCGCGAGAATCACGCACCGCCAGCTCACTCGTGAGCTTGGCGCGCGCCTCATCACGCTCACGCTCCGCCGCGGCGACTGCCTCCGATAGGTTCATTTTGGCCGTCAGTTCCTGTTCGCGCAGCTGCGCACGCAGGCCCTCGGCCTCCTGCTCAGACTGAGACTTCGCAGCAGAGAACTTCTCCTTCACTTTCGCCTGATAGTCGGCAAGCGTACGCTCAGCTTCGCTGCGAGCGGCTTCAAGCTCGCGCTGCGACTCAGCCGCGGCAGCGGCAAGCGCCATCTCCTGGGCCTTGCCCGCCGAGGAGAGCTTTGCCTGCAGCTCGGCAATCTGAGCGTCGCGGGCGGCCAGGTCGTTTTGAGCGGCGTTACGCACCGCGGCCTCGGCGAGCTTGGCCTCGTCATCCTTGCGACCTAACTGCGCACGTAAGCTATCAATCTCGCGCTGAAGCTCGGCGTTCTCCTTCTGCGCATCGGCACGGGCCTCAACCGCCGCACGCTGGCTTGCACTCTCGCGTTCTGCGGCAGCGCCCTCGAGCTTGGCACGCAGCTCGGCAAGCTCGGCGTCGCGCTTGGCAACTTCCTGCGCCAGCTCTTGAGTCGCGGCGTTTTTCTGCTCGGCAAGCTGAGCGCTGCGCTGAGATTCCACCTCCTGCAAGGCGGCCGTCGAACGAGAGCGTTCAAGCTCCAGCGCCTGCTCGCCCTCGCGCTGGACGGCCTTCACGCGCTCGTCCAGGTCGCGCGAGAACTCGGCATCGCGCACCTGTTTGACGATATCCGCATAGCCGGACGCATCGACCTTAAAGACTTCGCCGCAATGCGGGCACCTGATCTCGTTCATAGCAGCTCCTCGATGGACGCAAATTTCAACCGCCTACACTCTACCGCGCTATGCGGACAAAAAAGGCGCCGCCGCCATAATGGCAACGGCGCCAAAACCACCACAAAGGTGCCTGTCCCCATTGTGGTGGTTTGAGTGCTTTACAGGTCGCGGTAGTCGATGAGGCGAAGATCGTCCTGGGCCTCGAGCCACGTCCGCAGCTCGGGATCGATCAGCGCATCGACCTCCTTGGTACGATCGGTCGTAAGCGAGCTACTCTCGAGGATAAAACGATCGAGATAGCCCGGATGGCAGACAAAGACGACCGTCTCGTCATCGGACATCTCACGAACCGTCTGCATGATTGCTTCCTTGGGCTCGTAGCCCGGCTCCATCGAGCGCATCACCATGCGCAAATCGGTGTCTCCGCAATGCACCACGGCCGTGGGGTCGAAGCTCGCCTTTTGCTCCTTAAGCCCCAGCTCCTGTGCCACCACCGAAATCGCGCGGTTGAGGTTTTTGCTCATAACGGCGTGTGCCTCAAAGTAATCAGGCTCGCGCCCCACGATCTCGACAAAGCGGTCATGCTGCGCGCGAATCTCAATGCAGGCCTCGTCAAAGTCGATCAGTTCCTCGCCACGCTTAAAGTGCTCGCGGAAGGTACGGCTGCTATGGAACTCGCCGTTGTCTTCGAGCAGGCTTGGAATGAGTGCCGGATCGGCACACGGTTTGCCCAGGCACACGTTGGTATGCTGGCCCACCGCAATGCCGGCATCGGCCACGAGCGACCAACCGCGCTCTGCCTCGGGCATATTGGGCATAAGGCCCGCCGAGCGCACCAAACCCTCGTTGACGCTTCGGGCAATCCCCAGGTCAACGGCATACGAATAACCGATATCGTCGGCACGAATAAGCAGTTGTTTCATAACGACTCCAATCTATGGAAAAGGGCACTTGGAGAGTAGCCAAGTGCCCTAGGTAATTATCCCACCTAAACAGATGTCTTAAGCCTTAGCGACAGCAGCATCCTCCTCGAGCTGCTCCTTGGTAAAACCAAAGAGGTAGGCGATGGCAGCGGCGGAAATAAACGCAACGCCCGAAGCAACGCAGCCCCAAACGAGGTTGGCCGTTCCGCCGGCAACAAATCCGGTAATAGCCAGAATATTCGTTGCGCCCAAAACATACGTCGTCACGTTCGTGAGGGCCGCGACCAGGCCGCCGATAGCACCGCCGGCAACCATGGCGCCCAGGCAGCGGGTGTACTTAAAGCCGCAGCCATACAGCGCAGGCTCCGTCACGCCACCGACGATACCGGAAAGGGAAAAGCCGAGCATAGCGCCCTTCTCGTCGGTCTCCTTAAGGCGCAGGAAGGCACCAAAGGCCATGCCCCACGTGGCGAACTGAGCAATACCGCCTGCAACCATAACGCAGGAGTCAGAGCCCAGCGTAAGCAGCTGAACAATACCAAGGGTAATCAAAACCTGGTGCATACCGGTCATGACCAGGAACTCCCAAAGCGCGGCGATAGCCACCAGGGAAACGATGGTTAGGATACCGCCGGTGTTGCCGAGACCGAACATGAAGTTGCCGACCACGCTGCCCAGGATGGAGCCGATCGGAGCCAGAGCGCACAGCGAAACGGGAACCATGACGGCCAAGGTGCACACAGGCACAAACACCGTGGAGAGCATGTCGGGAATGACCTTCTTCATGAACTTCTCGACGACCATGAGCACCGGCATGGACAGGACCATGGGGAGCACGGTGGCAGAATAGTTGTTCAGCTGAGCCGGAAGCACGCCGTAGACCAGAGTGGTCGTTGCACCCGAATCTGCTGCAGCGTTAACGAGCGTCATAAACTCGGGGGCAATGAGCACACCGCCGAGCATCATGCCGAGCGGCTGGCTGCAGCCGAGCTGTTTGGCAGCGGCCCAACCCAGGTAAATGGGCAGGAAATAGTAACCTGCGTTGTAGATCCAGTTATAGAAGAAGTTGTAGATATCGGAATCGGCAGCCCAAATACCGAGCATGCCGTCGCCGCAAATCACGGCGATGGTACGGAACATGGCGGCGCCCATGATGATCGGAATCGTCATGACCATCGTCTTGGACAGGTAGTTGAGGACCTTCTTGCCCGCAGTCTTGAGCGTCGGCGGCTCCTTGGTGCCGTCATCGAGATTCTCGTCGATGGAGCCTTCGCCCTTAACTCCCAGCGCAATGGCGGCGTCATAGACCTTCGGCACGTTCTGGCCGATGATGACCTGATACTGGCCGCCAGACCACTGGGCACCCAGTACGCCCTTGATCTTCTTAACTTCATCGTCATTGGGGATGGACTGATCCTTGAGGTTCAGACGCAGGCGAGTCATGCAGTGCGTCGCGTTCGTCACATTGGAGGCGCCGCCGACGGCAGCAAGCACGTCCTCGGCAATCTTCTTGTTATCGACAGCCATGTCGAATCCCTTCTCTTCCAACTAAAAGCCCGTGGGACTTCACCGCGCCAAGGCACACGATTCCGCTCGCGCCTGCGCAGCGCGCGATGCCCGTTGGCAAGAGATTTCATTGCATGTGATTCCCGGGTGGATCGACATGAAAAAAGCCCCGCGCACAACCGACAGAGACCCAATACGGACCTCGGCAGAATCGGTAGTGCCTCTCGGAGCTGCGCCGTGAGTAACACCCAACACATGGCGAGTATATGCGGTGAACGCGTTCGCTGCGGCTCAGATTACTGACAAACGGTAGCAAAGAGCCCGCGAACGGTTGCCGAGACAGATTTGAAACGCTTAGTCGCCCCTACTAGTTATCTGCATTTGTATCTGCATTTGAAGGAGCCACGCGATTCACATGCATGATCAGGTAGACAAGCTCTTCTTGCGCCAACGCCTCGCCAAAGGTCTCCTGAATCAGCTCGTCGACACGATGGGCACAACGCGATGCCGCCGGATACTGCTCCACGAGCACGTCGTAGAGACCGGAATTCTCGGTATCGATGGGCTCTTTCTTTGCCACGCGGTCGAGCAGATAGCGTACATGAGTGGCAAAGCGGGTAAAGGCGAACGACGTACGATCGACCGTCACGCCGAGCTCTTCCTGAATAATTGCGACCGTCATGTCGAGCAGGCGCTCCTCCTGCTGCTCGGCAAGTACGCGCCGCTCGCTTGGCTTAACTGCCGCGTTGATAATCGACATGGCGATACCCGCGGCCTCGCTCTTGGGCATGCGGACGGCAAAGGTTTTCTTAATACCGCGAACAGCCAGCTCGCCTAAGCGATATTCGATGGGGTGCAACTGTTCCAGATCGCGCTCGAGCGGCAACGATACCACCATGTGCTCACGAGCGCGCTTAATGGCAAACTGAATATGGTCGGCCAACGTAATGGGCAGATTGGGACTCAATTCGTACGAGAGCTGCCCGGTTGCGATATCTGCCAGCTGAGCAGAAAACTCCAGCACCTCGGGATCAACCTCGTCGATAAACGCCAGGTACTTTGAATCGACGCCGTAAAAGGTGCGGGTGATGACATCCAGGTCGACCTCGTGGGGCATATCGCCAAAGCCGATACCGCGACCCAACGCGATAAGCTGACGCCCCGCACCATCTTCGCAGATGGCAGCGTTGTGGTTAATGCGCTGGATAGCCCTCATGGAATCATCGCTCCTATTAAAACGCGCCGCGCAGACCATCCGCGCGGCGCGTTCATTCTACCTGCACTTCCAATTACAGTCCAAAGAAGCTCAAGATCTGATCTCGACTTACGGGCTTGTAGCCATTGGCGTCGAGGCCAACATCGTAGCGGTAAACGGGACGCTCGCGATCACGGTTGCGCGCGTTGGTACGGTCCCCCCTGCTGTGGATATGCCCGTGAAGCATAATGGCACCACGCGCTTTGCCGTTCCAACTGAGCATGGGGTAATGGCTCAAAACCAGGCGATGTCCCTTGGCATAGCCGGGGGCAATCTCCAGGTAGTCGCGCACATCATCCCAAATATGCGGTGCGTCCGGATCTTCCCAATCGCCGTCATGGTTACCGCGGATGAGCGTCACGTTTTGACAGGCAATACGCTCGCGTAGGTTCACGGCCTCCGCCATGGGCAAGCGATACGTAAAGTCTCCCAGGATATAGAGGCGGTCGTCCGCAGCAACGCACTCGTTAATGGCGTCAATAACCTTGCGGTTCATCTCCTCGACCGAGGCGAACGGCCGATCCATATCGTGCAGGATATTCGTATCGCCCAGGTGCAGGTCGGCGGTAAACCACATCATCGTCTGTGTCCTCATTTCGCAACGCGTCTAACACGTGCCTAGTATACAGACGCTTTGGCGCAGCGGTTACCCAAAGAGCCCGCCAAACAGTCCACGGCGGCGCTTGTCATTCTTCTTCGATACGTCGTCCCGTGCGTTCTTATCCTTCCGCTTTTCTCGATCCTGCTCCAGCTCATCGTCATCGAGCAGCAAGTCCCACTCAAACGGTTCATCCGTCAGATCAAACAGGTCGTCGTCATCAAACATGACAGCCTCCCCTAGCGGCTAGCGGGCATCCGCCACATAAAGGCCAACGCGCACCTGATGCCAGGGGCTGCGCTCGGGCGCAACCTGCTGCACGCGGGCTTCAAACACATCTTCGTGCCCGTAATACATCATCACGGACAGCGGGCCAACCTCGTTTCCCGGAACATAGCCGAGCTTGATCTTGCCGAAATAGATCGCGACCGCCTCGGGATCGTGGGGATTATCGCGCTCGGCACACAGTGTCAGTTTATCGCCCGCTTTCAGATCGCCCAGAACCAATGCGCCGTCGGCATACTGAAATCCAGCGATGTGAAACGATAAAAGAACACGTGAAGGCTCGTACATGGCAGCTCCTCTAACGGCCGGAATAACCGGCACTTAACCTTATTGAGAAGTCTACGAACTCGTGCGGACACAAATAGACCAACCCGGGTCTTTTCGACCGTTTGTCGCAACGCTTGCATGCCAGAGCACTTGCAGATAAGATAGGAGCACGGATGGCACCCGTGGCAGCGGGTCTTGCCAACTCCGATACACGTTTACATCGTGAGAAGTGGCCGTCTTCGCTTACGCGGGGGCGGCTATTTCGTTCGGCCGATAAACAGGCCGAGTTCGATAGCCGCGATTAACAACGCCAATAACGAAATAACATCGCTTACGCTCATACCAATTCCCTTCTAAAGGGAGTTGGCCCATCCGTACCCCGTGGCAGTAGTCTAACGCAAATGGCGGGCAATAGGAACACCTGTTCGTATTGCCCGCGCCTTTTTCTAGTGCACAAACATGCGCACGAACTTGTGCTTCCAGCTTGCGTAGGGCGCATAGCGGAACGGCACGTCCAGCCAGGTTGCCTTGCTCACGATGCTCTTCTTGTGGCTAAACGCATCGAAGCTTTCACGGCCATGGTACTGTCCCATGCCGCTTGCGCCCATGCCGCCAAAGCCCATATGGCTCGTAGCCAGATGCATGATCGTGTCGTTAACGCAGCCGCCGCCAAAGGGCACGTAGCGCACAAAGCGCTGCTGCACCGCGCGGTCCCGGCTAAAGATGTACAGGGCCAGCGGCGTCGGACGCTCCATAATAAACGCCTCGGCCTCGTCTAGACCTTCAAACGTCAGCACCGGCAAGATGGGGCCGAAAATCTCCTCCTGCATCACGGCATCCTCGGGCGTCACGCCGTCCAGGATCGTCGGCTCAATCTTGAGCGAGGCCTCGCGTGCCGCACCTCCCAGCACAACCTTGTCGGGATCGATCAGCCCGCGCACGCGCGCGAAATGCTTGGCGTTGACGATATGGCCGTAGTCCTCGTTGTCGAGCGGGTGCTCGCCAAACATGCGGCGGACTTCCTCCTTGATGAGGCCCAATAGCTCGTCGTGCACGCGCGCGTCAACCAGCAGATAGTCGGGCGCCACGCAGGTCTGGCCCACGTTGAGCCACTTACCAAAGGCGATACGCCGCGCCGCGACCTTCAGATTTGCGGAGGCGTCCACGATGCAGGGGCTCTTGCCACCCAGCTCAAGCGTCACGGGCGTGAGATTTTTGCTCGCGTGCTCCATGACAAGCTTGCCGACCGGAACGCTGCCGGTAAAGAAGATTTTGTCCCAGCGCTCATCGAGCAGCGCCTCGTTCTCGGCACGGCCGCCCTCGACGACCGTCACCAGGCGCGGATTAAACGCTTCCTCGCAAATCTGCTTGAGCACCGCACTTGAAGCCGGCGCATAGGCGCTCGGCTTGATGACCACGGTATTGCCCGCGGCAAGGGCGCCAGCGAGCGGCTCGAGCGTCAACAAAAACGGATAGTTCCAGGGGGCCATGATGAGTGTGACGCCATAGGGCACGGACTGCGTCTTGCACACACTAATAGCATTGGCGAGGTCGCACGGGCGCAAGTGGGCACGGCTCCATCGGGCCACATGCGCAATCTGATGTCGAATCTCGGAAAGCGAGGTGCCGATCTCGCACATATACGCCTCGTCATGTGACTTACCCAAATCGGTCTTGAGCGCATGGGCAATATCGGCCTCGTGGGCCCGCACCGCATCGCGTAAACTCACGAGCGCACGACGTCGAGCATCGACATCAAACGTGGCGTGCGTCTTAAAATAGGCGCGCTGATCGGCAACGATGCGCGCGATTTCCTCGGTGTTCATGAACCCTCCTAGTTCTCGCCCTCAAACATACCACCTGCGACAACTTCGTACATATGCTCGAGTTCCAAACGGTCCATTAAAAGCGGAACGGGGTACAGGGGATTGGCCTCGGCATCGGCATGCGCCGCCATTTCGGGAATGTCGGAGTGGCGAATGCCCGTCACATATTTGGGTATGCCCAAGGCGGCGTTCATGCGGTCGACCCAATCGATAAAGGCCTCGGCCGCCAGGCTGTCCTGCGCGTTAGCCGGCGCGATACCGGCCATGCGGGCGAGATCGGCGAGTTTAGGAGCAGCAGCTTCGCCATAAGCACGAAGCATATGCGGCAGGATGATAGCGTTGGCCAAGCCGTGCGGAATCCCGTAACGCCCGCCCAAGCTGTGTGCGATGGCATGCACATATCCAACATAGGAGCGCGTAAAGGCAACACCCGCCTTATACGCCGCCGAAAGCATATTGCGGCGCGCACGCATGTTCTCCCCGTGCTCATAGGCCTCGAGCAAATTGTCGTGGATGAGCTGCACCGCCTGGCGCGCCATCTTGCGCGTATAGGGCGTGGTGCTGCGCCCGATAAAGGCCTCGACGGCATGTGTCAGGGCGTCCATGCCCGTTTGCCCCGTAATGGAGGCGGGCAGGCCGCGCGTAAACTCGGGGTCGTGCACCGCAAAGCGCGGGATCAGCACAAAGTCGTTAATGGGATACTTGTAGTGCGTCTCGTCGTCGGTAATTACCGCTGCAAGCGTGACCTCGCTTCCCGTGCCCGCCGTGGTGGGAACGGCGATGAGCAGCGGCAGGCGACGATGGATACGCAACAGGCCGCGCATCTTGTTGATGGGCTTCTTTGGCTGCGCGATGCGCGCGCCCACGCCCTTGGCGCAGTCCATGGCCGAACCGCCGCCAAAGCCGATAATGGCCTGGCAGGCGCTCTCTCGATACAGAGATGCCGCTTCCTCCACGTTTGAGACCGTGGGGTTCGCACGTGTTTCGGCATAGACCGCAGCGCTAATTCCCTTGGACGCGAGCGCTGTCTCGAGCGGCGCCGTGAGCCCCAGACGGGCAATGCCGGGATCTGTCACGATAAGAACATGGTGTATTGAACGCTTTTGAAGCACTGCGGGCACTTCCTCAGCGTGCTCTAAAATGCGTGGCTCGGTATAGGGCAGCACCGGCAATGCGATGCGAAAAACCGTTTGATACGTTCGGCACCAGGCGCGGCGGGCTAGATGCATAAAGGAAGCTCCTTCATTTGTTGATTGGTCAACATTTGCTCGACCGATTGTACTCATCGGAGGTCGCACGAGGTCTAGCAATCGTTAATCAATCAACATCTACACATGCTTAAATTGTTTTATTAAAAATCATTCCTAATAGGCTTCACATTCGGTCTCATTTATGGATAATAGAACTCGTCAAGACGCACGTCCGGAGAGGGCCCTTACGGGACCGGACGAGCGCACCATCGCCATCGATCGAAAGGATCGAATCATGAAGTTTGTTTGCCCCGTTTGCGGTTATGTGGAAGAGTTCGACGGCGACCAGCTGCCCGAGGATTTCAAGTGCCCCCAGTGCGGCGTTCCCGGCTCTCGCTTCCTGAAGCAGGAGGAGGGCCAGCTCGAGTGGGCTGCCGAGCACGTCGTGGGCGTCGCCAAGATGGAGGGCGTCTCCGAGGACATCGTTGCCGATCTGCGCGCCAACTTTGAGGGCGAGTGCTCTGAGGTCGGTATGTACCTGGCCATGGCTCGCGTCGCTCATCGCGAGGGCTATCCCGAGATCGGCCTGTACTGGGAGAAGGCTGCCCACGAGGAGGCCGAGCACGCCGCCAAGTTCGCTGAGCTCCTAGGCGAGGTCGTGACCGACTCCACCAAGAAGAACCTCGAAATGCGCGTTGAGGCCGAGAACGGCGCCACCGCCGGCAAGACCGATCTTGCCAAGCGCGCCAAGGCCGCTGGCCTCGATGCCATCCACGACACCGTGCACGAGATGGCTCGCGACGAGGCTCGCCACGGCAAGGCTTTCGCCGGCCTGCTCAAGCGTTACTTTGGCTAAGCCAACTGCCTGAGACATAACCTCTAGCTCGAAGAAGGCCCGGACCGTATTGGTTCGGGCCTTTTCGTTGGCTTATTGCAGTTGCTCCTGAAGAACACTGAGCGACTGAGAGCTCAGGTCGTCGTATTGTATGAGGACGCGAGATGGAGCGTTCTTAGTCGATGCCCGATCACCCGTCCACAGGCAATCGGCGATGTTGACATAGGAAATACGAGCGTCAGCGAGAGCCTTCGCGAAACTCTCCCCTGCCTTGTCCTCGGCCAGGGCAACAGTGCAGTAAAGGCCCGCGTCTGCATGATCGATCGAAACCTCCCCTGCCGGAAACGTTTTCCGTACAAGCGCCGCCAGGCCATCACGCGCCCCACGAGCACGAGCGCGCACGCGGTTCACATGTCGCTCGTAATCACCCGATTCCAGCAAACGCGCCAAGGCAACCTGATCAACAGAACTTACCGACGAGGCGTAGAAACCAAGTTTGCGTTTAAACCTCTCCATTAGCTCATCGGGCAGCACCATGTACGCCAAACGCAACGCCGATGAAAGGCTCTTCGAAAACGTGTTGGTGTAGATAACCGACTGGGCGGCATCGATCGACGCGAGCGCGGGAATCGGCTTGCCGGCAAGGCGAAACTCACAATCAAAGTCGTCTTCGATGAGATACCGACCTGGCCGCTCGGCGGCCCAGCTCAGCAACGCATAGCGACGTGCAATGCTCGTCACAAGACCGGTCGGATACTGATGAGACGGCATCAGGTGAAGGACATCGGTCCCGGTTTTCTGCAGCGCGCTCAAGTCCACGCCCTCAGCATCCAACGGGATATGCCGCACTTCGCAACCCATGGCCTGATAGATGCGCGTCAAGCGCAAATAGCCTGGATCCTCGACGGCATACACCTTGTCCGCGCCAAGCAACTGAACCAACATGGTATCGAGCAGCTGGGCGCCCGCACCGATAACGATGTTGTCGGGGTCGACATTCATGCCCCTTGTCCCGCGCAGATGGTGCGCAATCGCACGTCGCAGTCGAGCGGTGCCCTGCGCCGGTGCGGGCGAAAAGATTTCACGTTCGTCTTCGGACGTCAGCGTCGCCCGTAGCGCACTTTGCCAAAGCCGCGCCGCCTCCAAGGCGGAAGGAGAAAGTGCGTCGAATCGCTCTGCCTGCCCCATGGCATCATGCGCGCTGGGACCAACAGGGACAGCATCTCGGTCGATATCCCCCGCAGCAAAAGCCAAAACCGGCGCATCCGGAAGCTCGCACGCGTAGTAGCCACGACGCGGCATCGAGCAAATATAGCCCTCGGCAAGCAACTGGCTATATGCATTCTCGATGGTAATGACACTGATACCCAAATGACTCGCAAAGGCGCGCTTAGACGGCAGATGCTCCCCCGCCGCAATACGGCCAGCAACAATATCATCGCGAATTTGCTGGTAAACATACTCATAAAGCGATGCTTCGCCGCGATTTTCCAAATTGTAGTCAAGCATGGGTCTATCACCTGACCTTATCGAATCATTCAATCTGGCATTAGTCTGACCTTGTTATTATCTCGAAAACTGAGTATTTCGCCATACCCAGCTCCCCGATAGGATGTTCCGTCAAGCAATGTACATGCCAACCAAGGGAGCAACCATGGCAGAACAGACCAGCAAGGCCGATCGCGTCAAACTCAATCGCGAACTCGCGCAGATGCTCAAGGGCGGCGTCATCATGGACGTCACCACGCCCGAGCAAGCACGCATCGCCGAGGAGGCGGGCGCCTGCGCCGTCATGGCGCTCGAGCATATCCCGGCCGACATCCGCGCCGCAGGCGGCGTCTCGCGCATGAGTGATCCCAAGATGATCAAGGGCATCCAGGAGGCCGTCTCCATCCCCGTTATGGCCAAGTGTCGCATCGGTCACATTGTCGAGGCGCAGGTCCTGCAGGCCATCGAGATCGATTACATCGATGAGTCCGAGGTCCTCTCCCCCGCCGATGATGTCTATCACATCGACAAGACCCAGTTTGACGTCCCGTTTGTCTGCGGCGCCCGCGATCTGGGCGAGGCGCTGCGCCGTGTTGCCGAGGGCGCCACGATGATTCGCACCAAGGGCGAGCCGGGCACGGGCGACGTCGTTCAGGCCGTGCGCCATATGCGCAAGATCCAAAAGCAGATCCGCGACGTTGTTGCCCTGCGCGACGACGAGCTCTTTGAGGCAGCCAAGCAGCTGCAGATTCCGGTCGAGCTGGTGCGCGAGGTCCATGCCACGGGCAAGCTCCCCGTCGTAAACTTTGCCGCCGGCGGAGTCGCGACCCCCGCCGACGCCGCGCTGATGATGCAGCTGGGCGCCGAGGGCGTCTTTGTTGGCTCGGGCATCTTTAAGAGCGGCGACCCCGCCAAGCGCGCCGCCGCCATCGTCAAGGCCGTGGCAAACTTCACCGACGCCAAGCTCATCGCCGAGCTTTCGGAGGACCTGGGCGAGGCCATGGTGGGCATCAACGCCGACGAAATCGAGATCATCATGGAGGAGCGCGGGCGCTAGTCCAGCAGAAAGGATCGCACATGAGCGATTATGCAGACCAAACGGTCGCCGTGCTGGCGGTCCAGGGCGCTTTTGCCGAGCATGAGGCAAGGCTATCTGAGCTGGGCGCACGCTGTATTGAGCTGAGGCAGGCGGCTGATTTGAAGCAGAACTTTGACCGTCTGGTACTTCCCGGCGGCGAGTCTACCGTTCAAGGGAAACTGCTTGATGAGTTGGGCATGCTCGAGGAGCTTCGTACCCGTATCGCTGAAGGCATGCCCGTCCTGGGCACCTGCGCCGGCCTGATTCTGCTGGCTCACGACCTTGCCGCTCATGACGATAAGGGCACGCCGCGTTTGGCAACCATGGATGTGCTCGTTGAGCGCAATGCCTATGGCAGACAGCTCGGCAGTTTTCGCACCAAGGGACAGGTAGACGGCATCGACGGTGAAGTGCCGCTGACATTTATCCGCGCGCCCCGCATCGTCGAGGTCCACGGCGACGCCAAGGCCTTGGCAGAGGTCGATGGCCGCATCGTCGCCGCCCGCCAGGGCAACCAGCTCGGCGTAACCTTCCACCCCGAGCTCGACGAAGACACCCGCCTCCACGAACTGTTCCTACAAATGTAGGCATCGAAATCAACAAACGAAACGAGAGTGGATAATCTCCCACTTTAAGCTTGGATGCAGGCTCAAACCGGGAGATTATCCACTCTCATCCTATG
>URIE01000003.1 GCA_900547805.1 uncultured Collinsella sp.
CCGGCGCATCCGATGCCGCCGACAAGGGTAGCGCCGCTGCTGCCGAGTCCGTCTCCGGCGAGGTGACCTACGACGGCGCTTCCTCGTTCCAGGCTCTCGTCGAGACTGCTGCCGAGAAGTTCATGGATGCCAACCCGGACGTCTCCGTCTCTGGCTCGGGTAACGGTTCGGGCAAGGGCCTGACCGCTGTCGCCGCCGGCACCGTCACCATCGGTAACTCCGACGTCTTCGCCGAGACCAAGCTCGAGGCCGACCAGGTCAAGAACCTCGTCGACCACGAGGTCGCCGTCGTGGGCATGGGCCCCGTCGTCTCCAAGAACGTCAAGGTCGACGACCTGTCCCTCGAGCAGCTCAAGGGCATCTTCTCTGGCCAGATCACCAACTGGAAGGAGGTCGGCGGCGACGACGCTACTATCGTCGTTCTCAACCGCAAGGCCGGCTCCGGTACCCGCGCCACCTTCGAGGCTGCCGTCTTTGGCGACGAGGCTGTCGACTTTAAGGGCGACGCCGAGCTCGACAAGTCCGGCGATGTCCAGACTCAGATGGGCAGCACCGACAATGCCATCTCCTACCTCGACTTCTCGCACTTCGACGACTCCAAGTTCAACGCCATCAAGGTCGAGGGCGTGGAGCCCAAGAGCGCAAACGTCACCGACGACTCCTTCAAGATCTGGGCGACCGAGCACATGTACTGCTCCAAGGACGCCGACGAGGCCACCAAGGCCTTCCTGGAGTTCATGCTTTCCGACGACGTCCAGGGCAAGCTCGTCGAGGAGCAGGGCTTCATCCCCGTCTCTGCTATGAAGGTCGTCAAGGACGCCAGCGGCAAGGTCTCTGCTAAATAAGTAATCGCCCCGGAAAGGTTTGCAATGGCAAAACAGCTGCCAAAGCGCGACCTTGAGAACGTGGGCCTGGGCGTCACGGGCGCGTGCGTAGCGCTCGTGACGCTTGTCGTTGCCGCGCTCATCTTTATGGTCGCCCAAAAGGGCCTCTCGGCTTTTGTCAAGGACGGCGTCTCGGTCGTCGAGTTTTTCACCGGCACCAAGTGGGACCTGGCCAACACAGCCGAAAACGGCCTGCCCTATACCGGCGCCCTGCCCCTGATCGTCACCTCGTTTGCGGTCATGGTGCTCTCCACGCTCATCGCGCTGCCCATCGCCATCGGCTCTGCCATCTTTGCGGTCGAGATCCAGCCTAAGTTTGGCTCCAAGGTCTTTCAGCCGCTTATTGAGCTTTTGACCGGCATTCCCTCGGTCGTCTTTGGCCTGATCGGTTTTCACGTGGTCGTCGGCCTTATGAAGAGCGTTTTCCATGTGAGCACGGGTCTGGGCATCTTGCCCGGCGCCATCGTGCTGGCCGTCATGATCCTGCCGACCATGACCACGCTTTCGGTCGACGGCTTGCGTGCCGTGCCCGACAGCTACCGCCAGGGTTCGCTCGCGCTGGGCTACACCCGCTGGCAGACCATCTGGCACGTGGTGCTCAAGAGCGCCATGCCCTCGCTCATGACCGCGGTCATCCTTGGCATGACCCGCGCCTTTGGCGAGACGCTCGCCGTGCGCATGGTTATCGGCGGTATCGAGGCCATGCCGACGTCGCTGCTGTCGCCGGCCTCCACCATCACCACCACGCTCACCACGTCCATGGCGGTCTATGCCGAGGGCTCGGCCCAGGACGACGTCCTGTGGGCGCTCGGTCTTCTGCTGATGGGCATGAGCCTCATCTTCATCCTGATCATCCATCTCATTGGCCGCAAGGGGGCGAAGGCTCGTGGCTAACACGCGCATCCATATCGACGAGGCGAGACTCGGGCGTGTCCAAAGGCAGGACCGCATCGCCACGGGCGTGCTGACGGCGATCGTCGCCATCGTCATGCTCATCGTCGTCTCCATGGTGGCCTACATCCTGTTCGAGGGTATCTCGACGCTGTTCCAGCCGGGCTTTCTCACGCAGCCCGCACGCGCCAACGGAACGCAGGGCGGCGTGCTCTACCAGCTGTTCGACTCGTTCTATCTGCTGCTGATCACCCTGATCATCTCGGTGCCCATCAGCCTGGGCGGCGCGGTCTTTTTGGTTGAGTACGCGCCCGATGGGCCTATTCGCGACATCGCCTCGACCGCCATCGAGACGCTGTCCTCGCTGCCCTCCATTGTCGTAGGCATGTTCGGCTTGCTGGTGTTCTCGGTGCAGCTGGGCTGGAAGTACTCCATCATCTCCGGCGCCGTCGCGCTCACCATGTTCAACATCCCCATCCTGGTGCGCGTGATTCAGCAGGCGCTCGAGGACGTGCCGCAGGCCCAGCGCGATGCGTGCCTGGCCATGGGCCTCACTCGCTGGGAGGCCACACTGCACATCCTGATTCCCGAGGCCATGCCCGCCATCGTGACCGGCATCGTGCTTTCGGCCGGCCGCGTGTTTGGTGAGGCCGCGGCGCTACTCTTTACCTCGGGCATGAGCTCGCCGGTGCGTCTGAACTTCTTGAGCTTTAACCTGTCGAGCCCCACTTGCGCCTGGAACGTGTTCCGTCCCGGTGAGTCGCTGGCCGTGCACATCTACAAGATCTATGGCGAGGGCAGCCCCGAGGCCCAGCAGATCGTTTGGGGCACCGCCGCACTGCTGATGACCTGCGTGCTGCTGTTTAACGTAGTCGCCCGTATCGTGGGCAAGCAACTGGCAAGGAAGATGACGGCCGAATGAGCGATATGAATGCAACGCCCGCAACCGAGGCGGCATCGTCCGACACCCAGGACTTTCTGTCGAGCGTGGGGGAGAGCGAGAGGCGCGTGCGCGTGAGCGGCAAGGCCGTGAGCGACGAGGTCGTGCTCTCCGCCAAGGACGTCAACGTGTACTATGGCGACCACCATGCGCTGCACAATACGTCGCTCGACTTCCATAAGGGCGAGATCACGGCGCTCATCGGGCCTTCGGGCTGCGGTAAGTCGACCTTTTTGCGCAGCCTCAACCTGATGAATCGCGAGATTCGTGGCTGCCGCGTGGAGGGCGAGATCAACTACCGCGGGCGCAACGTGAACACCAAGACAGAGAACACCTACGAGCTGCGTCGCTCCATTGGCATGGTGTTTCAGCAGCCCAACCCCTTCCGCAAGTCTATTCGCGACAACATCACGTTTGCGCCCAAGCGCCACGGCATCACCGACCGTGACGAGCTCGATCGCATGGTCGAGGAAAGCTTACGCGGCGCGGCGCTGTGGGACGAGGTCAAGGACAAGCTCGACAAGAGCGCCTACGCGCTTTCGGGCGGTCAACAGCAGCGCCTGTGCATCGCGCGCACGCTGGCGCTCAACCCCGACGTGATTCTTTTTGACGAGCCCTGCTCGGCGCTCGACCCCATCTCGACGCTGGCGATTGAGGACCTCATGTCATCGATCGTTGCCGACCGCGCCATCGTCATCGTGACGCACAACATGGAGCAGGCGTCGCGCGTGTCCAATCGCACAGCGTTCTTCTACATGGGCGATATGGTCGAGTACGACGAGACTGACGAGATTTTCCAACGGCCCAAGGATAAGCGGCTGAATGATTACCTCACCGGCATGTTCTCCTAGTCCGGGACATGCTTGAGGCCCGCGGCGGCCACGGTCGCCACGGGACTGATTGGAGAGGCGGGTCATCTCTTGCGGGAGATGGCCCGCCTTTTTGTGTCGTGTGCGCCCCGCCTTTTCGCTGCTATCATGGACAACGTTGAATCTCTACGAAGGAGCAGGGCATATGGCGATTCTTTTGGGATGCGATTCCATCAGCCTAGAGTTTCCCACCAAGCATATTTTCGATAGCGTGACGCTCGGCGTGGGCGAGGGCGACCGCATTGGTATTGTCGGTAAAAACGGCGACGGCAAGTCGACGCTGCTGAGCGTGCTCGCCGGCACGCTGGAGCCCGATGACGGACGCGTGACGCACCGCCGCGGCACCACGATCGGTCTACTCGGCCAAAAGGATCAGCTTGTCGACACCGATACCGTGCATCATGCCGTTGTGGGCGACACGCCCGAGTATGAGTGGGCGTCGAGTCCGCGTACGCGCCAGATTCTGGCCGGTCTTATTAGCGATGTGCCCTGGGAGGGCATGGTGGGCGAGCTCTCGGGCGGTCAGCGCCGTCGCGTGGACCTCGCGCGCCTGCTGATCGGCGACTACGATGTGCTCATGCTCGACGAGCCCACCAACCACCTGGACATGCGCACCATCAACTGGCTCGCGCGCCACTTAAAGGCCCGCTGGCAGCGCGGCCAGGGCGCCATGCTCGTGGTCACGCACGACCGCTGGTTCTTGGACGAGGTCTGCACCAGCATGTGGGAGGTCCACGACGGCCAGGTCGATCCCTTCGAGGGCGGCTACTCGGCATATATCCTGCAGCGCGTGGAGCGCGACCGCATGGCCGCCGTTACCGAGGAGCGCCGTCGCAACATGGCGCGCAAGGAGCTCGCGTGGCTGAGCCGCGGCGCCCAGGCGCGTTCCACCAAGCCCAAGTTTCGCGTTGAGGCTGCTCGCGAGCTGATCGCCGACGTACCGCCCGTGCGTGACGAGCTGGAGCTCAAGCGCCTGGCGGTGAGCCGCCTGGGCAAGCAGGTTATCGACGTGGTCGACGTGGATGCCGGCTATGCGGATACCGATGGTGCGCCCAAGCAGGTGCTCACCGATGTGACCTGGCTCATCGGCGCGGGCGACCGCTATGGTCTTTTGGGCGAGAACGGCGCCGGCAAGTCGACCTTGCTCGACGTGATCCAGGGCAAGATTGAGCCCACGCGCGGCCGTGTGAAGATTGGCCAGACGGTGCGCTTTGGCGTTCTGTCGCAGCAGCTCGAGGAACTCGAGCCCTACATGGGTGACACGATCCGCGAGGTGCTCGGCAACTATAAGAAGTACTACGTCATCGACGGCAAGGAGACTTCGCCCGAGAAACTTTGCGAGCGCCTGGGCTTTACGACACAGCAGCTCTGGAGTCGCATCGGCGATCTTTCGGGCGGCCAGCGCCGTCGCCTGTCGCTGCTGCTGACGATCCTGGACGAGCCCAACGTGCTTATCCTGGACGAGCCCGGCAACGACCTGGATACCGATATGCTGGCGATTGTCGAGGACCTGCTCGACGGCTGGCCGGGCACGCTGATCCTGGTGACGCACGACCGTTTCCTCATGGAGCGCGTGACCGACCAGCAGTGGGCGCTGCTCGACGGCCACCTGACGCATATGCCCGGCGGCGTGGACCAGTACCTGCGCCTGTGCAACGCTACCGCCGAGGGCGAGCCCGTGGGCGCGCCGAGTGCCAAGACCGGCACGTTCGACACCGGTGCCGCGGCTGCGACGGCCGATAAGCCCAAGGCGAGCGGTCAGCCCAATGGCCTGTCCAACGCCGAGCGTCAGAAGCTTCGCCGCGAGGTGAGCTCGCTCGAGCGCAAGATGGAGACGCAGCGCGTCCGCGTTGAGGAGGCCGAGGCAGCAATGGCCCAGGTCGATCCCACCAACTACACGGCGCTCGGCGAGCAACAGGCAAAGATCGACGAGGCTCACGCTGCCATGGACGAGCTGGAGATGGCGTGGCTCGAGGCGAGCGAAAAGCTCGAGGGCGAGGAGTAGGCGAGAATGATCAAAGCCGCGTTTTTCGATATCGACGGTACGCTGCTGAGCTTTAAGACCCACCGGATTCCGGCGTCGGCGCAGCAGGTGCTCGACAGCTTTCGCGAGCAGGGAATTGCGTGCGTGATCGCCACGGGCCGTCCGACCTACCAGATGCCCGATTGGCTGTTCGACTTGGGTTGGGATGCGTACATTACGCTTTCGGGCCAGCACTGCTTTGATGCCGAGGGGGTTTACCGCAGCTGTCCGATTGACCCGGACGACGTTGCGGTGATCGTGGGCCAGGTGGCCGAGGGGCGCTACGACTCGCTGTGCATGCAGGGCGAGAATTCGTTTGTGAACCGCCTGTCCGAGCGCGTGGTGACGGCTGGCAGTAACGCGGGGATTGTCTACCATGAGGAGCCGTTTGAGCACGCCTTTGACGCGCCGGTCTACCAGTTTTGCGCCTTTGTTGATCCGGCCGACGAGCATATCGTGACCGATTCCGTGTCGCATTCGCTCACTACGCGCTGGTGCGATCTGTTCTGCGATATTATTCCCGCTAACGGCGGCAAGGACCTGGGCGTGGCGGCGACGCTGGAGCGCTTGGGCATCGACGCGAGCGAGGCGATCGCCTTTGGCGACGGCGAGAACGACCTGTCGATGTTCTCGGCCGTGGGCACAAGTGTGGCCATGGGCAACGCGCAGGATACCGTGAAGGCCGCGGCGACCTACGTTACGACCGCCGTAGACGACGACGGCATTTACAGCGCCGCCAAGCACTTTGGGCTACTGTAGCTGCGGCCGGCACTTAGGGACGTTCCTTTTCTGCCGGCAGCTGGGGACACTCCTTGCGGGGCGTCCCCATTTTGTTTTCGTCCCGCATGTTTTGTGAAACACGGCTAACTTTTAGGCAAAGTAGTAAGACATGGGCAACTTTTGCGGTAAAGTAAATCAAGCAAAAGTATCCAAAGGCTAACTAGAAGCCATCGCGAAAGGCGGCCCATGGCCCTACGTGAATCCGGAGAAGACTATCTCGAATCGATCTACGTTCTATCGGAACGTCAGGGCATCGTGCGCTCGATCGACGTTGCCGAATACTTGGGCGTAACCAAAGCAAGCGTCTCTAAAGCCATGGCGGCCTTGGAGAGCACCGGCTACGTGGAGATGGGCAAACGCGACGTGCATCTGACGGAACGCGGTCTTGAGGTTGCCCGTCAAATGTGGGAGCGCCACTGCTTTTTCGTGCGGTTGCTCGAGGACGCAGGCGTTTCGGCAGAGGTTGCCTCGCAAGAGGGCTGCCACATGGAGCACTGCCTAAGCGAGGAGAGCTTCGAGAAGCTGAGGTCGATGCTCGCCAGGGAAGAGACGTCGAACTCAACAACGGAATCCTAACAGGTCCCCAGTAGCGCGGAGTTCGCGCAAAGCGCGAACCAGCGAAAAGGGGAGAGGGGGCTCGGACAATAACGAGCCCGACGCAGTCCAAAGTGCAGCAATCGGTGCGTGACGTCACCACAGCTGGGCTATCTCTGCGTCCCCAAAGAGGCGCGCCTCCCGCGCCGGAACGGCGCGGGACAGCGACCGGGATCAGTGGCCCCACCAACTAAGTCCAACTCAGACAAGGAACCCCGCCAGCAAGCGATGCCCAAGAACCGCCGGCTGTGTCGCCGCAGGCCGGGGCCGGGCTTGGTTTTGAAAACATTCCGCAGACCAGAAGCGCCCCCGTTCGTAGCTCCGAAGGAGCAGAACGGGGGCGTTTCATTGGTCGAGGACGTTTTCAAAACCAAGCCCGGCCCCGGCCGGAGGGACCACAGGCGCTACAGGTTCTTGACACCCATCGCGCGCATGGCGTTCAGGATGGCGATGATCGCCACGCCCACGTCGCCAAAGACGGCAAGCCACATGTTGGCGATGCCCAGCGCTGCCAGCACAAGGATCAGCAGCTTAATGCCCAGCGCAAAGATAATGTTTTGCCAAACAATCGTCATGGTCTTGCGCGCCACGCGGATCGCTCGGGAGATGTTGGACGGCTTGTCGTCCATCAGCACGACGTCCGCCGCCTCGATTGCGGCGTCGGAACCCATGGCGCCCATGGCAATGCCAACGTCTGCGCGGGTGAGCACGGGTGCGTCGTTGATACCGTCGCCGACAAAGGCGAGCTTTCCCTTGCCGCTTTCGGCCGCGAGCAGCGCTTCAACACGTTCGACCTTGTCGCCCGGCAGCAGCTGCGCGTGGAACTCGTCGAGACCGAGTTGCTTGGCCACAGACGCCGCAACCTCCTCGCGGTCGCCCGTGAGCATGACGGTGCGCTTGACGCCGGCGGCGTGCAGGTCGCGAATCGTTTGCTCCGCATCGACCTTGATGGTGTCGGCAATTACGATGTGGCCGGCATAGGTGCCGTCGACGAGCACGTGGAGGATCGTACCGACGACCTCGCAATTGGGAGCGTCGATACCGGCCGCAGCAAGCATCTTGGCGTTGCCGACGACGACATGCTTGCTGTCGATAGTCGCCGTCACGCCATGGCCCGCGTCGTTGGCGGAGTCGCTCACGCGCTTGGGGTCGACCTCGCCCTGGTAGGCGAAACGCACGGACTGCGCGATGGGGTGATCGGAGAACGACTCCGCAAGGGCCGCGACCTCGAGTAGCGACTGCTCGGTATAGCCTGCCTCGGGGTGCACCGCGACGACCGAGAACGTGCCGTTGGTGAGCGTGCCGGTTTTGTCGAAGACGACGGTATCCACGTCGGCGAGCGTCTCGAGGTAGTTGGAGCCCTTGATGAGAACGCCCAGCTTGGACGCGCCGCCGATGCCGCCAAAGAAGCTCAACGGTACGCTGATCACGAGGGCGCACGGGCAGCTGACGACCAGGAAGGTCAGACCGCGCAGAATCCAGTCGGACCAGGCACCGGTGATCAGACCGCCGCCAAGTGCGAGCACCGCGGCCGCGCCGGTGACGGCGGGCGTGTAGACGCGGGCAAAGCGCGTGATGAAGTTCTCGGTGCGCGCCTTCTTTTCGCTGGCATTCTCCACGAGTTCCAGGACGCGCGCGACGGTGGACTCGCCAAAGGGCTTGGTGGTGCGCACGTGGATGAGGCCCGTCATGTTGATGCAGCCGCTGATGATATCGTCGCCGGACTTGGCGGGGCGGGGGACTGACTCGCCCGTGAGCGCGGCGGTGTCGAGCTGGGTTTCGCCCTCGACGATGACGCCGTCGATAGGCACGCGCTCGCCGGGCTTGACGACGATGACGGTGCCGACGGCGATGTCATCGGGAAAGACCTGTTCGAGCGTGCCGTCGGGCTGCTCGACGTTAGCGTAGTCGGGCGCGATGTCCATCATGGCGCTGATCGACTTGCGGCTCTTGCCCACGGCGTATGCCTGGAACAGCTCGCCGACCTGGTAGAACAGCATGACGGCGGCGCCTTCGGCCATGTGCGGGTCGGTATCGGGGAAGAACACCATGGCAAACGCGCCGATGGTCGCGACGGCCATGAGGAAGCTCTCGTCGAACGCCTTGCCGCGGCGGATGTTGTTGTATGCCTTTTGGAGCACGTCGTAGCCGGCAATCAAAAAAGGCACGAGGAACAGTGCGAAGCTGGCGTAGATGTCGCCCGGGGTGCCGAATGTGGCGGCGAGGGTGCCGAGCTCCTCGAGGGCGTACACCACCGCAAAAATGCCCAGCGCTACCAGGATGCGGTTGCGCTTATGCTCGAGTGACTCTTTTTTCTTGCGCTTCTTCTTTTTCTTCTTGGGGTCGGCGGTGGCCATGACTCGTATCCTCCCATTTGAATGAATGAACACTCGCTCATATAATTTCGCGAGCAAAGGCCGCGGCAAGCGCGGCCTTGCAGGTTGGCGTAAACCTGGGCTAGAGAATAATCTCGCAGTCCGGCTCGGCGTCGGCCGTAAACTCAACAACGCGGTTGAGCACCTCGTCGAACTCAGCATCATCGGCCTCGAGCGTCAGCTTCTGGGTCATAAAGTTGACGGACACGGATTTAACGCCCTCGAGCTTGGCCAGCTCGTCCTGAAGCTCACGCGCGCAGTTGGCGCAGTCGATCTCGTCGAGTTTAAACTGCTTTTTCATGGTGGGTTCCTTTCCCTGTTTTTGCGGCTTGGGTGCAGGCCGCGCTGGTACCGTGGTTGGTTGCTATTCGCAGATATGGCTCATGCCCTGGTTGAGCATGGTGTAGACGTGGTCGTCGGCGAGCGAGTAGAGAATGTTGCGGCCGTCGCGTCGGAATTTAACTAGGTGCGACTGCTTGAGTGTGCGCAGCTGGTGCGATACTGCCGACTGCGAGGTTTCGGTCGCTTCGGCGATGTCTGCCACGCAGAGCTCGCGGCCCATGAGGGCATAGAGAATCTTGATACGCGTGGTGTCGCTGAAGACCTTGAACAGGTCGGCGAGGTCGTAGAGAAGCTCCTCGTCGGGAAGGTCCTCGGGCGAGCAGGTGGTGGGGATCACGGGCTCGGTGGCCTCGGTGTCGGGTTTCGTTTCATCAACGCGGATGCTCATTGCAATATCCTTTCATATGAACATGCGCTCATATAACTTACTTCCGATTATATGAGCGCATGTTCATATGTCAATGACGTTCAGGTAATTCGTCGCACAAAATGATGGGGAATAGTGGACGAGATTCCGGACTGAGCGGTTTTGATAGCCGATGCCGGGGTGGGTGCCCCCGCGCCGTGCAAAAATTGGAGTATTCTGCAACTATAGGGGGTCCGTTAATCTATTCCAGGCCAAATAAAGCCGCTCAAGAGTTATCCAAGGGCGGTAAACAGACAAGGTCTTCCTCAAATGTTGCCTAACGTTCTCGTTCGATAGCGTTTTTGTTTCTCATTTGGATTAACTTGTGGGTGCTGGAGGGCCGACCCTGCTGAATACTCGCAATTTTGCACATCGCTAGGGTACCCACCTTGTTAGCCGGTCTAGCTTCCGGCCCCGAAGATTCTGCCCTCGGGCGCGAGGCTGCTTATTTGGGCAAATGATGGGCTGTCGGATTCGACAGTCTGCATGTCATCGATTGCCGGAACTTCATTTATTGTCGGGTCATCCAGCGTGATGCCTTCGAGTGTTGCTTTTTCGAGGTCGATTCGTTGACGATCTTCGGAATCCTGGCGAAGCTGCTTCTGAATTCGCTTTTTCTCTTCTATAAACCTTCTGAGCACAAACTGTCTCAGGTCCTCCTGCATGATTTGAAAGTCTTTTGGCAGACGCGAGGGACGTATGCCCTCTTTCCGTTGGATCGCCTCCATGACCCTAACGAAAGCGCTGGCATGCATAAAGGAATAACGACTGACGGTGATGATTCCGTATCCCATGGACGCAAGCGCATTCTTGCGCTCCTCATCGATGGCGCGGTCTTCTTCCGCGTCATGATAAAACCCGTTGTATTCAATGTCTGTGCGAGATTTCTTTAGATACGCATCCATAAAGAACTTTTTGCGTCTCGTGAGATTCTTTGCGGCAGCGGTGACCTGCACCTCGTAATCGGTCTCAATTCCCTTAATACCAAGCCCTCCTTCGCTTTTGGGCAGCGTCAGCATCATGACAAAGGCCGTTTCCATAGGAGACCGGCATCCGTCGCGCACACATTGGATCGCCTTTCGGGCAAGGGCCAGACCGTCGCATCTGGTAATGGAATTAAAGAACTGTTTCAACCTCTTGGTCGAGGTGAGCGCGAAACGCTCGTTATAAGAGGTGGAAGAGCCGGTTCCAAGGGAGTAAACGCCGCACAATTCAAAGTAGTACTCCACCAGTTCGCGAAAAGGGAGATAGGTGGCGGCCTGAAGCGCGCAAAGCTCAACGCCAACAATGAAGATGCCATCTTTGAGCTCTATAAAGCGTGAGTTCGAGAATCGTTTTGACGTAACGTGGCATTGACAGTTCATTGCGTAGCGCGCATTCCTGCGATCAAACACCATCACCTCGATGGAATCATTTGCGTCGAGGGAAACATTGTGTTTGGTGAGCCATTCTGCGGCTGCGTCAAGGAGCGTTCCGGTGGGACATGATCCGTAAATCGCGGCAGGGTTACAGGGCTTGGTGTCTTTCGCAGACGCCGAATGCGCGGCCTGGTAGACCGCTTTTGCAGTGGTATGTGACAATACGATACTCATGGTATATATCGTGTCAGCTAATGCCGTGTTGATGGCGCTGAGTGGGAAAGTCGTTTTAGGGGCCTAACCAAATGCTGTCCAAAAGCTTGACGCAATTATGGGTTGGCACGCCTAAAATCAATGTTCTCGCAGCTTAGCTATAGCATATAAAAACTCAATTGCTGCACATTTGATATCGATGCATCACCATCCGACAACGAATTACGTGTCGGGAATTGGCCGAAATCGTTCAAAATGAGGGTTCAGAATTTGTGATGGCAGATCTATCTATGGAACGTAGGGCGGCCCCGCTGCGGTGTTTCCCGCTGCGAGGCCGCTCGTGAGCAAGCAGTGTTTGTCGCAGGCGTTGCTATTTCGCGAATAGGTTCTTGAGGTTGAACTCGGCCTGTACCGTGCGGAGCATGAGGTCGGTGTCGTCGAGGCCCAGGTGCTGCTCGTTGGCGTCGGGCGCGAGGGTGCCGCGACGGCGTGCCCAGTTCTCGAGCGCGGCTGGCGCGGACTCACGGGGGAGCGAGCGCACGTCGGCGTCCAGGCTGCGGCAGATCTGGCGCGAGTCGATGACGATAATCTTACCCGCGCGGCGTGCCTCGGCGTAACCGTCCAGGTGAATCTTGAACCAGCTGTCCTCAAAGGCGGCGTTATGCGCCATGTACGGGTACTTTTTCATAAGCTTGAGCAGCTGCTTTTGCAGCTCCTTGTTCTCGCGGAAGGGCGTTTTGCCGTCGATGTCGTCCCAGGTAATGTGGTGGATATTCGACAGCGGCACCTCTTCGCCGCGGTAGATGTCGGGCAGGCCGCAGTAGTGCGCCTCGGCGTCGTGCGGGATGGCGTCGCTGGTGAGTTCCATGATCTCCCAGCCGACGTTGATGATATAACCGCGTTCGGGTGCACGGCCGGTGGTCTCGATGTCGATACCGAGCACGGTGCCCTGGATGGGCTTGCGGGCGTAGGCCACGCCGAGCGCGTCGCGGTCACCGCGGATCTCGCGCATAACGGACGCGGCGGTGCGCTTTTGCATTTTGCCGATAGCGGCGCAGGTGTCGGCGTCGGACAGGCCGCGCGAGAGCGTCGCGGGCGTCACATTGCGCAGGCGTGCCTCGCCAATCTGGTCGCAAAGGTCGCGGTTGCGGTCGGCCAGGTCGCGCACGGTGGCAAAGTCGAAGCCGGGGTCGTCCTCGGCAGTAAAATACTCGGTCTCGAGCACCTTGAGGGCCTCTTCGCCCTTCTGGCGCTCGGACTCCATGGCACCGTGATCGCCATAGATAAACATAGGGATAAACGGCTGACGCTCGTATTCAAGTGCTTGCGAAACGTTCATAGGCTGCTCCTTGGACGGGCCGCGTCGCGCGGCTCGGGGTTACTGAGTTATGGCGAGATGATAGTTTACCATGGGCAACTATTGGCACCACGCCTAGGTCAACTACAATACCCTAGTTGACCGCTAGGACTTTTACAATGCTGCCGAAAGACACGAAAGGTTCCATCCGTCATGGATTTACTGATAGATATTTTGCTCGACGCCGGCAAGGACACGCTGTCGCTGGTGCCGTTTTTGTTGGTGACGTATCTGGCCCTCGAGACCCTGGAGCACGTCGCGGGTGACAGCGTTAACGGCGCCATCAAGCGCGCCGGTGCCGCGGGCCCCGTGGTTGGCTCGTTGCTGGGCATGGTGCCGCAGTGCGGCTTTTCGGCCATGGCAGCAACGCTGTACGCCGGCCGTGTCGTGACCTTGGGCACGTTGGTGGCGGTGTTCCTTTCGACCTCCGATGAGATGCTGCCGCTGTTGCTTGCCGAGCAGGTGCCCGTGCAGACCATGGCGATGCTTTTGGCTTCGAAGGCACTGATCGCGCTAGCCACGGGCTTTATCGTGGATGCCGCCATTCGCGGCCTGCGTCGTAATGCTCGCGCTCATGCGGCGATTCGCCGTACCGTGCTGGGAACCGCGGCCAACCCGGCCCACGTGAACTGCGCGCACGACGACCACACTGGCGGTGACATCATCGACGAGGTGGCCGAGGCGGGCGTGAGCGCCGACCACATCCACGAGTTATGCGAGCGCGACCATTGCGGTTGCGATGATGATGAAGATGAACATGAGCGCGACCACGGACACAGCCATGATCACGGTCACACGGGCGAGCATGAGCACCACCACGGCCACAGCCACGACCACTCCCACGAGGGCGCGCCCGTTCTGTCGATTAGCCGCAGTGCGATCTCGCACACCATACAGGTATCGGTATTCATTTTTCTGGTGACGCTGATTCTGGTCACCGTGCTCGAGACGTTCGGCGAATCGGCGATTGAGCAGTTCCTGCGCGGTAACGAGACGCTTGCGGTTCTGGGCTCGGCGCTTGTCGGCCTGATTCCCAACTGCTCGGCCAGCGTCGTCATCACGCAGCTGTATCTGGAAGGTGCGCTGCAGCTGGCACCGATGCTCGCCGGCACGCTTATCTCCGCCGGCGTGGGCTACCTGGTGCTGTTCCGTACCAACCGCAGCGCCCGCGAAAACGTCGTGTTCCTGATTATGATGTACGTTATCGGCGCGGGCTGGGGTCTCATCCTTTCCGCCTTTGGCCTCTAAGTAGATGTTTGGGATAGGCCGTAAAAACTGGGGTATATCGTAAAATCTACCGCCATGACTTGGGCGTTGGATGCGCGTCAATCGCCAAAACAAAAAGGTAGATTTTTAGGCATGTCCCAAAAATCTACCTTGGTTAGCGCAACAGCTCGGTGAGGTTGCGTTTAAAGCGGGCGCGGTCTTCGCTGGTAAATGCCGCCGGTCCGCGAGTGCGTCCGCCGGCGCGGCGCACCTTCTTTTCCTCGTGGCGAATAAACAGCTGCATGTCGATGGTTGCTTTGTCGTAGACGCGCCCGCGCACACCGATAGCGGCGGCATTGCGCCCGAGCACCATGCTCGCCAAGCCAATGTCCTGCGTCACGACCACGTCGCCCGCCTGCAGGCGTTCGACAATGGCAAAGTCGGCGCTGTCGGCGCCCACGCTCACGTCGAGCGTCGTGACCCAAAAGCCGCGTCGCGCGTGCTCGGCATCGCGCGGGTCGTCGCGGCGAATGTGCCGTTCTAGGTTTTGCGTGCTGTTGCCGGCGATAACAACGGCGACGCCCGCCCGCCGCGCGCAGTCAATTGACTCGCGCGTGACTGGGCAGGCGTCGGCATCAATAAAGAGCGTTCGCGGCATCTAGTGCACCAGTTTGCCAAATTGAATAGCGCGAACAATCAGCGTTACGCCAAACACCAGCAGCGCGGCGCCGCTAAAGATGACGAGCATCTTGGCCGACCACAGCGGATAGATAAACACGAACATGCCGGCGATGATGGAAAGTGCGCCGCTCAGGATGGCGAGGGCGCGGTTGGACGAAAGCTCGGACTCCAGAATGGACATGACACCTTCGACAATCCAGCCAAAGCCGGCCACGATAACCACCATCGTGGTGAGCGTCGCGGTCGAGAAGGCCTGGTTGCGCAGGATTATGACGCCGCCCAAGATAATGAGTAGGTTGGAGATGATGCTCGTCACGCGCCAGCCGGTGGGCAGCAGCGGCTCAAAAATGGCAGTGAACAGTCTGATGGCAGCAGTGATTACAAAGTAAAAACCCAGGACGGTCGTCAAAAAGACGAGGGACTTGGCGGGTGCAAAAAGCAGCGCGATACCAGCAATGAGTGCTAAGACGCCCGTGATGGCGTAGATCCAGCGTACGGCCTTGACGGCTTTGCCCGCCATGCTTTTCTCGTCAAATCCAAACTGGCTCGATTTTTGGTCATCGTTCTTAAAGATGCCCATAATGTCTCCTTTCCGTGCGGCGTAAGCCTTGATCGTTACAACCAGTATCCCCTAAGGGCGCTGACGTATGGGTCGGGGAGGGCGAAACGTAACCCAAAGGCCCCGAATTGTTTCCGTTGTTCCCCACGTCGCGATTTTCTATTCAACAGGTGTAGAACATTGCAGCCCTGTTCGTTATTGCCTACGTTTTAGGTTAGATTTTCCTAAGGACAATTGGCTTGTATTGGGGGTCCCTATGAACGAAGCAGTTCCCGAGACACCGTCGAGTGTCGAATCGATGGCAAAGCAAGGTTGCGAAAAGCTCGGTCTGGAAGCGTTTGATGCGCTGGTCCGTCGTGCCCGTACGTGCCGTCGCTTTGACGAGTCCATGCGCGTGCCGCGCGAGTTTTTGCTCGAGCTGGCGGAACTGGCGCACCTGGCTCCCTGCGGTGCCAATGCTCAGCGTCTGCGTTTTCATGTGGTAAGCGGTGCAGAGGACTGCGCGCGTGTATTTGACGAGCTTGCATGGGCCGGCGCGTTTAAGGATTGGCCGGGTCCTGCCGAGGGCGAGCGCCCGACCGGCTATATCGCGATTCTGGCCGAGCGCGCCGTTCCGGGCAAGCCTGCCGCTCCCATTACCGAGGTCGACACGGGCATTGCCGCGCAGACGATGATGCTCGCCGCCCGCAGCGCCACGCCCGAGGTGGCAGCCTGCATGTTCAAGGCCTTTACGCCCCGCGCGATCGATGCCATGGGGCTCGATAACGACAAGTATGAGCTCAAGCTGATCATGGCCTTTGGCGTTCCGGCCGAGACACAGGTGATCGATGCGATCGATTCCAACCCCGACGGCTCCATCAATTATTGGCGCGACGAGGCGCGGGTGCACCACGTACCCAAGCGTCCGCTTGCCGACGTGCTGCTGTAGTTGTGCGTCGTTGCGGTGCAATCCGGCGGCAAAATCACCACAAAGGCTCCTGTCCCCTTTGTGGTGGTACGAGGGGAGGGTGTGTGGCAGATCTGTATTTGGTGCGGCATGGGCAGACTGAGCTCAATGTGCAGAGCATTTTGCAGGGCTGGCACGATTCGCCGCTTACGGCGCGCGGGCGCGAGCAGGCGCTGACGGCGCGTACGGCGTTTGCGGCGCGTGGCGTGGCCTTTGATCATGTGTATTCCTCGCCGTTGGGCCGGGCGCGGCATACGGCCGAGCTTATCGTTGGCGAGGGCCGTTCCATTGAGCTGGTCGATGACCTGCGTGAGTGGCATTTTGGCTCGCTGGAGGGCACATCAAATCGCGAGATGCCGCCGCAGCCCTGGGGCGATTATCCGGTGGCCTTTGGCGGCGAGTCTGAAGGCGAGCTACGGTCGCGCATGGTCGCGGCGCTGTCCCGCATCATGGCCAGGTCGCAGCACGACTGCGTGCTGGCGGTTTCCCACGGCTCAGCCTGCCAGGAGTTTCTTGAGTATGTGACTGGCGGGGGAGAGCTACCCGACAACGGTGCCGTGCTTCATTTTGGCTATTGCGACGGGGCGTTTTCGCTCCTTGATTGGTAACGAACGAAAGGACCCCTATGAATAAAGACCTGTATCTGGTTCGTCATGGGCAGACAATATTCAACCTTAAGCGTATCATTCAGGGGTGGAGTGATTCGCCGCTTACGCAGTTGGGTTGCGACCAGGCGGCGCGCGCCGGCATGTTTTTACGTGCGCGCGGCATTGAGCCCGATCATGCCTACACCTCCACGCTTCATCGCACCGAGCAGACTATCGCCAACTTGTGGCCGGGCTTGGCGTACGAGCGCCTGGACGGCCTGCGTGAGTGGTTCTTTGGCGACTTTGAGGCCGAGCGCGTGATGCTCATGCCCGAGCGCCCGTGGCGCGATTTCTATCGTCAATTTGGCGGCGAGGGCCAGATCCAGGTGCGCGAGCGCATGGTGGCGACGCTGACCGAACTCATGCGACGCCCGGACCACGAGTGCGTCCTTGCGGTGAGCCACGGATCGGCCATCAAGGAGTTCATGGACCATACCAAGGGCGCGGCGGCCGATGAACGCGATCGCGTTCCGGGCAACTGCTCGGTGCTACACTTTGCGTTTGACGACGAATCCGACACGTTTGAGCTGGTCGAAGTCTTTACGCAGGAGGATTACGCGCGCGAGCTGGGGCTTGAACCGCTCGTGGCTACTGCGGGTCCGCAGCGCGGATAACGCGAGCGCGACGGCACGGGTCGCCGGCATACTTCTCGACGCAAAAGGGGCGGAGATGCATGTACCTGCTGCATCTCCGCCCCCTGTTTGTTGAGCTGCCGATTTTTGTGCTGGGCAGTCTGGTCTTGCTAGAACCGCGCGACCTGGTGCGTGAGCAGACCTGTCGGAACTTGCGGCGCGACGCCGCTGACCTGCGCGGCGGGGAAGAGCACGGCAACGGTAAAGTTGAACGGCTCCTTGCCGGTGTACGTTCCGGCGGCACGGGCCTCATCGGCCAGAATCTGCGATGCCCCAGCCAGCGCGGCAGCGTAGGTGGGGTCGTCTGCCGGCGTCGGCTCCGGCGCCTGATCGAGCATGGCGCGGATGGCGGCAACGGCGTCCTCGCGCTTGACCTTCCACACGCGATGCGTAATGCCGGCGGGGTCGGTGACGGCATAGAGCGGCGCTCCTTCTTTGGCGGCGCCAAGGATGATATCCATGACGGGCGAGGCTTCGTAGGCGAGCGTTACAGGGCGGGGCTGCACCTTAAGCTCGGCGATCGCGCGCGCGGCGGCGAGTGCGTCGACGCTCTCGGTGGCAGCCTCGTCGCTACCCGTCAGTACGTTAACCGGGCAAATCGCCACGACACCCGTCGCGCGACCCGGCTCGCCCGAGCATTCGTACACGTAATACGCCGCGCCTGGATCCTTGAGCATCAGACCATCGGCAATGGCTCCGCGCAGAGCATCGTTGCCGCTCAGGATGCTGCCCATTGCAGGCAGTGCCTCGAGCACGCGGTCCTGAGCCGGGCGGATGCAGGGAAACGGAAGTGCTTTCATGGGCGGTCCTAACGCGCGAGTCGGTTTGTTCGCGGCTTATTATGCCCCAACTTGTCCATTCGCGTCCCAGAGCACGTTATCGGCGAGCGCGATGAGCACGTTTTGGCAGCGAACGATATCGGCATGGGGCACATACTCGTCGGGCTTGTGTGCGAGCGCCAACGAGCCGGGGCCGTAGCTCATACAATTGCGGTTGCCTGTCTTGCCGGCAATGACGGCGGTATCGGTGTAGCCGGTAAAGAAGCCGACGGTCGTGTCCGCGTCCGTCACGCCATCGGCGGCACGCTTGAGCGCTGCTAGAAGGGGAGAGCTCGGGTCGCGCTCGATGGCGGGGCGGTCGCCCGTCACGGTGTAGCTGCCATGGCAACCGGGAACGGCGGCTTCGGCGACGGCGATGGCCTGCTCTACCATGCGCGTCGCGGCGGCCGTATCGGTCGGCGGGGTCAGACGCATGTCGACCCAGACTTTGGCGCGGTCGGGCACGACATAGGGGCGATATCCGCCCTCGATTTGGCCAAACGTGATGGTCGATGGTCCCAGCTCATCGTGCGCGGGCAGCGCCGCAAACGCGCGACGGAGCGAACACACGACCTCGGCCATGGCGGCGACGGCGTCTGCGCCCTTCCAAGGCTGGCTTGCATGAGCCGTGACGCCGGCCATTTCAATCTCGAACCACGTACGCCCCTTGTGCGCCACCTGGATCTGTCCGTCGGTGGGTTCGGTGTCCAGCACCCATTCGCGCGAGCCGACCCAGCCAGCATCGATCGCGGCTTCTGAGCCGCGCATGAAGTCTTCCTCGTCGACCGAGCAGATGAGCGAAAAGCCGCGGCGTGGCAGCGCGCCATCCGCCGCCACGCGCTCGAGCGTATGGACCAGTGCGGCAATGGCGCAGGCCAGGCCACCCTTCATATCGCAGGCACCGCGGCCATAGAGTTTGTCGTTGCGCACAACCGCCCCAAGCGGTGCGATGTCCGCGTCCCAGCCATTGCCCAAGGTAACGGTATCCATGTGGCAGATGTAGACGAGCCGTGGCTCGTCGCTCAAACCGGGCACGGTGATCATAAGGTTGCGGCGCCCGGGCAGTACCTCGAGTTCCTCAATCCGTATGGCATCGAGTGTCGGGTAGTTCAACCGTGCCAGCCGTTCCTCAACCAGCGCTTTGATATACCGCTCAATTTCATTCTCATACGCGCCCGGGTCTGAGCTGTCGATCCGCACAAGCTCCTGCGCAAGCCGCCAGGCAAAGTCCTCATCAACCATATGCAACCTCACAATCAGTCTGCTTTCCAAACCGATTGTAAGCCTCCTGAGAGATTCGCGACGCGCGCGCAGCAGCATTCACCGTTCGCAGGCCGAGCCATCGCACTCGCCGTCTGAGCGGGTTCACAAACGATGCAGTGGGTACGTACACTTCATGGACGACATACTGTGCGACATATCTGCCTTTCGGTATCACCGGATACCCCCACAGGTCTTGGCGATAATGCCGGACCTGCCCGATTCTGCGGACGACCAGCGCAGGGAGCGTCTTTGCGAGCACCCGCTCGTCAAGCATTTCCTGGGCACCCCGTTACACGTGTTGGCACAGGGCAGCTGCGGACGTAAGGGCGATCGCATTGTCAGGCATGTTTGGAACGGGGAGAGGCCGTTTGACTCCGTGCGGCAGACAGAGTTTGGCCTCGATGTCGCGTCACCGCTCTTTACCCTGCTGACCCTGGCTTCTTCGGTCTCAAACGAGCGCCTGATCATGTGCATGTATGAGATGTGCGGTACCTTTGCCGTGTGCAAGATCGCGCCTCAGGTAAAGACGGCACTTGAGCAGGCATACGGGGACCGGTGGGGCGACGCGCGGCTGGGCTGGGAAAACGTAAAGGATGCCTCGGGGGATTCAACGGACTTGTGGAAACGACCTCCCTTGATCGAGCTCTCTGACCTTTCAGAGTACGTCGATAAGATCCGGGGGCTTCGCGGTGCTAAATCGTTCACACGTGCCGCAAAATGCATTACGGGGGTCGCGGCATCGCCGCTCGAGGTCAAGGCTTCGATGCTGTTTAGCCTTTCGAGGTTGCGCGGCGGCGAAGGGCTGCGCCTTACCAATAACGTTGAGATTCGTATGACGTGCAGCGCCCGTCTGATTTCGGGGCTTGATAGGCGCTATGCCGATATTTTGCTGGCAAATAAGGACGGCAGCCGAGAGTGTCTGGTTGAATGCCAAGGTAAAGCCATTCATGGATCCATAGAATCCAAGATTTCGGACTCCGACCGAACGACGGCGCTGCAAGCGATGGGATATCCCGTCGTTTTGATGACCTATGGTCAGCTGGCCGACTCCGATGCCTTCCGCGTGGTGATGGAGCTCATCATGTCCTATCTCGATGTGCCGCTGAAAGACAAGACGCCGCGACAGCAGGAGCTCGAACGGCGGCTTCGTGAGGAGATTTTTATCGATTGGGCAGGAATGTAGCCGCGCGGGTGGAAAACGGTCGCGCGGACTAGAGTTTTGGTCGCAAAAAAGGCTTCGATTTTGCCTTGGAGGGGCCTTAAAAATGCTATCTAGAATAAGTTGTTTCGGAAAATCGACAGTCAACTTACATTCGGCACATAGAGATCGATTTGTACCTATTAAAGTCCCTGATAAAGCTGTTTATCAAAGCGGGTGTGCTTAGCGACTTGAGCCTCACTATCGATTATCTGAAAAAACTTGTTCTGGGTATCATTTTAAAGTCGTCCGGAGCAACAAAATCGGCCCCCGTTTCGTGAAAACGGGGGCCGAATGGGCTTCATGGCCTGCCTGGCAGGCTTGGCACCGGCGCTATTTGATCACACGCACGCGATACATCGACGGAATCTGCTTGAGAGCCTCGATGGTGCTGCTGTCCAGGTGCTCGTCGGTGTCGAACATGGTGTAGGCGTTCTCGCCAGCGGACTCGTTGGTCATACGCTGCACGTTGGCGTTGTCCTTGGCGAGAATGGCTGTGATCTGGCCGATCATGTTGGGCACGTTGGCGTGCAGGCAGGCGATGCGGCTCGCGGCGCGCGCCTTGCCCATGCTGCAGGCGGGGTAGTTGACGCTGTGTGCGATGTTGCCGTTTTCCAGGTAATCCTTGAGCTCGCTGATGGCCATGTCGGCGCAGTTGGCCTCGGCCTCGCCGGTGCCGGCGCCCGAGTGCGTGGTGATAAACGTGTTGGGCATCTTGACGGTCTTGGGCGTGGCAAAGTCACAGCTAAACCAGCTGAGCTTGCCCGCGCGCAGGGCGGCGTCGACGGCGTCCTCGTCAATGATGGTCTCGCGCGCGTAGTTGATGAGCACGGCGTCCGGGGCCAGCAGGTCGATCTGCTCGGTGCTGATCATACCGATGGTGTCGGCCTTGCTGGGCACGTGCACGGTGAGGTAGTCGCAGCCGCGGCACAGATCCTCGAGCGTGCCCACGCGCTGCACCTCGCGGCTCAGCACCCACGCGTGCTCGACGGAAATGAACGGATCGTAGCCGTAAACGTCCATGCCCAGGTCGACACAGGCGTTGGCGACCTTGGAGCCTACGTTGCCCAGGCCGATGACGCCGATGCGCTTGCCCTTGAGCTCGCGGCCCACAAAGGCCTTCTTGGCTTTTTCGGCATCGACCTGAATCTCGGGGTCGTCGGCGTTGTCACGCACCCAGTTCATCGATTGCACCACGCCGCGGCTCGAGAGCACCAACATGCCCAGGACGAGCTCCTTGACGGCGTTGCTGTTGGCGCCGGGGGAGTTAAAGACGACGACGCCCTTCTTGGCGTACTCCTCGACGGGAATGTTATTGACGCCGGCGCCGCAGCGGGCGATGGCGCGAATGCCCTCGGGCAGCTCGTAGCCGTGCAGGTCGGTCGAGCGCATCAGGATAGCGTCGGCCTCCTCGGCGGTGCCCACAAACTCGTAGCCCTCGCCAAACTCGACTTTGCCGTCTTTAGTGATGTCGTCGATGGTCTTAATCTTACGCATGGAAAAACTCCTTAGCAGGTTTTGATCTAAGCAGGGTGGTTTGAAGTGGCTGGTCGGCCCGCGGGTTGCGGGCTAGTTAGATCGCGGACTCAAACTATGCTGCGCTTCGAAGTCCTTCATGTACGTGGCCAGTGCCTGCACGTCTTCCATGGTGACGGCGTTGTACACGCTGGCGCGCATGCCGCCGACGAGGCGATGACCCTTGACGTTTTGGATCTGGTGCTCTGCCGCGCCCGCAACGAAGGCCGCGTCGAGTTCGGCATCGCCGGTACGGAAGGTGACGTTGGCGATGGAGCGGCTATCGGCCTGCGCGGTGCCATGGAACAGCTCGCTGAGCTCGAGTAGATCATAGAGCAGGTTGGCCTTGGCCCAGTTGCGCTCGGCCATGGCGGCAAGTCCGCCGGTCTCCTCGACCCAGTGGAACACCTTGCCGCACACGTAGATGCCAAAGGTGTTGGGCGTGTTGAGCATGGAGCCCTTGGCGGCTTGGGTCTTAAGGTCCATGTACTGCGGCGTCTGCGCATAGGCCGGGCCTTCGGCGATAAGGTCGTCGCGCACGATGACCACGGTCACGCCCGCGGCGCCGGCGTTTTTCTGCGCGCCGGCGTAGATGAGCCCGTAGCGCTCAACGTCGAGCGGCTGCGACAGAAAGCAGCTCGAGACATCGGCGACCAGCGGCACGTCGCCGCAATTGGGCAGCTCGTGGTACATGGTGCCAAAGATGGTGTTGTTCTGGCAGATGTAGACGTAGTCGAGCCCGTCGCCCGCAGCCTCGGCGGCAATACGCGCGTTGATGTCGGCCATGTCGGGGATGCGGTCGAAGTTGGTGTCTTCGGAGCTCGCGAGCAGCACGGCCTCGCCGTACTTGGCGGCCTCCTTGTACGCCTTGTTGGCAAAGTTGCCGGTCACGATGTAGCCGGCGCGGCCGCGGCGCATGAGGTTCATGGGGATGCCCGCAAACTGCAGCGTGGCGCCGCCCTGCAAAAACAGGACACGGTAGTTGTCGGGGATGCTCAGCAGGCGACGCAGGGTTGCCTCGGCGTCGTCGATGATCTGCTGGTACATGCTAGATCGATGGCTCATCTCGAGCACGGACATGCCGCAGCCGCGGTAGTCCATCATCTCGTCGGCGATCTCGGCGAGCACGCTTGTGGGCAGTGCGGCCGGGCCAGCTGAGAAGTTGTGCACACGTGCCATCTTCTAGTTCCCCCTCGTAGTCGTTTGAACGTTCGGGATACTTTAGCACAGTGGAGCGCCAGGCGCGACCGCATCTCGGTAAAACTCGACTGCGCCGCTATGATTTACAGGATGGTTACATGGGGGAGGGCGGTCGCTAGGTCTATATCACCGGGATATACCGCGACAAATACTCCTTGAGAGCGGGGTCGCACACATAGAGATACGTTCCCAGCATGCCGCGCGTCATGAGAACGTAGTAGGCGTTGACGATAATCTTTTGCAGGTCGTCGTCGCTCGCCTTCTTTTTTGCGACAGCATCTTTGAAGTTCGCTCCGCTAACGCAGACGGCATTCTTGTCGGTGTCGTAGTAAATGTCGGGACCCAGAATTACGAATCCGTAGTTGAGATCGTAGCCTTGTACCGTATGAATGCATCCGGCTTCGTTGACGGCGTTGGCGGAGTTAACCCAATCCTTCTGGGTTGAGTTCCAGCGTTTGGGAATGCTCTCGATGACGATATCGAACGCATCTTTATTACTCTTGCTTTCCCATTTCCAAGCAAAACCGGCTGTCATACGGGACAGCCCAACTTCTTTTTCTTTGGCCTGCTGTAGGGAGCAGAAATCCTCAAATTGGTCGACGATTCCAAACTGGTATCTGGGGGTATCGCTGTTCGGATCCCCGGCTCGCGAATCGTAAGGCTGCGATGAAAAGAGTTCTTTGAACTTCATGCCGGCATGCATGTACGCTTTGTTGTCAAGCAGGTCGTAGACAAAATCGAGGTACTCATCGCCGCCACGCACGCGCATCTGCGTGCTTAGGCTGAACTCTTCAGTTTCAATGCCGGCTTCTTCGAGTTGGTTGAGTCGCTGCTCAAGGCCATCTCGGTTGAGTCCCGATGCGCGGACTTGCTGTTTGGGGTCATAGAACAGGTACGCCTTGTCGCAGCATTTGTATATCCAGTCAACCTGGTTGCTCGTGTGCGGAAGGCCGAGGCGATCGCAGGTGTTATAGAAGGCCTTGATGCCGGAGCCCATACTTAGATAATTACCCAGTCGATGTGCTTCGTCGACAAGTAGGATGTCATAACGATCATTTTTTGTGACGTCACTGGGGCTCAAGATATCGCCAGGCTTTAACCCTGGAAGGAAATGCGTGAGTTTCCTGAGGGTCTTCTTTAGGGAATCCATGGGGGTGACAAAGCCGACCCGCAGGTCGGAAAGGTTCGGCTCATTTTTGATTTTGAACATGAGACTGATGGCGAGGATTGTTTTGCCTGTTCCCGGCGCGCCGTTCACGACGGTTACGCGCTCTTTCTTGGGCCCGCCGTGTTTAATGTCTTCATGCTCTTGCTCGAGCCGCCTGTAAATCGCCTCAATCGTTTCGTATTGATCGGGCGTGAGCGTTTTGAAGGGCGAGAATTTGAACAGGTCAGTGTTCTCGAGCTCTTCGATGGGGTGGATCGCATAGTTCTCTTCGCGAAGTTTCGACCAGAGGTCTCTGAACTTCTGGCGATACTGAGGTCGCTCAAAATAATCGAACTGGGCATAGCCATTGTTGGCGTTGGTTACCTGGTATTTTTCGTCAGCGCAGAACAGCTCGATAAGTCGATTCTCAAACTCAAATGTTGCTGACTGATTGAAGGTCGGATTGTCAATCAGAAGGGTCCGGTCGAAGTCTTTGTCCACGTTTGCGGCGTGTTGCTTCATGCGGCGTCGATAATTGGTCGTTTGACCGATGTACGCCGTTTTGTTTTTGCTGTTGGTCAGGATGTAGAGAACAGGCCAGCTTTCGTCGTGGTGCGACCCTGGATTTGGCGTGCCAAAGTCTTGCAGCGATTCGCTTGTCTCGAAGGGCTGGGGCAGGGGAAGCGTGTATTGCCGAAGGGCGAACTCGTTACTCATGGTGGTCCGCCTTTCTGTATTCGCTGGAGCTGGTGTCGACGGGATAGCGCTCGCCGTTGCGTTTGAGTTTGGACGAGAGCGCCTTTGGGAGGTCGATTCCGTTTAGATCGGCGAAACGCAGCAGAAAGAGGAGCGTGTCAGCGACTTCGTCTTCGATGGCTTGGCGCTGATCAGGGTTATCGAACATTTCTGCAATGCGCTCGTCGCTCATAAAGCGGAAAAGCTGAAGGAGTTCGGAGGACTCTGTCGCTATGCCGATGGCAAGTTCCTTTGGAGTGTGATATTTGCGCCAATCGCGCGCATCACAAAAATCCCTGACTTGTTCCGTCATGGCAGTGAGCTTGTCCATCATCCGTAACCTCCCTGATGTTCATTATTTTATTATGGCCGTATCTGGAGTTTATTGCACATCAGTTGGGACGTGCGGTTTGTCCGGTCGCGATTGCCCGGTAGGAGGATTCACCGTGAAGATTAAAGTCGATGTTGACCAGCTGTGCGAGAGCCTGCTCGACCGCGCGGGGAGTGCGGCGGGCGTGGGCTTTCCGACCGCCATGCTCGACGTAGTGGATATCGAGGACGAGTCGCCCCAAGAGCTCCTGGCCCGAGCCGAACGCGAAGGCCTCGATCTCCGCGACTTTGCCGTCGACGATGACTAACCCCTTCCCAAATTAGCTACCCCTAGCCACTACGATGCCAGCGTGGCGATGACGGCTTCGTCGCCGGCGTATATTAGGGTGTCGCCGTCGGGGATGATCGTTTGGCCTTCGCGCTTGAGCATCACCACGATAAACGGGTGCTTGCCCTGCGGCACGTCGCGCAGGCGCTGACCGGCCAGGCGACCGTGGGGCGTCACGGTGACCTCGCGCAGCGTAACCTCGGCACGCTCTTCGAACGTTGGGGCTGCCATCACCAGCAGATCGCCTTCCTGGATCACGGTGTCGCCATTGGGCAGTACCGGATGCGCCCCGTCGCGCAGCACCAGGACCACGAGCATGTCCGTGGCGCTGCCGATATCGGCGAGCGAGCGCCCGGCAAACGGATGGCCAGCGCCCACCTTGAGCTTTACAAACGACATGCCGTCCTCGTCGCGGTAGTCGTTAAAGGTGCGGCGCACGTCGCCGGCCGCATCGATCATATCGAGTTTCTTCGCCACCGCCGGCAGTAGCGAACCCTGCACCACAATGCTCGATACGGCAATCACAAACACCAGGTCAAATAGGTCGTGTCCGCCGGGAACGCCGGCCACCACAGCAAAGAGGCTAAAGACGACCGAAGCCGCGCCGCGCAAGCCCGCCCAGCTTACGAGCGCAACCTGGCGAGGGCTCGTCTTAAAGGGCGCCAGCAGCAGACCGACGGCGATGGGGCGGCTCGCAAAGAGCATAAACGCCATGAGCGCCAGGCCCGGCAGCAGCATTTGCGGCAGGCGGGCGGGCGTCACGAGCAGGCCGAGCAAAAAGAAAATGGTCATCTCGGCCATCTCGGTGAGGGTGTCGAAGAAGTGCGCCATCTCGACCTTGCCGGTGATGTCGCTCGCGCCCAGCACAATGCCGGCCAGGTACACGGCAAAAAAGCCGTTGCCACCCAGGTAGCTCGGCAGCGCGTAGGCGATGATCGCCACGGCGAACAAAAAGATAGTCTGCGCGCCCTCGGCCGTTGCGTGTGCGCGCTCAATCAGGCGGCTGGATGTCCAGCCGATGGCAAGGCCCAGGCCCACACCTAGGATGATCTGCTTGGCCAGCAAGACGGGAATGTTGATGTCGCCGCCGGCCGCGAGGGTGGCGAGTACCGCGGTGAGCATGTAGGCGACGGGGTCGTTGGAGCCCGATTCGACCTCGAGCAGCGAGTCAGTCCCGCCCCTCAGCGACAGGTTGTGCTCGCGCAGCACGCTAAAGACGCTCGCCGCGTCGGTCGACGCCACGACCGATCCCAGTAGCAGGCCGCCGATCCAGTCGAAGCCCAGCGCGAAGTGCGCAAACGCGCCGGTGATGCCGGCGGTGGCGATAACGCCGAGCGTGCTCAGCAGCACCGCAGGCACGGCGACGGGCTTGGCACGGTCGATGTTGGTGTTAAAGCCGCCGTAGAACATGATGAACAGCAGCGCCGTGCTGCAGACGGTCTCGGTGAGCGCGTAGTCGCTAAAGGCGATGTGCGCCGGGCCGTTGACGCCCAGCAGCATGCCGAGCGCGATAAAGATGAGCAGGGTGGGAAAGGGGAGCTTTTTGCCGACGGGCTTGATGGTCAGGCACAGAATGATGACGAGGCCGATAAAGAGAAGGATCTGGTTCATGGATAGTGTCCGCTCCTGGGTGGTTGGCGTGGCACGGTCAGTAGTCTGCGGTTATTTGTACCCAAAGGTGGTGGGTTTATGGGAGCGGATTGCGGGCGTGCGCATTTTCGACACGAGGCTGCGGCGTGTGCGACGTTAGTCGGGAATCAGCTGCCGGCGGTGCACCGAGAGCGGCACGCGTGGACGTTGGCGACCGTTGGCGACGCGTGGCCCTTCCCAGCTTTATTGCAACGGAGTACAATGGGTAACGTTTAAGTTCAACTTGAAGTTTTAGCTGCGGCTCCAGGCTTTGGCCACAAGGTAGGGAAAGGCGTTCCATGGCGATCTATGTGACATCCGATGCTCACGGACACGTACGTGCGCTTGACGAGGCCCTGTCCAAGATTTCGCTGGCGTCCGAAGATATGCTGTACGTGCTGGGCGACATGATCGATCGCGGGCCCGATCCGGTCGGTGTTATTAAACTGGTGCGATCGCTGCCCAACGCGCGCGTGCTCAAGGGCAACCATGAGCAGATCATGCTCGATGCCATTATTGGCCAGGACCCACTCGATGCCGAGACATGGGATATCAACGGCGGCTGGACGACGCGCGAGCAGCTTAACGACATGGAATTTGAGGCGTACGAGGAGCTTGTGCGCTGGATGGCCGGGCTGCCGCTGTATGCGGTGGCCGAGACCGATGAGCGCCCGTACCTGCTGGTACATGCCGGTATTGAGACCGAGGCGGCCCGGGCGTTTTTGCTTGAACACGACGTGGACTGTGCCGATGGTGCCGGAGCGGTTGGCGCCGATCGCGAACTGCTGAAGCAGATGCTTGCCGTGCAGTCGTCCGATGACCTGCTGTGGATTCGTCACGGCTATTGGGATGCGCCGACGGGGCTGCTTTCTGCCGAGGGCAAGGGTCCGGTCGTGGTGAGCGGCCACACGCCAACGGTGTCGCTCGGGCGTTATTGCGAGGTAGGCGGCCTGGCGGGACTCGATGAGGAGTCGGGGCGCGGAAAGATTGTGCGCCTGGGCGGCGAGGATACCGCCGGCGTTCCCGACCGCATCGACATCGACTGCGCCGCCGCCACCGGTTCCGAGTTCGGCCGCGTGGGCATCCTGCGCCTGGATGACGGAGTCGAGTTCTACGCGAACATCAACCCTGGTGAATAACGGCACAAGGGGCAGCTAATTTGGGACGTGTCTCTATAGTTTTGTCAACCGCGTGCTTCGCGCCATTTCGGCATGACGCATCCGGGCGCCCGGCGCCCCCGCTTCCCCTTCGGTTGATCCCGCCGCCCGCTAGGCCGCGTACGGGACGGCGTCGCGCATGATCGCGTAGATGACCTTGAGCCTCTTCCTCGCGACCGCCTTCAGCGCCTTGCTGTGCCTCATCCCCCTCGCCCTGCACTCCCCGTAGTACCTCCCGAACCTGTTGTCCGTGCCGATGAGGGAGTTGCAGCTGAATATGAGCAGGTTCTTGAGCTGCCTGTTCCCGCCGTGCTGCGGCGATGTCGACCTGATGCTGCTCCCGGAGCGCCTATCGGACGGCGCCACGCCGCAATAGCTAGCGAGCTCGTCGTGCCCCCTGAACGCGGATATGTCGATCGACGTCACCAGCGCCGCGGCGGTCTTGGGGCCGATCCCGGGCACCGTGAGGAGGCACTCGTAGACCTCGTCGCCCGCCAGCGAGTCGGCCACGAGCGAGTCGAGCTCCTCGATGTCGGCGTCGAGGGAGGCTATCTCCCGGGCGAGTATCCGGACCGCGACGTCCTCGCCGGCCGGGAGCCGCCTTCCCGAGCGCGACGAGGCCAGCAGCGCCTCCCAGAGCCTCCTGGCCCCCGCGGCGGGGGCGCCCGCGCGCCTGGCGGCGCTCGAGAACCTGCGCCAGCCGGCGGCCGAGCACCCGGCGGCCCCGCCGAACTCGGCCAGCATCGACACCTGCCAGCGGCTCGACGGGTCGACCGCGCCCTCGAGCGCGGGGTCGGCCTCGAGCAGGGTCGCGCGCAGCCTGTTCTTCGCGCGGGTCCTGGCGGACGACGCGAACTCGCGCTGCGACGACAGGATCCGCAGCGAGGCGGTCCCCTCGGGCTCCTCGGGCGCCGGCCTGAGGGCGCGGGGCACGCCGAGCGCGGTGCGCGCGATCACCTCGGCGTCGATGGCGTCGGTCTTCGCGATGCCGGGGAACATCCCGCGGGCCTGCTTCTCGGCATATCCGGGCAGGTAGGCGCAGGGGTTCCCGTGCGCATGGGCGCGCGCGAGGACCAGCGCGCCGATGTTTCGCTTCTGGTCGACGACGACCAGCGCGCCGGAGCCGGCCCGCTCGAGCACCCGGTCGATGTCGTCGGGCCTGTTGGCCAGCTCGGCCCTGAAGGCGACGCCCCCTCCCGCATCGAGCGCGCACGCGCTGTGCGAGCTCTTCCCGACGTCGATCCCCAGGTAGGCCACGGGCGTCTCTGCTGCAGGCATGGTGTATCCTCTCCCTTGAGCCGGCCGTAAGCCGCGGAAGCGACACCCACATTACCCGGCCGTGGCCCGGTCCGGGCCCGGCACATCTCTATCAGTCGTTCCCCGCGGCCCCTCCCGCCCCGGCGGCAACACGTCCCGGGCCCTCTACGGGGCAGGGGCTGACGGCCGTCCGGGGCGGTCGGCCAGCGACCACCGGTACGGCTCAATCGTATAACCATGCAACGGAAAAGAGCCGCCCTTTCGGACGACTCAAACTGTAATGGGGCTATTTTAGCTACCCCTATAAGCCAGTCGATATTAGATCCGGTCCCTAATATTCTGTCGACAGTCAAAGGGTAGCTAAAATAGCCCCGTCCCAAATTGACACTCCCGTTGATGTCTTCTGCGGAAACTGCGACCCGGAATTTGCCCTGAGGGTGGGACGCGCTTTCCCAACTGTTGCCCGGTGGAAACTACGTCCCAGAATATCGGCTCAGACTGGGACGTAGTTTCCGGATGACGCCCCAAGCGGAAATTGCGTCCCGGAATCGAGCCACAGAACGGGACGCGCTTTCCCAATGGCGGCTCAGGCGGAAACTGCGTCCCGGAATCGACACTCAGAATGGGATGCATTTTCCTGATGAGCTGCTGGCGGAAAGTTCATCCCGGAATTCGCACTCAGAACGGGACACGCTTTCCCGATGGCCACCCAAGCGGAAACCGCATCCCAGAATCTGCGCTCAAAACGGGACACGCTTTCCGCTCCACCTCCTCAACTCCAAAACCTGTGCGCCCTCCATCACAAAACTGGGTAGAAGAGAGCCAAAACGCAATCGCAGGAGGTCAACATGACTGCAGAAGATAAGGCAAAGAACGCCGGCAAGGTCGCGCTCGTCCTGGAGGGCGGTAGTTTTCGCGGGCAGTTTACTGCGGGCGTGCTCGACGTTCTCATGGAGGCCGGCGTCGAGATTCCGGCGGTATATGGCGTATCGGCCGGCGCCCTCAACGGCGTGAACTACAAGTCGCACCAGATCGGCCGTGCCAACCGCATCAACCTGGCTTTCTGCAACGATAGCCGCTTCATGGGCGCCGCATCGTTTGCGTCCACGGGCTCCATTGTGGGTTACGACTTCATCTTCAACGATGTCCAGGACCGCCTAGATCCCTTTGACAACGAGACGTTCGACGCAAGCCCCATCGAGATGTACGCCGTCGCGACGGACATGCTCTTTGGAACCGCCACGTACCTGCCGGTCAAAAGCGCCGTACTTGACCTCGACGCTGTTCGCGCCTCGACGTCGCTGCCGCTGGTGACGCCGCCGGTCGAGATTGACGGGCACAAATACGTCGACGGCGGCGTAGCCGATTCGGTCCCCATCGAGCATGTGCTCGAGGAGGCGGGCTTCGATCGCGCGGTTGTCATTGTCACGCAGGACCGCTCGTACGAGAAAAAGCCCTACGAGTTTATGCCTGCCGCGCGCGCCCGCTATGCCGACTACCCCTATCTGCTCGAGGCTATCGAGACGCGCCACGACCGTTACAACATCCAGCGCATGCACCTGTGGAAGTATGAGCGCGAGGGCCGTGCGCTGGTCGTTGCTCCGCAAAAGCCGGTCGAGGTCGGCCATGTCGAGCACGATTCGGCAAAGCTTTTGGACCTGTATATCCAGGGCCGTCAGGAGGCAAAGCGCCTGCTCGCGGAAATCCAAGAGTTCGTTGAGCGCTAACGACGGCGAACCCTCAAAAAATGGCAACAGCTAAAGAGCTGGAAAAATCACGGCTCGTGGATGACATGTGCAGAAGGTTGATTTCCGATCCCAACCGAACACATTGAGCTGACGGCACGCTCCCGCAGTTAACCGAACGCCCCCGAGGTCCTATCCGGGCCCCGGGGGCGGCATTTTCCCAGTTGAAGGAATGGTGGAGATGTGTTTCGATGGGTCCGGTGGCCATGCTCCGCCCGCCGCCCGGCACCTCTTCCCAGACTCAGCCGGACGGTCGGTCCGTCTATTCCGTTTTTCTCCTAGGCTAGGCCAGCGGGGCATCGCCCCTCTCTGCGCGCGCCCTCTCGATGAGCCCCGGCGTCAGGTCGAGATCGCCGAGCGGCACGTCCTCCACGCCGTAGGCGTCCAGCAGCGCCGCCGCGTCCTCCCCGAGCATCGCCCTGAAGGCGCGCGCGGGCGTCGCGAAGCCGAGCGCGCCGCGGGGCTCGGAGTTCACGTGCGACATGGCCAGCGCCAGGTCGGCCGGGGCGAGCCGGTCGAACCTGATTCCGGCGCCCTTGGGCAGCAGCTTCCTGATCTCGACGTGGTTGCGCTCGCAGGCGCCCTTCTGGTCGCTGCGCCTGGGGTCGCAGTAGAACAGCCTCGTCTCGCCCGGCCCCTCGCCGAGCAGCGCCGCGATCGCCGCCTCGTCGGAGAACTCGGCGCCGTTGTCGGTGAGGACGGCGCGGAACACGCGGCGCGTCCCGTCGGCGCCGAGGATGGCCCGGACGCCCTCCAGGGCGTCCGCGACGCACCCGGCGGTCTTCTCCTCCAGCGGCAGCGCGAGCTGGAGCCTGCTGGGGCGGTGCAGCAGCGTGAGCAGGCAGGCGGAGTCCTCCCGGGCCCCCTCGACGGTGTCCATCTCCCAGGCCGCGGCGCACGCGTCCTCCCCGAGGGCGAGGAACGCGGCATGCGACCTGCGGGCGGAGTGGCGGGTCGCCGCCCGGCCCGCGGCGCGCTTCCTCGGCCTGTAGCCGACCTTGCGCCTGAGCTCCATGTTGGTCATGCCGTCGTAGCCCGCCGAGACCCAGCGGTAGATGGTCGACGGCGACAGGTCCACCGGGCCGCCGTTGCGCGCCGCCATCTGCTCGGGCGACAGCCCCCGGCGCAGGCAGTCCCTTATCGCCTCCAGCCTGGCCGCCGCGGCGGGCTCGTCGGCGTCTATCCCGCGCCTGGACGAGACGAGGACCGAGTCGGCGCACAGCTGCGCGGCCCGGGCCTCGTAGAAGACGTGGGGGCGGCGCTTGCAGCCGATCGCGCGGTACCGGCCGCACCCGTTGCAGCAGCGCGGCCACGCCGCCAGGCGCGGGCAGGCCGCCGACAGGTCGGCGGAGGCGTCCACGCGCTCGCCGCGCCTGGCCTTCGGCGCCGTCACGAACCTGTGCGACGCCACCTCGGCGCTCACCGTCGAGGGCGACCTGCCCAGCTCCCTCGCGATCTCCCTGCACGACGCCCTGCGCTCCAGCATCCTCTGGACCGTGTCCCGCTCGTGCCTCGTGAGCCTTCCGTAGGCCCTCGGGACCGCCCTTGCGGAGCCGCTCTTCTTCTTTCCGGACATGCCGTCCTCCGATCTCCCGGGGCCGGCCGATCCGGCCCTCAGGGTATCGGGTTCCCACATTCATCCGCACATGTGCGGATGAATGTGGGAGGTGTTCGGATAAAGTTGATAATCAAGGGACATGTGCAGAAACTCTGGTCGGAGCCAAAATACCTGTTGACTCGTACGGCGAGCGGGGTAATATGGACGGGTTACTTGCAGAGCCCCGTGAATCTCTGTAACAACACGTACTGTACATGGAGGAGTCTAAGTGATTTCGAAATCGACTCACTACGCCAAGCAGGGCGAGGTCCAGCGCAACTGGGTTCTCGTCGACGCCGATGGTGCTGTCCTGGGCCGTCTTGCCACCCAGATCGCAATGATCCTGCGCGGTAAGAACAAGCCCCAGTTCACGCCCAACAGCGACTGCGGCGACTTCGTTGTCGTCATCAACGCCGATAAGGTCCAGCTTACCGGTAACAAGGCCGACACGAAGACCTACTATCGCCACAGCGGCTACAACGGCGGCCTCAAGGCTGAGAGCTTCCGCCAGGCTATGGAGAAGCACCCGGAGAAGGTTATCGAGCGCGCCGTTCGCGGTATGCTGCCCAAGACCACCCTCGGCCGTGCCCAGATGACCAAGCTTAAGGTCTACGCTGGTGCCGAGCATCCGCACGCTGCCCAGAACCCCACGAAGATTGAGCTGGAGGCTTAAAGATGGCTGAGAACACCGTTGTCTACCAGGGTACCGGCCGTCGTAAGAACGCCGTCGCCCGCGTCCGTCTCGTCCCCGGCACCGGCAAGGTGACCATCAACAAGCGTGACGCCGAGCAGTATTTCGGCCGTCATCAGCTCGTTGAGAACGCCCTTGCTCCCTTCAAGGTGACCGACACCGCCGGTCAGTTCGACGTTATCGCTCTGTGCGATGGCGGCGGCATCTCCGGTCAGTCCGGCGCTCTGCGCCTGGGCATCGCTCGCGCTCTTCTGAACGCTGGCGACTACCGTGCTGACCTCAAGAAGGCCGGTTTCCTTACGCGCGATGCTCGCGTGGTCGAGCGCAAGAAGTACGGCCTCAAGAAGGCCCGCCGCGCTCCCCAGTTCTCCAAGCGCTAAGGTTTTATCTCCTTTCGAGATACAATGTACAAGCGGGGCCTGCCGATTCCTCGGCGGGTCCCGCTTTTCTTTTTCGACTAGGGTGGGCGGTTGCATATCGCCTGCTAGGGAAGGAGCAATCCTATGCCCCAGAACATCTTCGGTACCGACGGCGTCCGTGGCGTCGCCAATGCCGATCTTTCGTGCGACCTCGCGTTTCGCCTGGGCCGCGCGGCGACCAAGTTCCTTGGTCCGGATATCTGTGTCGGCCGCGACACGCGTCTTTCGGGCACCATGCTCGAGAGCGCTCTGACCGCCGGCATCATGGCCGAGGGCGGCCGTCCGCACTGCTGCGGCGTCATCCCCACGCCTGCCGTGGCACTGCTCACTGTTCAGAACGAGCTCGACGGCGGCATTGTCATCTCCGCTTCGCACAATCCGCCGGAGTTCAACGGCATCAAGTTCTTTAGCCGCAAGGGTATGAAGCTTCCCGATGCTGTCGAGGAGGAGATCAGCGCCTGGGTCATGTCCGAGGAAGCCATGGCTGCCGATACGCTGCCGACCGGTGCCGGCGTGGGCCACATCATCAAGATGAAGGACGCTCGCAAGGCATACGTCGACCACGCCATCGATACGCTCGATGGCCTGAGGCTCGATGGCCTGGTCGTTGCCGTCGACTGCGGTCACGGTGCTTCCTGCCAGACTACGCCCGCCGCGCTGCAGCGCCTGGGTGCCACGGTCCATGCCATCAACACCGATTACTGTGGCACCGACATTAACGTTGAGTGCGGCTCCACCCATCTTGAGCCCCTGCGCGAGCTCGTGCTGCGCACCCATGCCGATATCGGCCTGGCCCACGACGGCGACGCCGATCGCGTGCTGTTCGTGGACAGCGAGGGCAATGAGATCGACGGTGATTACATCCTGGCTATCTGCGGTTCTGACCTTGCCGCTCGCGGCAAGCTCGCCAACTCCGAGATCGTCTCGACCGTCATGTGCAACCTGGGCTTCTCCATCGCTATGAAGGAGCAGGGCTTCGAGATGGTTCAGACCGCCGTGGGCGACCGCTACGTTCTGGAGCGCATGCTCGCGGACGGCGCCGTCATCGGCGGCGAACAGTCCGGCCACATCATCTTCCTGGAGCACAACACTACCGGTGACGGCCTGGTGACGGCTCTGCAGCTGCTGGCCGTGCTCAAGCGCACCGGTCGTACCCTCACCGATCTTGCCGGCATCATGAAGAAGTACCCGCAGGTACTCGTCAACGTGCATTCCGACAACAAGGCTGGTCTGGACGATTGCCAGCCCATCTGGGATGCCGTCGCTGCTGCCGAGAAGGAGCTTGACGGCCGCGGCCGCATTCTGGTGCGCCCGAGCGGTACCGAGCCGCTGGTCCGCGTGATGGCCGAGGCCGAGACGCACGAGCTGACTCAGCGCGTTGTCGACGACATCGTCGAGGTTGTCAAGCGCGAACTTCCCTAATGGTCAAAAACGAGTGCCAAGTGGTAAACTGTTAAGGCTATTTTGGTCGATTGGTATGTCCGAGGGGGAGCATGTTCACTAAAGTCCTAAGGTCTTTTGGTATGCGTGGTCGAGTCCTTACGCTGGATGCTCCCATCTCGGGCGACGTCATTCCGCTTTCCGAGGTAAACGACCAGACATTTGCCACCGGCCTTTTGGGCCAGGGCGTGGCGATTCAGCCTACCGGCACGCGTGTGATTGCACCGGCTGATGCCAAGGTCGAGGCCATTTTTCCCACGGGACACGCTGTTGCGCTTAACACGGTCGATGGCTTGGACGTGCTCATCCACGTTGGCCTGGACACTGTTCAGCTCGAGGGCAAGCACTTTACCGTACATGCGCAAGTGGGTGACATCGTCCATAAGGGCGATGTACTCATTGAGTTCGATCGCGAGGCAATTGCTGCCGAGGGCTATGATGTGACGGTTCCCATCTTGGTGTGCAACTCCGTTGAGTTCTCGAGCATCAAGGGCTCCGTTGGCGTGCATGTCGAAGAGATGGACCAACTCATCGTTGCTCGCGAGCGCTAGCAAGTGCACGTGGCCATTAGCCTACAATTCAAACACGTTTACGGAGGGCGCCCTTGAAAGAGGACGCCCTCCGTGGCAAGATGGGAAACGTCCGAGGCTAAACAGCTTCGGGTCACCGTGGACGGGCAGGGGCCTCGACGCGGCTAGACACGAGACACATACATTACGCGACCTCGCCCTGGTGGCCGCACACGTTGGTTGCGGCCGACGCGGGCCGCGGGCAAGTGCTTGTAAGGGGAGCCTTGCCTCTCTTGTACGAGAAAGGACGCGTAATGAAGATCATTAAAGCTAAAGACTACGAGGATATGAGCCGCAAGGCCGCCAATATCATCTCGGCGCAGGTTATCCTCAAGCCCGACTGTGTGCTGGGCCTTGCCACCGGCTCCACCCCGATCGGTGCCTACAAGCAGCTCGCTGCTTGGTACGAGAAGGGCGACGTCGACTTTGCCGAGGTCAGCACATACAACCTGGACGAGTATCGCGGCCTTTCGCACGACGATCCCCAGAGCTATCACTACTTTATGCGTGAGAACTTCTTCGATCACATCAACATCGACCTGAACAACACGCATGTGCCCGACGGTTCCAACCCCGACGCCGCCGCTGCCTGCTCTGAGTACGACAAGATCGTCGCCGAGGCCGGTTACCCGGATCTGCAGCTGCTCGGTATTGGCAACAACGGCCACATCGGCTTTAACGAGCCCGATGACCACTTCTCCAAGGGTACGCACTGCGTCGACCTCACCGAGAGCACCATTCAGGCCAACAGCCGCCTGTTCGACAGCATCGACGACGTTCCCCGTCAGGCCTACACCATGGGCACCCAGACCATCATGTATGCCCGCATGATCCTGGTCGTCGCCAACGGCGAGGCCAAGGCTCAGGCCGTGCATGACATGTGCTATGGTCCGGTTACGCCCGCGTGCCCGGCTTCGATCCTGCAGCTGCACACCAACTGCGTTGTCGTTGCCGACGAGGCCGCCCTTTCGCTCTGCGAGTAGCGCGAATCCTGCACCTCGACATAGCCTTGCCTAAGGCCTCCGCTTTGCGGGGGCCTTTTTGCTATCCCTTTCCGCCCACTTGACCAAAATCTTGCCGCAAGCTTGACGAATGCCGGATGCCCAACAGTTTAATTCATTCCATACCAGATTCTATGCAAAAATGCCACTAAAAGGTCGTAGACGGTAGCGGGTGCTAGGCGAGTTGAATGACATGGCCGAACCTTGTTCATCTGCGTTACACTGCCGCTTAGATGGGACAAGCTGACAAGCTCATTTACCTGCTTAAAGACCGATTAGTCGGGGGATTAATAACAATCGGCCCTCGCTGTACAAAAACTTGCCGCTTGCGTACCAAAAGACAACCTAGAACACAAGGTCGCTCTATTCATAGCGCGGCTTGTATGGTCTTGCGGCTACAGTGTCCATACGGTCGAGTTGAGGAGCGGGCATGGTAAACGATTTGAGCGGTATAGACGGCCTCGAGCTGATGCCGCTGGGCGGAGGCTATATGGTGCGACGCGAACGCTTGATGAATGAGCTTATCGCCAAGGGCCGAAAGGCCGGCATCGTGGTTCTTTATGCGCCCGACGGGTTTGGGAAGACCTCGGTGCTGCTGCAGTACACCCATGAGGTTAAATGCGACCCGACGCGAGGCCCCGTGCGGATTATCGAGGCCGATCGCGCCACTGGGCGCGAGGTGTTTATGCAGCTCGAGGTGGTTGCCGAAGAACTCAAAGACAAACCGCACTCCCTTATCGCGATTGATAATGTGCCAAACCTCGATCAGCACGATACCGAAGACCTCATCGACAGGATTCGCGGCCTGCGTGCTATGGGGGTAGGGGTCTTTATCTCCTGCCGTCCTTCAAATCGTCAGCTGATTCATGGGCTGGGCGATTCGGTTAAGATCAATGCGCAGATGCTCAAGGTGCATGCCTATGAGTATTCGGCGTGGGCATCGGCGTTTTCGATCAGCACATCGCTCGACTTTTATCAGCTCACGCAGGGCGTGCCCGAGCTCGTTTCGGCATTGCAGACGGGTCTGTATGGCCAAGGCGACGTAGCCGGTCTGCTCGAAAACGAGATTGTCAACGTATATGGCGCGGCACTTGTCGATCTGGCTTCGCTCGACAATAATACGCTGTTTTGCGTGGCATGCCTCATGGTTTTGATGGGCGAGGGTAATATCGCAGAACTCGAGGCTTGCGGGGTGAGGCTGTCGATGGTCGACCAGTCCTACTTTGTACGCGACTACCCGATCTTTGGCTTGGATCCCGCCGAGCGGAGTTTTACGTGTCTGGGCACGGAGGATAACGGACGCCTGCGTTTGCGTAAGTTGGTGGCCGAGGTTCGCCCCGAACTTGTTCCGAGGGCGGCCCGGATTTTGCTTAAGGCGGGCCGATGCGATGCGGCGATGGGCCTGGCGGATGCCTTTTTGGACCGTGAAGCGGTCCTTGAACTTGCTGGGCAGTATGGGGTCGATCTGGCCCTGACGGGGCACGGGGCCGATATCTGCCGAGCAGCGCTGGGCACGATCGATGCCGACGATCCGGCTCCAGAGCCAACGCCTGCCGAGGCGCTTGGCGTATATCTGGCGGCGGTCAGCGTGTCCAACACAAAGCTCGCCCGCTATATGGCATCGGTCATCGAGCGCGGGGGCGAACGGGCGGCCTGCGAAATAGACCCTGTTTCATGGAGGGTGGCCCAGACACTGACGGCTGTTTGCTATGGGGACAACGGACTTGGGCTTCCTACGAACCTGGCCGTGCCAGAAATCGAGACATCCCATACCGCACTCGATATGTTGTCTGCGCATATCGAGGTCAAGCGCTGTCTGACCGAGCGGGGAGATGACGGCGGCGTTCTACAGCAGCTCAAAACGAGCAAGGCCTACGACTGTGAGCTCGATATCGCGGGGATTGTTATACGGGCCGATAGCATGCTGGTGGAGCTCTTTGACGGGTCGTTTGCGGGAACCGACGAGCGCGACGACGAGATGACGGTGGTGCGGGAGGCGCTCGACGTACGTGGGCTTAAGGCGATGGCTATCTGGGTGCGCATGGTGTTGGCGGCACGGCGGCTCCTTTCCGGCTTGCCGGTAACCGACGACGCGGCGTTCAACGAGCTCGATCGTTTTGCCGTGCGCATGCGCGACAACCAGATTCAGCTGTTTGGCCTGTTGCTAGAAGGCTGGCAGTCGCTGACAGAGGGGCGGCCGGTTAATGCAAAGTTCCGTGCGGTCCAAGTGCTCAAACTTGCCGAGGAGTCGATTGCGTACATGCGCGATAACGCATTGCTGCTGGAGCGCGCGGCATATCTGCGTAACACCTCGATGGTTTCGGTGCGCGAGGAAGCGGAGCTACTCGATATAAGCCAGACGCAGGTTGGTGGAGCGGAGGCCTGGATGGTGGCGCTGCATCTGGCCTGTGCGGGCCGAGACAGCGACCTTGCGGCCTGGATGTCCATGAATCGCGCGGGGATTCTAGAGCCATCGTATCGGCTCTTTGCGCGCCTTGCCATGCATTGTCTGGGCGAGCCGGCGGGCAGGATACGCAAGAAGCTTCCCGTGCGCGAGCTGTCGCGGTACTCGTTGCGCGACGATTTGGAAGGGGAGGGCGAGCGCCTGTTCCAGGCTGGCGAGGTTGAAGCCGTTGATACCATCGACCATATCGAGATTCGCATGTTTGGTGCGTTCCGCGCCGAGCGCGACGGGTTTCCCATCACGGACAAAATGTGGCGCCGCAAGAAGGCGGCGACACTTGCCGAGCGGCTTGCGCTGGGCATGGATGCGCTCGTCGATCGTGAGACGCTGGCCATGGAGCTGTGGCCCCATGCCGAGTTCAATAGCGCCCGCAACAACCTGTACTCGACGATATCGCGCTTGCGGTCGGCTTTGGGACCGACGCCGGATGGCAAGTCGTGTGTGCTCATCCAAAATGAATGCATCGGACTCAACGGCGACTACGTCAAGACCGATGTACGGCTGTTTGACCAGATAAGCCGCGAGGTTTTGGGAAATCGCACGGGTGCGCGCGGGCCCCATTTAGTTGAGCTGTGCCTTAAGATTGAGCAGCTCTACGCCGGACCGCTGTATGTTCCCAATGGCTGTAACCCCACCTACTTTTTGCGTATGCGACGCATTATGCAGTCAAAGTATATCGATTGCATGATTAAGGGAGCAAATGCCGCTCTAGAAGAAAACGACCTGCAGTCGGCGATTTGGCTGGCGGAGTCGGGGCTTCGGCAGGAAACGGCGCGTGAGGATATGGTGCGCTGCGCCATGCGCGTCTACAGTGCGGCGGGGCGACGGCGCGATATCGTCGAGCTGTACAGCGGGCATATGCACCATCTGAGGGAGCAGGTCAATGGCGTGCCCGAGCCCGAGACGCGGCGTCTATACGAGCGTTTGGTGGAGGGGCGGCTCAATCGCGTGCTGGTCGAGCGATAAAAAACGGGCGCCCGAAGTACTTGGGCACCCGTATGCTTGCTATGTGTTGGCTTGCCGGATCATTGGCTCTTAGACGAGCTTGATCTTCTCGATGTCCTTGCGCGAGGACTCGCGATACAGCGAGAACTTGCGGCCGATGACCTGGACGACCTCGGCGTGGCAGCGCTCAGCGAGCTCTTCGGCGGCCTCGCGGGCGGAAAGACTGGAGCCATCGAGCACGGAGCACTTAACGAGCTCGTGCTTTTCCAGGTAGGCGACCGTCTGCTCGACGGTGCCCTCGTTGACATCGGACTTGCCGATAATGATGGCGGGGTTGAGGTGATGGGCCATGCTGCGAAGCTGCTTGACCTGGGCTCCTGTCAGTGCCATGGGTTCTCGCTTTCTATGTATGGGGCGCCCCGCGACGGGGCCTTAATCTACGTGAGCTGTCCCACGATAGCGCAGGAACGGCGCGGTGTGGGGCGTGTTTGCCCAGTTCAAAAAGAATGCGGATGCCGAGCGGGAGAACGGCGCGGGTTACAGGCGGACGTGTACGACGGTCGAAAGCGGTCTATGGACGGCTCGAAGAGACCGGCTCCCATGCAATAAACGCCCAACGGACCTTGCGGACGTGGTCGAGCATGTAGCGCCCCTGCGGCACCCCTTTGGACCCCGGCTCGCCGGCATGGGGGTTCTCAATCATATGCTGAGCGACGTAGTCGCGCAGACGGTCGATCTTATCCTCGTTACCGTGCTCGAGCATGCGGGAGAAGTCCGCCACGCCCGCCTCAAGGCTATCGAAGGTATCGCGACGAGGCGATTCAAAGTACGTAACCTGCGGCAGGGCACCCATCTGAATGAGGATATTAAAGGCATACACAAAGCCATTACTGCAGGTAACCGAGGCACCGATGGCGTTCATTAGGCGCAGGTCATAGCGTGGGCTGGAGTTGGCGACCATCGTGACAGCACAACGCCGACGAGCCGTACGATCAAGCTTGGCAAGCGCGCCTTTTAGGTTGGTCGTGGTGACAGAGCGACTGGCAAAGGCAACATCTACCGCTTTCGCGACCGGTCCAACCAAATTCCAGTCATCATCCCAAGCAAGCTCAAGCGGCGTAATAAGATCCTCGAGCCCGTAATACTCAATGCCGGCATCAAGCGTGCCCAACATGGCAGGAGAGAAGTCGGCAGCAATCACAGGATGTCCAGCCTGAGCAAGCGGAATAGCAATCGACCCAGCCCCGCATCCCATATCAAGCACCGACTCGCCGGGCTCAAGCGCCAACAGCTTTATAAAATCCCGAGCATACGGAGCAGTCTCCAGCGGCCGAAAATGCCGGGCTCTTTTGTCCCACTCAAAAGAGTCATCAGCCCGCCGCCGACCAGCTTGAATCTGCATCCACTCCTGGTTCCAATCTGTGGAAAGCAGCTCAGAACGAGCACCCTCATCAACCACGGGCCATCCCCCTCACAACAAAAAAGCGGCCCCTCCCAAAAGAAGAGCCGCAACCAGCATATATCAGAAAAAGAACCGTTCCAACGCCAAACCGCCCTCACAACCAAGGCGGGCAGGAGCGCAGCGACTGCCATACGGGATAGAACCCAACTGAGGTCCCGTTGTGCGGGAGCCCCGGGGAGGGCAAATATATAAGGTCGATCGCGAGTTCCGCACGAGCCGGAGAGCACTTAATGTGCTCTCCGT
>URIE01000004.1 GCA_900547805.1 uncultured Collinsella sp.
CGATGGGGCTCGACTACCGCTACCTGGACGCCGGTAACGATGTGTTGGCCCTCGTCGACGCGCTGCAGGAGCTGCGCGACATCGACCACCCCATCGTGCTGCACGTCTCCACCGCCAAGGGCAAGGGCTTTGAGCCAGCCCAAAACGACCCCGAGCGCTGGCATCACGTAGGCCCCTTTGACATGGCGACCGGCCGCAAGCTCTGCCCGGGCCATCCGAGCGAGCCCGCACCGCGCACCTATGCCGACATTACGGGCGAGGCGCTCAGCACCGCCATCGAGCGCGATTCGCAGGTCGTGGGCATCACGGCCGCCACGCCCTACATCATGGGCTTTACACCCGAGCTTCGCGCTGCCGCCGGCAAACAGTTCGTCGATGTGGGCATTGCCGAGGAGCACGCCGTGACCTTTGCCACCGCGCTTGCGCGCTCGGGCGCCAAGCCAGTCTTTGGTGTGTACGGCACGTTTTTGCAGCGCGCCTACGACGAGCTGTGGCACGACCTGTGCCTCAACGACGCCCCGGCGACGATCCTAGTGTTTGGCGCATCAATCTTTGGCACTACGTCCGAGACGCACCTTTCGTTCTTTGATATTTCCATGCTGGGCGGTCTTCCCAACATGCACTACTTGGCACCGGCCTGCATGGAGGAATATCTGTCCATGCTGAGCTGGTCGCTCGACCACCGCGAGCATCCTGTGGCGATCCGCGTACCGGGCATTGGCCTGGTAAGCCGCCCCGACCTGGCGCCTGCCGAGAGCACCGATTACAGCGCCGTTCGCCACAACGTGGTGCGCCAGGGCCGCGACGTGGCCGTGCTCGCGCTTGGCGATTTCTTTGAGCTGGGCGAGCGCGTGGCAAATCGCTTGGCTGCCGAGTACGGCATCGAGGCCACGCTCGTCAACCCTCGCTTTGCAACCGAGCTTGACCGCGAGTTCCTCGACAGCCTTGCCGCCGAGCATCGCGTTGTCGTCACCCTCGAGGACGGCATCTTGGACGGCGGCTGGGGCGAACGCGTCGCGTGTTATCTGGCATGCACGCCGTTGCGCACGCGCACCTTCGGCATCGCCAAGGGCTTCCCCGACCGCTACGACCCCAACGAGCTGCTCGCTCAGAACGGCATGACGGTCGAGAACATGGCCGCCGAGGCCGTAAGGCTACTCAACGAGTAAGAAAACCTCCGCAAGGGAAGCACCCATGCGGAGGTTTTTATTTTCGCGGCGCGAAAAACGAATAACCGTTCATACGCGATCTCCTTACTTATTATATGTGTCGCGTTGCCGCCATTATAGCGACCGCCGCGAGCGACCACGCCGTCCGCGAAACGCCGTCTCAGCAGCAATAACCGACGTTTTCCCAGATAAAACCTACCAAAATAGACCTGTCCCTTTTTGGTAGGTAGAATAACCTATAAGACAAGTATGTTTCTGAGTTATTTCGTGTTGACCCATTTGAGCGCGATAGGGTATAACTCTACTCAACCGCTAGGGATTTTATTGAGAAAGGTGTTCTCCTATGAGCAAGAACCTCTCCCAGCAGGTCGTTCTCGACCGCCGCGGCTTCGTTGCCGCCACCTTCGCAACCGTCGCCGGCCTTGGTCTTGCCGGCTGCTCCGACACCAGCGCCGAGGCCGACAAGGGTTCCGCCGCCGGCTCCTCCAAGAGCTCCGAGGATACCGAGGCTTCCACCACGCTCGACGCTAAGGCATTCGACAAGCTCGTCGACAACGGCCCCAAGGCCGATGACGATGCCATCGCCGCCAGCACCTGGGCTACGGCCGTCAAGGACGCCGGCGTCTTTAAGATCGGTGGCGTCCAGACTTCCACGCTCTTCTCCCTCCTCAACGAGAAGGACGGCAAGACCCGTGGCTTCGATGCCGGTATCGCGCAGCTCCTGTCCAACTACATCCTGGGCGAGAACAAGGTCGAGATCACCCAGGTGACCTCGGACACGCGCGAGTCCGTCCTTCAGAACGGCCAGGTCGACGCCGTCTTTGCCACCTACACCATCACCGACGAGCGCAAGAAGCTCGTCTCCTTTGCCGGCCCCTACTACTACACCCAGCAGGCCATCCTGGTGCTCGCCGATAACGACGACATCAAGAGCGTCGACGACCTGGCCGACAAGAACGTCGCCGTCCAGTCCGGCTCCAACGGCCCCGCCATCCTGGAGGAGTTCGCCCCCAAGGCCAGCCAGCAGGAGTTCAAGACCGACGAGGAGGCCCGCCAGGCACTCCAGCAGGGCCGCGTTGACGCCTACGTCATCGATAACAACATGCAGCAGAGCGCCCTGGTCCGCGAACCCGGTAAGTACAAGATCGCCGGCAAGCCCTTCGGCAGCAAGGAGCCCTACGGCATCGGCCTGCCGCTCGATTCCGACGGTGTCGCCTTTGTCAACGACTTCCTTAAGAAGATCGAGGATGACGGCACCTGGACCGAGCTGTGGCAGATCTGCATCGGCGACCGTACGGGCGACACCAATGTTCCCGAGCTGCCCGAGATCGGCGCCTAGGCAGCGAGCCTAGTAACGGCCGCTACGAAACCATACGGAAACGCACGATGCGCTTTATTGCGCTAAACTGTTTCCTCACTGAGTTGTCGGGGCTTCCGTACACACGGGAGCCCCTTTCCTTACCGGCGGGAGGTCCGCATGAGTCTCTCCGAGCTCTGGTCGCTCTATGGCCAGAACTATATCGACGCGCTGCTAGCAACCTGGGGCATGACGCTTGAGTCGTTTGCCATCGCCATGGTGCTGGCCGTCGCCGTCACCGTGATGCGCGTGTCGCCGCTCAAGCCGCTGCGCGTCTTTGGCGACCTGTATGTCCAGGTCTTCCGTAACATCCCCGGCATCGCGCTGCTCATTATCGTCGTCTACGCGCTGCCGCCGCTCAAGGTCGTCCTGCCCTACCGCACCTGCGTTATCGTCGCTACGGTCCTTTTGGGCTCGGCCTTTGGTTCCGAGAACTTTATGAGCGGCATCAACACCGTCGGCGTCGGCCAGGTCGAAGCTGCACGTTCGCTCGGTATGAGCTTCAGCCGTATCCTCGCCAAGATCGTGATTCCGCAGGCGCTGCGCTCGAGCGTGCTGCCCATGACCAACCTCTTTATCGCCGTCATGCTCACCACCGCGCTCGGCAGTCAGGTGCCGCTTAAACCGCAGGAGCTCACCGGCGTGGTGAGCTATATCAACACGCGCTCGCTCGGTGGCGTCGCTGCGTTCTTTATCTCGGCGCTCGGCTACCTGGGAACGGCCTTTGTGGTGAGCCACGTTGGCAACTACATCGATAAGAAGGTGAGGATCCTCCGATGAGCAAGCACCCCACCTCCGCGCTCACCATGCGCGATGCGCTCTACGAGGCTCCCGGCCCCAAGATGCGCGCCAAGATTCGCATCGGCACCGCCATCTCGCTTGTTGCCGTCGCTGCGCTCGTCGCCCTGGTGCTGCAGCGCTTTTATGTGACCGGTCAGCTTTCGGTCCACTACTGGTATTTCTTTACGCACCTCACCACCTGGAAGTTCTTACTTGCCGGCTTTGAAGGCACCGTTAAAGTCGCACTCACCGCTGGCGCCATCGCGCTGGTGCTGGGCTTAGCCCTTATGCTCGGCCGCACGAGCGACATCAAGCCGCTGCAGCTGGTCTGCCGCGTGCTCACCGATTTCTTCCGCGGCGTGCCGAGTCTGCTGTTCATCTACTTCTTCTTTTTGGTGCTGCCCCAGTACAAGATCGCGCTGCCGTCGTTTTGGATGCTCACGCTTCCCGTCGCGCTCGCCGCAGCCGGCGTACTGGCCGAGATTTTCCGCGCCGGCGTCAATGCCGTGCCGCGCGGTCAGGTCGAGGCAGCCCAGGCGCTCGGTCTCTCCAAGGCCAAAATCACCTTTAAAATCGTGCTGCCACAGGCGATTCGCTTTATTATTCCGTCGTTGATTTCTCAGCTCGTAGTCGTGGTCAAGGACACCACCGTCGCCTACGTGGTGAGCTACCCCGACCTCATGCAAAACGCCCGCGTGCTCATTACCAACTACGACGCCCTCGTGTCGGTCTACCTGGTTATCGCGGTCATCTACATCCTCATCAACGTCGCGATCAACAAGGCCGCCATCTACGTTTCGCACAAGACCGGCGCGACCATCATCCGCTAACGCTTTACCATTTCAAGTCATAAGGAGCCGAGCACCATGGCACAGAGCACCTCTTCCACCGGCAACCAGCCGCTTATCGAGCTCAAGCACGTCGATAAGCACTATGGCGACCTGCACGTCCTCAACGACATCAATCTCTCGGTCGACCGCGGCGAGGTCGTCGTGGTGATTGGCCCCTCGGGGTCGGGCAAGTCGACCATGTGCCGCGCCATCAACCGCTTGGAGACCATTGACTCGGGCGAAATCCTCATCGAGGGCGAGCCTCTGCCGCAGGAAGGCAAAGACCTTGCCCGCATGCGCGCCGAGTTGGGCATGGTGTTCCAACAGTTCAACCTGTTCGCACATATGACGGTGCTGCAGAACGTCATGCTGGGACCGGTCGATGTGCTGGGCGTGTCCAAGGAGGAAGCTCGTGAGCGCGCTATGGACCTGCTGGGCCGCGTGGGCGTGGCCGAGCAGGCCGACAAGGTGCCCGCACAGCTTTCGGGCGGCCAGCAGCAGCGCGTGGCCATCGCCCGTTCACTTGCTATGCAGCCCAAGGCCATGCTCTTTGACGAGCCCACGAGCGCCCTTGACCCCGAAATGATCAATGAGGTGCTCGAGGTCATGGTCCGTCTGGCTCAGCAGGGCATGACGATGATCGTCATTACGCACGAGATGAACTTTGCCCGCCGCGTGGCCGATCGCGTCGTCTTCATGGCCGACGGCCAGATCGTGGAAACCGGCACGCCCGACGAGTTCTTCGACCACCCCCAGACCAAGCGCGCCCAGGACTTCCTCAACTCCATCAAGGGCCACTAACCCAATTGCCACGCGGGCAAATTCATCAGTAACGTTTGCCCCGCGCCACCCCTGTGCCATGTCCACCCGGATTCGAAAGCCGCAACCATGATCGGAACCCGCACCTCATCGTCCTATACCCCGCACGTCGACGTTGCCCCCGCCGACCGCCCGCTCATCCTGGTGGCGCCGCGCTGGGAAGAGGCGAAGCCGTTTTTAAGCGAAACGCTCTCCCCCAACGAGGAAATCGCAAGTGTCTTTGTCGATGCCATCCTTGCCGCCGGCGGCCTGCCGCTGCAGATGTCCATCACCGAGGACATTGAGGTCATCCGTCATTACGTCGATATCGCCGACGGCGTCGCCATTCCCGGCGGCCCCGATGTCAATCCCAAACGTTGGGGCGATGATCGACCCTACGACCCCACCCTCTGCTGCGAAATCCGCGATAGCTTTGAGTTTAAGCTGGTCGGCGAGGTACTCCGCGCCAAAAAGCCGCTCTTTACCACCTGCCGCGGCACGCAGTTGCTCAATGTCGCCACTGGCGGCACCCTGTGCATGGACGTGCCGAGCCTGGGCGCGCGCGAGGGTCGCACGCAGTGGCGCCACACCCACGTGCTCAACGACCCCGTGCACCCTGTCGAGGTCATGCCGGGCTCGCTGCTGGAGCGCGCGGTTGGCGGGCACAGGCTGATCCAGACCAACTCCGCACACCACTGCTGCGTCGATCGTCTGGGCAAGAGCACGCGCTTGGTCGCCAAGGCAACCGACGGCGTTCCCGAGTGCATCGAAGTCGAGGGCCAGCCGTTCTGCCTGGGCGTGCAATGGCATCCCGAGTACACCTGGCAGACGCTCGAGACCGACTTTAATCTGTGGAAGTCGTTTGTCGAGGCGGCGGCCAAGGTAAAGCAGGCCCGCTAGCTCGCAAGCCACACAAGTTAAAGTCTCCTAAACCAGCGGGGGGGGCTGACACCAGCACGGTGCCCGCCCCCCTGTATTTGGTATGCTCGGTATGATTATTCCTCACAAACAATCAAAGAAATCTCGACCGCAATCGGTCTACGGTAAAGCAAATGGTAAAAACGCTTGCTACGTTAATTAGGCAGTCAATTAAAATCGAAACGCATTGACCGTCCCCCAACGGGGTCACGCCGCAAATCCACATGAGCATCGAGGACGGAAGCGGAAGCATGGAATTGGCCCCGAGCTGTATGTAGATCGCCACGACGTTGACAAGCAGCAGCATGCCAATCGGACCGATGCCGGACCCAAAATAGGAAACAACGATTACGCAAGAAACCACGTATGCAAGGCAGGCAGCGGCGGCAAGAACAAGTCGATAGCAAAAAATATTCAGGTTGAAATACTGCTGAGCATCCAAAACGATCGCGCAGTTAAGACAGTACAAAACGACACTCGTCAGGATAAACGCGCCCAAAAGGGCAAAAGAAGACAGCACCACTCGCGCAACGATAGCGCACACACGCTTCTCTCCCCGAGCCTCCGACAACCCCCACGGCTCCTCGACAAAGCCCGAGCTGACATAGCGCGGCACGATACAAGCCGCGATGAACGGAAAGAACAATGCATGAGCCAACGGGGCTACGTTGAACAGCAGACCGCGAAAAACCTCTGCATTACCAAATAGAAGGACATCCTCCGCCGATAACCGAAGCGTCGGGTCTGGGAAAAAGCCCAAGAAACTGTTCTCACGGAGGCTACAGAACCACATCGGGAAAGAATCAAGCTGCAATACCACCATGTACGCATAAACTACCAGGATTAAGGCGTACGCCCATTTGCTCACATGCTTCAATTCTGACTGGAGAAGTCTTTTAATCTGACGAGCCATTGAGCACACCCCCCAGCGCGAAAGCTCACGAGAGCGTAAATCAATACCGATAGACAGCTGGCTGCCACGCCATATTCCAGAAGTGTCAGCTGACCCATATCGCTATACCCAAGGGCACATCCGACTCCAAGGTACGGCCCTGGAAGGAGGAAGATCCATCGCAAGGATGGTATGGGCGCCTGGAGGGAAGTCCCGTAGAGCGTCAAGCTCATGACAAATCCAATAATTATCGCAGCCCCGCTCAATACAGCGCTGCCTGTAATCCGATAGATGGTCACCGTCTCCAGCGCAACCGATATCACCAATACGGCGTTGATCATCATTGCCGGCAAAAATGCAGTTAGCATGTCGTGCGAGTAGTTATGCCCTCCACGTATTATGGCTATTGCAAAAAGAAGAAGGCAAAGCGCACTATATGCTGTGCCAATTATTAAAGCAGACGAAAGCACATGTGCTAGGGCCCCATTAAAGCGGGTAAGACCTCTTGCTGAAGAAATTCGGTATCCCTCTTCATAGCCGCGCTCCTGTAAAATCGCCAGGCAAACGATGAGCGGAACGAACAGAGACGTGCCGGCAAAAGCACTGCGCACAAGGGACTCATCGGGTGCAGAAGGATCGATTACATTCCAGCAGAAACCAATATCCTCCCCAAAAACGCTATTGCCAAAGGCGAGCAACGTTGTTCCGTTTTTTAGAAAGACACCGAAGAGAAGGCCGAACGCCAGAATAAGCGCAAGACCAAACTTCGCCGGCAACATCCTGTGCAAACGCATCATATCTGCCTTTATGGGATGGATCGCCCGCTTCATAGCGAGACCGCCTTCATCAAGCGCCTGTAATACTCTTTTAGGGATGGCGCCTCATCCCCTATGACGTCCATCGATTCCTTTTTCAGCAGTTCGCCGTCATGAATAAACACGCAACTTGTTGCAACTGATGCCAACTCATCCAAATCATGACTAGAGATGAGCATGGTCTTACCCTGTTCTCGATTCAATCGACCGATAAGGGCCCATATACTCTCGATGCCCAGCGGGTCCAACCCATTTGCTGGCTCATCAAAAATAAGCAGATCAGTGTCACCCAACAAAGCCGTAGCTATATCAAGTCGCCGCTTCATTCCCAGAGAAAAACTGCTCACGCTCTTTTTCTCATCGACGTCCAGCCCGACTAGGCCCAAGACGCGAGGAACCTCACGTTTCTCATCAAGCCCCCATTCCGCACATCGGATTTGAAGATTCTCAACCGCGCTGAGAGATTGGTATGCTCCGCTGGAATCTGGCACATAGCCGACACGCGTCCGCATCAAGCTCAGGTCTTTTTTCGACTTGCCTCCAAAGAGCTCCACGCTCCCCGACGACGGCTCGCAGAGGCCCAAGACGATTTTAATAAGCGTGCTTTTGCCCGCACCGTTTGTACCGACAAGGGCACAGAGCTCAGACTGATGCACCTCGAAGGAAACGTCATGCAAAACGCGCCGTTTCCCGTAGCGCTTTGACAGCTTTGATAGCTTTATCGCTGATGCGTTCATTGTCCTCCTGTTCTGCTTGATAGGAAAACCGCTCATATCGTTCCTTCTTTCCTTTATCGTTTTCCATAGTTGTTATTGTTTTTCGATAACTCATATTTGTCAAGATAATCTAAAAGAAAGGACCCGTGTTAGACACGGGCCCCATCGCACTGATATTTCGTTTTAGCTGTTCGCTTTATGTTACTCGTCGCTCAAATCGACAGCGAAGACTGATGTCGGAAGCGACGCCTCATTGCCTCCACCATTCCGCATCTGCCTCACGACATTTTTTGCACGCTCAACAATAAGCTCCTCAAGCTCTTTCTCACTCACCCGCCGAATAATATCTCCCGGTTGACAGTCAAGCTCATCACAGATATCGAGAAGCGTCTTTAGGCGAATAGCTTTTATTTTTCCGTTTCTTAGCTTAGAAATATTAGCCGGAGTATGCCCCGTGGCACGAATCAGATCAGCACTGGTCTTTCCGGTCTTAAGTAGCTGCGTCTCAAGCTCGATGATGAGATAGCTCATGTTTCCTCCTACACAAGCTCGTCAGACTGCTCTTGGAGCAGCGAGGCATAACTCCAGATCGCCGAGATAAACAAACAGACAACTGCGCCGATAAACGACCCCGTATCAAAGGTAGCGCCTTGGCAAATCTCAATAACGAAGGAATGAGGCACGACGTAAAGCTTCAGTCCGCCAATGGTGAGATTGACCGATCCATAGGCACCAACAAGCGAAACCGCGGCGTTAACAGCAAAGGCAAGCGCGAGAACACGGATAAGCCACACATGCGTCTTGGTAAAGGGCGAGACGCCTCGCGAGATGTTACGGCTGATCCCGCACAGAACGACAAGCGAAATACCCACGACGAGTGCCAGGCACAGTCCGCTTGGGATAACGATGCACCCGCCATCGAGAAGCGTCACGACGCCGAAAGAATCGACAGAAGCAACGTTTGCAATCGCATACCAGATCACGTAAACAACCAACGCGGCAAAAGCGACGAGCATCCCTGCAAAAACGGCTGCCATGCAAAAACCAAGCTTCCTGATATTTTCGCCCGCCTTGGCCATACGCTGAACGCTGTTGGACATACACTCACCCTCATCGACTCTATCGTTATTCGAACAGTTTATCGAACAACGATATGGATTGCATGCGGAAAGCCCCGCCAATGCGCATAGGCCATTCACTAATCAGAAAGGGTGAGAGTGGATATTGGACACGTATCGAACGAGAGTGGATAATCTCCCACTTTGAGGCCGCCACCGGGCCTAAAACGGGAGATTATCCACTCTCATAGTCATCAAGGCTCGCAAGCTCTTATTCAGCCGCTTCGCGCAGGGCCGACATCGTAGCCGCATATTGCTGCTGCAACGCATGCATCCCCTCGCGGGCGCCGTCAACGGCATCGGCGCCGCGCAGCGCTTCGGTTACCACGACCGCCGGCTCGTACAGATTATCGAATCCCAGGTTCTGGCTCACGCCCTTGAGCGTGTGCGCTGCCATAAACGCACCTTCGGCGTCTCCTGCCGCCATGGCGGCCTCCAGCTTGTCCATGCTCTCGTCATCCAAAAACTTGAGGGCAAAGCGGGCAAGCATTTCCTCGCCCATCAGCCGAGCGCACGCGTCATCATAATTTGCGCCGATCTTCTCATACGCCTCACGCATGGAAATCATGGATTAAAACTCCTTTGGTCAAACTAAATCGTGGGAAACGCGACGACGTCAGCGGGGCGTGCCAACGTCTCGGCAATTTGGTCTTGCACCTCGAGTAGGCAATCGAGCAGCAGCGGGTTAAAGGTGCCGCACTTACCGTCCAGGATCATCTGGATCGCCTCCTTGTGCGGGATAGCGTCCTTGTACACGCGCACGCTCGTCAGCGCATCATACACGTCGGCCACCGAGACCACCTGCGCGGCAATGGGAATCTCGTCGCCCTTAAGGCCATCGGGATAGCCCTTGCCGTCCCAGCGCTCGTGATGCCAACGCGCAATCTGGTACGCATATTCCATAAGCGCATTGCCGACGTGATGGCGGCCCAGCTCAAGCAACATGTCGGCGCCCATCGTAGTATGCGTCTTCATAATCTCGAACTCCTCGGGCGTAAGGCGCCCGGGTTTGTTGAGAATTGCATCGTCAATCGACATCTTGCCGATATCGTGCAGCGCCGAAGCCAGGGCAATCGTAGAGCGTTCCTCATTGTCGAGGGAGATCGTGCCGCTACGCTGGACCAGACAGCCAAGCAGCAGCTCGGTCAGCTTCTCGATGTTCGTAACGTGCCTGCCGCTCTCGCCATTGCGAAGCTCCATGACGCCGGCCATGATGTCGATGAGCATGCGACTGTTCTTGACGCGCTCGTTGTACTGCTGGGACAGCAGGCTCGTCAGGCGGCGCTGTTTGGCGTATAGGCGGATGGTGTTGCTTACACGGCGGCGCACGACACGGGAGTCAAACGGGCGGCTGATATAGTCCGAGGCGCCCAGCTCGTACGCGCGCAGAACCATATCATCGGAATCTTCGCTCGAAATCATGATGAAAGGCAGATTGTCGATACCCGATCGGCGCGACAGATCGGCCAGCACCTCAAAACCGCTTATGCCCGGCATGACAATATCCAGCAGCACGAGCGACAACTCATCGCCATAGCGGTCGACCATGTCGAGCGCCGTACGACCGTTGTCGGCCTCGAGGATGCAATACTCGTCCTTGAGCATCTCGTTGAGAATGGCTCGGTTCATCTCGGAGTCATCGACAATAAGCACCAAAGGCTTTTCGCTTTGGAAGGCTTCGATGGAATCGCCATCGGTCACGACCGTACCGGCTTTTGCCTTAGCGCGGCTCAATAACTGGACAGCGCGGCCAACGCCCTCATCAACCGTCTCGCCATGAATACGAACGCCACCAACACATGCCGTCAGGCTCACGTACTCATGGCCCGGAACAATCGTGGCATGAACGGCATCGGACACCTGATGCAGGCGACGGGTGAAGTCATCGGAAGGAATATTGGGCATGACGACCACAAACTTGTCGCAGCCATAGCGTACGAGCTCGTCAGTCGAACGAATTCCGCTGCGTATGGCTGTCGCCACAGCACCGAGCGCAAGGTCGCCGGCATGACGGCCACACGTATCGTTGAAGACCCTAAAATCATCAAGGTCGATCACCGCAACGCCGGCATTCATGCGGGCGCTACGGAGCTTTTCCTCGTAATATCGGCGATTGCGCACACTCGTCAGCACGTCGGTGTAGACGAGGTCCTCTTCTGCAGCCTCTTGCTCATCGATCGGACGCACCATCAGCAGGACGTGAGGCTCGCCCTCGACCTTCAGAGGGCGCAGGCGAGCGCGGTACTCGGTACCATCATTGAGCAGCTGTTCCGATACATCATCGGAACCTGCCAAGGCCTCAAGACTCGACTGACGCAGACAAGGGCAGCGATCGCCGGCGAGCAGGCAATTAGGCTCGCTCTTAATCTGATCGGCCGACAGCAAACGCACCACGGGGTAGGTCTTCGCGACGCGGGCGACCTCGGCGGCAGCCTCCTCGTCGGTTAGATTGACCTCGTGATTATTGAGCATATGGGGCCCTTTCTATCGTTACGCACGGCAACGGTGCATATCAATTGGTACAAGGGTAACATCTAACAGCTGAAGGCAAACGCGCGATTATCGTTACATTTTTATGACCTGGCAAACGGCGGTAATGGAGCCGCGGGCGCGCGGTTATGGGCGCATTCGTTAACAATGACGAAACGCTAACAGCCCCTCTGCCCGCAGGTCATCGAGCGTGCTAACGCTCCAAGACATCGCGAACGGCGTTTGCCGCCGTAACGGGGCGATCGCGTAGACCGTTATGCGCGCCCGGGATCGTCACAAGGGGGCAATCGAGATATTCGGCAGCCGCTCGCGTGCCGGCCTCGCGGGGTGTATCGACCGAAAGCTCGCCCAAAAACACGGCCGACACCGCCTTTGACGCGCGGACGCGCTCCCAGTCGGGAGCATATGTCATATTTGTTCCGTATTCATTAGCCATAAAGCAACGACCATTGCGCAGGGCATGTTTGGCTTCCGCTTCGGTCGTCCCGGGAGCTTCGGGGTCCAAGTCGCCGAGGGCTCCCAAGAAAAGCCGGAGCGCCCTTGAAACCTTTCCAGCCGCAATCATATCGAGCAAAACCGGAGCTGCGCCCATGCCGACGCCTTCGGCCGACACAGCCGGCTCATGCAGAATCGCACGGGCGACGAGATGGGGTTCGGTGCGAAGAAGCTCCAGCGCCACCAACGTACCGGCGCTATGCGCAAGCACATTTGTCGGAGCGCCAACGTGTTCGATCACGGCTTGCAGGTCGGCGGCCTGAGCGGCAAGATCATAGCTGCCGTCTGCCGCATCACTGCTGCCACCGCAGCCGCGGCGGTCGTAGGCAATTACGCGGTAGTTGCGGCTGAGCTCACAAGCGATACCGTCGAAAAATGTGCCGTCGACACAAGCGCCGTGCACGCACACCAAGGCAGGAGCATCAGGCGACACATCTGGGCCGGCATATTCGCGACAGGCAATCGTGGTGCCCGCATTCTCGACCGTAAAATTCATGTTGTGCCCCCATCATCAATGCTCATCCAGTTGCACGTCAGCGCGGTTGGATGGACCCACATTGCCTTACACCTTGTTAACAGATTAACTTTACCCGACCCGAGGCTTTTCATGGCGCGGCATAATGGGCGACGTGAAAAAACGAAACTTGTAAAGCAAGAGCCCGCACCTTGCTTTGGAGCCGATGCTATGCTTAGGCACAATTGTCTCGAGGAGCATATGCCTATGTCTACGTTTTTGAATGCCAGCCCCATCTTTGGGCCCGTTCGCAGCCGTCGCCTTGGTCTCTCGCTCGGCGTCAATATGATGCCGGCCAGCGGCAAAATCTGCACGTTCGACTGCATTTACTGCGAAAACGGCCTCAACGCCGAGCGCCCCTGTCATGAGCCGTACAACACAGCTGCCGTGGTACTCGACGCGCTCGAGGCAAAGCTGCGCGAGATGGCAGCCGAGGGCGAGCTCCCCGATGTGATCACCTTCGCAGGCAACGGCGAGCCCACTGCCGCACCGGAGTTTCCGCAGGCCATCGCCGGCGCCGTCGCGCTGCGCGACGAGCTTGCCCCAAACTCCAAGATCGCCGTGCTCTCCAACGGCACGCGCGCCGACCGCCCCGAGGTGCACGACGCGCTCATGATGGTCGACGACAACATCCTCAAGCTCGATACCGTCGACCCGGCGTTTATCCAGCTGCTCGACCAGCCCGTTGGCCCCTACGACGTCGAGCACCAGATCGAGACGTTCGCAAGCTTTGACGGTCACGTTATTATCCAGACGATCTTTTTGACCGGCGAGTATCAGGGCAAGCTCATCGACAACACCGGCGAGGAGTACGTTGCCCCCTGGCTCGCGGCGCTTGAGCGCATTCGCCCACAAGAAGCGACCATCTACACGGTGGCGCGCGAGACACCAATCGCCGGCCTTGCCAAAGCGGCGCCCGAGGTGCTCGACACGATTGCCGCACGCGTACGCGCCCTCGGCATTCCCTGCCAGGTGAGCTACTAGCGCGCAGCTGCCCTGTGAGTGGGCTATACTAGCTGCGGATGAAAGGAAGTTAGCCATGTATGACAAAGGACCCGTACCTGGCCGCAACGACGCTTGCTGGTGCGGAAGCGGCAAAAAATATAAGAAATGCCATAGCGCCTTTGATGAGCGCCTCGAGCGCCTGTGGGAAGAGGGCTGGGAGGTTCTGCCCCGCACGCTCTACAAGACGCCCGCCGATATCGAGGGCATCAAGCGCTCGGCCGCCATCAACGTGGGCGTGCTCGATTACGTAGGCGAACACATCGCCGCGGGCATGACCACCAACCAGATCGACCAGATGATCTACGACTACACCGTCGAGCACGGTGGCACGCCGGCCGACCTCAACTATGAGGGCTACCCCAAGAGCGTTTGCACCTCGATCAACGACGTGGTCTGTCACGGTATCCCCTGCGATACGGACGTGCTGCATGAGGGCGATATTATCAACGTGGACTGCTCCACGATCCTAGACGGCTACTTTAGTGATTCGAGCCGCATGTTCTGCATCGGCGAGGTCTCTGCCGAGCGCCAGCGCCTGGTCGACGTCACCCGCGCCAGCGTGGAGGCGGGTCTGGCTGCCGTCAAGCCGTGGCTGCCGCTCTCCGTGATGGCTGAGGCCGTGCAAAAGACGGTCGAGGACGCCGGCTTTAGCGTAGTGCGCGAGTACGGCGGACACGGCATCGGTAAGGAGTTCCACGAGGACCCGTTTGTGGGCTTTACCACCGAGGCGCCCGATGTGGACACCATCATGGCCCCGGGCATGGTCTTTACCATTGAGCCCATGGTCAACGCCGGAGCGCCCGACATCAAGATCAGCAAGGGTGACGGCTGGTGCGTGCGCACCAAGGACGGCAGCGATTCGGCCCAGTGTGAGGTACAGCTCGTGGTGACCGAGGATGGTTACGAGCTGCTGAGCTGGTAGCTGTGGATGCGCCGGGCTACGCGATGGATATGTTAACCATCGCGTAGCCCGGCGTTTTTATAACGTTTTGCCTGATACAACCTGCCAAAATAAACCTGTCCCTTTTTGGCAGGTCGAGCGGAAAGGACTGCTTGTGAACATCCTGGTTTTGCTGCCCGTCAACGACCGCCATCGCGCAATTCTTGAGTCGAGCGCTCCGGGCGAGGACTTTATCTACACGAGCTCCGACGCCATCACGCGTGAACAGGTCGCCAACGCCGACGTGATCCTGGGCAACATAGACCCTTCCCTGCTGACCGCATGCGAGCGCCTCCAGCTGCTGCAACTGCAGGCCGCCGGCTATGACGACTATCTCGCCGCCGGCACCGTGCCGGCTGAAGCCAAGCTGTCTTGCTCAATCGGCGCCTACGGCCAGGCCGTGAGCGAGCACATGTTTGCCATGGTGCTGTCTATGATGAAGCGCCTGCCCGGCTACCAGGACCTGCAGCGCGAACATCGCTGGGAGGACTTGGGCCCGGTCACCTCGCTCAAAAACGCCAACGTGCTGGTGCTGGGCGCGGGCGATATCGGCGGCCACTTTGCCACGCTCTGCCGCAGCATGGGTGCGCACGTCCGCGGCATCAAGCGCCATCCACTCGTCTACCCCATTGTGTTTGAGGACATGGACGGCATGGACGCCCTGCCCGAGCGCCTGGCCGAGGCCGACGTCGTCGCATCCTTTATGCCCAGCACGCCCGAGACCCGCGGCCTGGCGAACGCCGAGTTCTTCGCCGCGATGAAACCGGGCGCCTTCTTTGCCAACGGCGGCCGCGGCGATCTTGTGGTCGCCGACGACTTGGTTGCCGCCCTGGAGTCGGGTCATCTCGCCGGCGCCGCGGTCGACGTCACCGACCCCGAGCCGCTGCCTGAGACAAGCCCACTGTGGGATGCACCCAACATGCTCATCACGCCGCACGTCTCCGGTTGGTTCCACCTGGCCGCCACGCTCAACAACGTGGTCGACATCGCCGCGGAGAACCTGCGTCACCTGCAGGCCGGCGAGACGCTCCGCTGCTGGATCGAACACTAATTGTTCCGGCGTTTTACCAAACGCCGGAACCCCTCGACGCTGCGAGCCCGCCAGAGCGGCAATCTGACGTTCAATCGTCGGGCATGGCCAAAAGGCCTATGCCCTCCTCTTTCACGTCACCTTGCTCGCTCTGGCGGGCTCTCGCTGACTTTTGTCCGACCTGCGGCATTCTCCCTTTTTGGTGCAATGGGGTCAGGTTAGTTTGCACTATGACGTTGGTTCTACCTGCGATACTTTTGTCAAAGTGATATCAGACATTCATCTGGCGTTTTCGACGTTTCGCCTATTAGAGCCAGTCCATCTCCTTACCATAGTGGTCCGAATAGGCGCTACGCTTGAGTTCTTCATCGCTCGCCGGCCACGCGTTGGACACGTCGATTCCCGATTCATGGCAAGCGGCGGCGAACAGCTTCGACCCCTGATCGATTAGTTGAGACCTGCCCTCGGTCTTCTCGCCTTCGGCTCGCATTTAGAGCTCCACGCTTTCGGCGCCGTTGATGGTTAGGTCGCGCTCGTAGAAAGCGGTGAGGGCGCGGATGGCGTACATCACGTCGCGCACGCCGCCGGTCTCGTAGCTTGAGTGCATGGCCAGCTGCGGCAGGCCCACATCCACGGCATGCATGCTCGCCTGCATATTGGACAGGTTACCGAGCGTGGAGCCGCCGGCCATATCGCTCTTGTTGGCGAAGGCCTGTGTGGGTACGTCGGCGTCATCGCAGATGGCCTGGAACACCGCGCGGCTAAAGGCATCGGTGCAATAGTGCTGGTTGGCGGCCTCCTTGATGACAATACCGCCGTTGAGCACCACCTGGTTGCGGGCGTCACACTTCTCGGCGTGGTTGGGGTGCACGGCATGTGCGTTGTCGCAGCTCACGAGCATCGAGGCGGCAAGCGCACGGTGGTACGACTCGTCATCGAAGCCCAGCGATCCGTTAATGCGGCGCAGCGCGTCGGCCAAGAACGTCGACATGGCGCCCTGCTTGGTCTCGGAGCCAACCTCCTCGTTATCAAAGCAGCAGAAGACCGAGACATCGTGCGCATTCTCGGCACCCAAAAATGCCTGCAGCGAGGTGTAGGCGCAGGCCAGGTCGTCGAGCTTGGGCGTCGAGATAAACTCATCGGCCCAGCCCCAAATACGCGCATCCTGACGATTGACCAGGAACAGATCGCGGCCCAAAATTTGCTCAGGCTCAACATCCAGCTCGTCGGCGATCAGGGCGTCAAAGTCGCCCTGTTTAAGGTCACCAGCGCTGATGAGCGGGCACAGGTCAACGGCTCGGTTGGGCGCAAAGCCCTCGTTAACGCCACGATTCATATGGATGGCAAGGCTTGGGATAATAGCGACCTCGCGCTCGGTGGAAAGCAGACGGCTCTCAATACGGTCCCCCTCGCGTACCAGTACGCGGCCCGCGAGTGCCAGCGGACGGTCGAACCAGGTGTAGTCGATCATGCCGCCGTAGGCCTCGGTGTTCAGGCGCAGCGTCTCGCCCGCGCCGTCGAGCTCGGGCACGGCCTTAACCTTAAACGTCGGCGAATCGCTGTGCGACGCCGTCAGTTGAAAATGATAGTCGCCGGCAACGCCGTCCTCGCCCCACGTCGCGGCCAGGTCCTCGCCCACCTTAAAGGCGATGACACTCGAGGTATTGCGCTGCGTGTAATAACGCCCGCCCGGCTCGATATCCCATGCCGCGTTCTCGGGCAGGTAGGTAAAGCCCGCCTCGTCGAGCTCGGCCATAATGGTCGCCGCCGTATGGAACATGCTGGGGCATGCCTCGATAAAGTCGATAAGGTCGTTGGCGGCCTCGATATCGTCGGCCGTCACATGCGCGCGCCCGGGCGTTTCCTGATCCGTCATGCTCTCCCCTTTCGCTGGGTTGATGGTCCCCTCCAGCATACCCCCAACTGACCGGCCTGTCCGACAAATCGAATGCCGAACAAAGTCAGACGCTCCAAACAGAAAAGTCGATGCTCTTGCGTTACGAGCAAACGACAATTGAATTGACAAGTTAACCAGTGGTAATTTCTGGTATTTTTGTTAACTGCCTATAACTTTTTGCGACAAACAATATAAGTTATACGGCACTTGCCTGTCATGTGCGACGTACATGACCACTGTCCATCCGGGTGCAAAAGGAAAGGAGAGCAGCACCCAACGACCGATCGATAGAAAAGAGGTTCTATGCACAACGATAACGCTGTGCTGCGCAAGCTCAACACCGTGGGCAGCAATGCCTGCCGAGGCGCACTCATCGCCGCGATGACCGTCTCGATGATGCCTACCAGCGCTTTTGCCGCAGCAGCAACAACGGAGACCGGCTCCGAAGCTACCAACAACGCGCCGATCTCCGCCACAAATGAGGAAACGAAGTCCCTCAGCTCCGAGTATAGCCTGAGTGCCGTCTCTGACGACGCCACGTCCTCCTCTACCAGCTACGATTTGACCAAAATCGCAGATGGTACGTATGAGGGCACGGCCACGGCCGACTCGAATGACCCGCTCAATAAAGCTGGCGACGAATGGAACGCAGCTGATGGAAAGTATGACGTCAACGTCAGCGTAACCATCAAGTCTGGCAAAATTACCAAGGTCGAAGTCGCCGACTACAGTAGCTTGGGCGACGATGACTGGGACCGCATGGACAAGGCCGTTAACGGTTTTAGCAAAAAAGGCACGTCCTATACGGGCATCGTTGAGCAAATCGAGACTGCCGGCAACACTACCGCAATCGATGCCGTCTCGACCGCCACGATCTCGTCCAACGCCATCAAGGCTGCCGTCGATAATGCCCTGCAGGCTGCCTATGACGAGCAGAATCCGTCGACCCCTGCGACCGACGAGTACACCTACGGCTACGCTGGCCTGACGTGGGCCGAGTATTGGGCTGGTGAAAACGTGCAGGCGGCAGGGTCCTCCGCTTCGTCGAGCGAGCTCGATTCCCGCAACGAGGCCGACAAGGGCGCTTTTGACGTAGTGACCCGTGCAACCTTTAACCACGGCCTGCATCGCGGCAGCTATCAGTGCACCGACGTGATCGAAACTGCCGAGGGCGTAAAAATTTACCCTTCGTATTATCCTGACAGCAAGTCCTTTGTTGATGTCGATGGCAACCACTTTTCTATTGACAGCAAGGCTAAGACCGTGACGGCGGCCGACGGCACGGTGTACACCATGACGGGTCACAAGGTCACGGGACTCAAGTACGTTCCCGTCAAAATCAAGACCAGCGATCTGGAGGCTTTTAAGGCAAGCCACCGCTTCGTCGCCAATGGCGAGACGCTGGCCGGCGGTTATGGCGAGCAAAACCTCCAGGCCTACTCCGACCTGGTCGCGAATGTCGACGCCGACACCAACGGCCTTAAGACCGCGACGAACGACAACGGCACCTTCAGCTTCTCGGCCGCCACCACCGGCACCGATTCGGGCATCAAGGGCCAGGAGCTCAAGACCGCCACGGGTATTGAACCCACGGTTAAGCCCGCGAGCGGCTCCTACGGCGAGTTCCTGCGCGTAGACCTCAACGGCAACTATGGCGACCTGGGCGCCAACATGCAAAGCGTCACCTGGACCTATTACGGCGACGACGCGACCTACACCAACGCCCTTGCCACCTACGGCACCAAGTTCGCGGCCGACAGCTGGATGCACAAGTCCATGGGCATTCAGCTGGGCCTCACTAAATCCGAGCGTTGCCAGCTACCCGAGGGCACCAACGGCACCGGCTACTGGAAGCTTACCGTCCACGCCTTGGGCTACAACGATTACACCTACACCTTCCAGGCGACCGATGACAACATCGTGGGCGCCAAGGAGCCGGTGACCGACGCCACCAAGGCCCAGCTACAGAAGCTCTACGACAAGGCGACGTCCCTCGATAAGTCCAAGTACACCAAGGACTCCTGGACCGCCTCGTCCATCGAGACCGAAACCGCCGAGACCAAGGACCTGCTCGCCAAGAAAAACCTGGGCGAAGCCGAGGCCGCCGAGCAGATCACTCACCTGCAGGGCGCGCTCGACGCGCTCGTGAGCCTGTATCCCCAGGCCGGCGACTACGTACTCATGAACATCCCCTACGCCGATTTCTATGCCGCCGAGAACAACAACGCCGGCACCGACATTGTGACCTCGGCTACGCTGCAGAAGACGCGCTCCAGCTTGGCGAGCGGCTCCTACCACGTCAATTCCGACGGTACGGATATCTCGGGCGCCACGTTTGCCGTCAAGGTGGGCGAAGGCGACATCGATTGGTCCAAGTTCACCCGCGTGACCGACGACAGCTCCGTTACGATTACCACCTCGATCAAGGGCAAAGAGTCCACGACGACCTACACGGGCAAGGACGCCCTGTTTGAGTCTGCGAACTACTCTTACTACGTGCTCCCCGTCGGCGAGGTTCCAACCAATTACAAGGAGCTCACCGCCGATTCCAAGGGCAACCTGCGCTTTGGCGCTGTCGAGGGCAAGGAAGCCACCAAGCTTGAAAACGTCACCGTCGACTTTAAGACCTCCAGCAAGTACGGCGACTACGAGATCGACTTTAAGAACCTGCGCGAGCAGATGGTCGACGCCGACGGCAACCAGGCGACCGTATACGGTGCCGTGGTCAATGCCGCCGATGCGGACGGCACCATCGAGGGCTATGGCATGCGCGCTGTCGAGAACATCTGGAAGGGCAAGGAGATTGCCTGGAGCTGCGGTCTGGTCAACGAGTCTCACGGCAGCCCGCTGAGCTCGCAGTACTACAAGTCCATGATGGGCAAGACCATCAAGAGTGTGACGTTCTACACCTCTACGGGCACCTACACCGTTGCCATGGACCATTACGTCCCCGTCAAGGCTTCCAAGTCCGAGATCAACGTCGAGGCGAGCGCCGAAGCCGACGCCAAGACCGCCAAGATCGAGGCAACGTTCCCGAAGGACTTCAAGGCCGCCTATACCGTCGATGGCAACGCTGTCGACGTCACCGATGGCAGCTTCTCCATCGAGAACCTCAAGCCCGGCAAGCATAAGCTCGTGGCCCATGACGAGAGCGGTAAGTACGCCGACGTGACGAGTGAGTTCACCGTCTCCACCGACAAGACCGTCGCGATCTTCGATGAGGGCACCTCGAGGATCACCGCCGCCAACGAGGGCGACGATGTTAAGAACTTTATCGGCAACATCACCACGGTCAACGTCAACGGCACCGACTACGCCGCCTCCGGTCGCGATTCCGTCAAGATCATTAACGCCGACGGCTCTATCAACCTCGAAGCCGTCGCCGGCGGCCAGCAGGGTGGCAAGCCTAAGGCCGCAGGCCAGCAGCAGGGCACCAAGGTGTTTGCCAACTACGGCACCTACACCATCAAGGTGACCTCCACGGGCTACAACACCCCGCTCGAGTTCACCTTTACCTACAAGGCCGACCGCACCGACCTCGATAAGGCCATCGGCGCAGCCGAGCAGCTCGACCAGAGCGCCTTTACCGCTGTCTCCTGGAACGCCATGAGCGACGCCCTCAGCGCCGCCAAGACCGTCCAGGCCAACGCCGCCGCCACCGACGACGACATCGCCCAGGCCCTGAACGCGCTCAACAGCGCCGTGGCCAACCTCGCCGCCAAGGCGACTGATGAGGCCAAGTCCGCGCTCGCCAGCCAAATCGAGAGCGCCGGCGCTGTCAAGAATGACGGCTACACCGACGCCTCCTGGAACGACTTCCAGACTGCACTCGATGAGGCCAAGCAGGTTGCCGCCTCCGAGGACCCCTCCGCCAGCGAGGTGGCTTCTGCCGTTGACAAGCTGAAGGCCACCCAGGACGCACTTACCAAGAAGGGCACGGAGGGAAAGCCCGCCGGTGGCTCCACCTCTACGACGACCACAATGACGACCACCGATACCAAGAAGGCCAATGCATCCAAGAAGGACGCAAGCGGCCTCCCCGGCACCGGTGATACCCAGATCGCCACGGTCGGCATCTTCGCCGGTATCGGCGCCGCCATCGCGGCCGCCGGCGTCGCCATCCGCCGCCGCATGCAGCACTAGCGCCTAAAACGCGCGCCACGCGCTCGCAACGCAAGCGCCCGCAGCCCCAACCAGGGCTGCGGGCCTTTTCTCATACTCGACCACGGGAGACCACCCACAAATGGACAACTACCAACCCAAGCACTCAAAAGCCAAGGCGCTCGGCCACGGCCTCGCCACGGCAGGCTTCATCGTGCCCTCGATCGCCGTGGGCGCAACCGTGGCCCTCGTGGTGTCCCAGTACACCCCGCTCGTGGCCAAGACGGTCGCCGCCACGCCCGCGCAAGAGGCCGCAGGCGCCGACCTCAAGACCGTCGACACCTCCAACGTCCAGAAGGAGACGGCAACGCCGGCAACCGAATCGCTCGACCCCTCGGCCTATGGTATGGACGCCGCAAACCTCAAGGACGGCACCTATGAAGGCACAGGTACCGGCTTTAGGGGCAGTATCACCGTGCGCGTGACCATCGCGGGCGGCAAGATCGTGGCAATCGACATAGTGTCGTCTGCAGACGACCCAGCCTACTTTGGGCGTGCCCGGGCGATCACCCAGTCGGTGATTAGCGCTCAGTCGACGTCGGTCGACACTATCTCGGGTGCCACGTATTCATCAAAAGGCCTGCTCATGGCCATCAAAAACGCACTGGTCAAGGCATCGGGCGGGCTTGCCGAGGCTGTTGCCCCCGCCCCTGCGGCCGGCGGCTCCTCCAATAAGCCCCACCACACCATCGACCCCTTCACGCCCGCCGGCGGCTACGCAGACGGCGTCTACACCGACTCCGCCTGGGGATACAGCGAGGACACGCCCGTCAGCGTGCGCGTGACCATCGCGAACGGCAAGATCGCCAACATAGAACTCGTGAACACGGGCGACACGCCCGAGTATTGGAGCCGCGCCTGGAACGCGCTCCCCGGGCTCGTCATGCAAAAGCAAAGCGTCAATGTCGACACTGTGACAGGAGCCACGTATTCGAGCGAGGGCATCCTGGGCGCCATCCAGGGCTGCCTTAAGCAGGCCGCAGCCGGCACAAAGGACCCCGAGCCCGCGCCCGGCCCCGACCCCGCGCCCAACCCGGACCCCTCGCCCGACACGCCAGACGAGGTCCACTACGCCGACGGCGACTTTACAGGCTACGCCCTCTGCAAAAACGAGGAGGACGACGAAGCCTTCAGCCCCTACTACGTCAAGCTCACCGTCACCGTTAAGGACGGCAAGGTTACCGGTATCCACGATATCGAGGGTGTAGGCGGCAAGCCTGACGAGAGCCTCTCCGACGCGCTTGATCCCTTTGACGAGGATAACGAGCCCTACCTCGATAACGCCATCGACGGCCGCACCTTCCGCGGTACCGTCTACACCGGCATCCCCGAGCAGCTGCTCGCGGGCACCGAGGCTGGCAAGATCGACGTGGTGGCGCGCGCCACCTACTCCAGCCGCGCCATCGCCAACGCCTACACCGACGCCCTCGCGCGCTCGGCCGCGGCCTATAAGGACGCGAACGACAGCAAAGGCGACAAGGCAGACGCTTCTGACAAGACAAACGCCCCCGATGAGCCTACGGCCAACTCGACCGCCGTAAGCGGGGTCACCGAGGAGGCTGGCGCCCATGCGTAACCCGTTTGCCCTCCTTGGGCGCCACCTCTGGCGCAACCGCAATTTCTATCTCAAAGTCGTCAACGCCGCGGCCGTCGTCGCCATCGTGGCGGGCTACAGCAGCTGGGCCGCCCAGGCGGCAGAGGCCGACGCCCGCACCCAGGCGGAGGCTGTCCAGGCCGAGCGCTCGCAGACGCGCGGGGCCTATGCCACCGACGGCACCTTCGAGGGCAGCGCCCAGGGCTACGGCGGCACTGTCACCTGCCGCGTGACCATCGAGAACGGATACATCGAGAGCGTCGAGGTCACGGACCACGCCGGCGAGACCCCCGCCTACTTTGCGCAGGCCGAGGGCCTCACGCAGACCATCTGCGATGCCCAGGGAACCAACGTTGACACCGTCTCGGGTGCCACGTTCTCGAGTGCCGGCATCCTAAACGCCGTCAACGCGGCGCTTGAGCAGAGCAATGCGGGAGGTGCGCAGTAATGGCCAGGACTGCATCCGCCAAGGCCCGCGGCGCAAAGCGCCCCGCGGGAACCCTTGAGAGCTTGCGCAACGGCGCAAACGTCATCGCGCACCCCAAGAACAAGATGCAGGAGCGCCTGCGCCGACAGTACCTCCATCGCGGCGTGCGCTGGTGCGTACAGCTCGGCTTTCTCATCTGCTTCCCGGCCGCCTGGAACGCCGCCTTCAACGGCGTCAAGTACATCTTCACGCAGCTCGGGAGCCATGCACCCATCGAGCTCACCGGCTTTTTATCCCTGCTTTTGGCCCTCTTGGCCTTCACCTGCGTGTTCGGCCGTTTCTTCTGCGGCTTTGCCTGCGCCTTCGGTACGCTCGGCGATATCGTCTACGCACTTGCAACCCCGCTGCGCTGGACACTCCGCCTTGAGGGCAAGGGCGCGCACCGGCTCCCCGCGGGCGTGCAGCACGCGCTCCAGCTCGTCAAGTACGCCGTCCTCGTGGGCATCTGCGCCCTCTGCGTGATGGGTATCTGGCCCCAGGTCTCGGGTGCGAGCCCCTGGGTCGCCTTCGCCGGCATCACTGCGCGCTCGCTCGAGGGCATCGCGTCCACGGCCTTTGCCGCGCTTGGCGCGGTCATGGTTGGGATGGCCCTTGTCGAGCGTTTCTTCTGCCAGTTCCTCTGCCCCTTCGGCGCCATATTCTCGCTGCTGCCGGTGTTGCCGATCTCGCTTTTCAACCGCCGCCGCGAAAGCTGTGCGCGCGGTTGCAACCGCTGCCAGGACAGCTGCCCGGTGCGCATCCACCCCGAGCGCGCCGACCTGCGATCGGGCGAGTGCATCGCCTGCGGGCGCTGCGCCGATGGCTGCCCCATGGCCAACGTGACGCTCGCCCGGCTCGACGGCTTTAAGCGCGATCAAGCAACCGACGATGCCAGCGAACTCGCGCAGGGCAACACCCGCAAGCGCCCGCCCGCAGGGCCCGCCATTCGCGGGACCGAGGTTGCGCTCACGCTCGTCAAGGCTGCCATCCTCGCCGCGCTCTGCTACCTGCTCATGTAGGGCACGCGCACCCGCGGCCCGGCACCCCGTCAACACCGAGTCGTGCAGGCGCAGGCTCATCCGTAACGCCACCGACCAGAAAGCTCACCATGATCCAGACCCCCCACACCATCGACCGCCGCACGTTTATCGCCCTCGCAGGCGGGGCCCTCGTCTCTTGCGCCGGTGCACTTACCGGCTGCTCGGGCACGCAGGGCGACTCGGGCTCTGTAACCGCGTCCAAAGCGGGCTCCGCGGGCTCCGACAGCTCGCCCAAGGTGCAGAGCACGACGCTCTTTGTCTTCGACACTGTCGTGAATATCAGCGCCCAATGCAGCAAAAAGGTCATGGACGAGGTCGCCGACCGCTGCACCTACTTTGAGAACAAGTTCTCACGCACCGTGGAGGGCTCGGATATCTGGAACATCAACAATGCAGGCGGCAAGCCCGTGGAAGTCGCGCACGAGACCGCCGAGGTCATCGAGGCAGCCATCCGCTACGCCGAGGAGTCCGACGGGCTCTTTGACATCACCATCGGCGCCGTCTCGAGCCTCTGGGATTTTGACAACGAGGTCAAGCCCGCAGATGAGGACATCCAGGCGGCACTGCCCCATGTCGACTATCGCACCATCACGGTCGACGGTACCACCGTCACCCTCTCTGACCCCGAGGCCAAGCTCGACTTGGGTGGTATCGCCAAGGGCTACATCACCGACGACCTCGTGGCGCTCTTTAAGAAGAGCGGCGTCAGAGATGCTTCCATCAGCCTGGGCGGCAACGTCTACGTGATGGGCAAGAGCTTTGACGGCGACGCCTGGAACGTGGGCGTGCAAGACCCCAACGGCGCGCAGGACGACGTGCTCGCCACCGTCAAGACGCGCAACCGCTCCCTTGTGACGAGCGGCCTCTATGAGCGCGGCTTTGAGCAGGACGGCACGTTCTACTACCACATCCTCGACCCCAAAACGGGCTACCCCGCCGCCACCGACCTCAAGAGCGCCTCAATCATGACCAAGAAATCCGTGCTTGGGGACGCCTACTCTACCATCCTGTTTTTGCTCGGCCACGACCGCGCCATGGAGCTCATCGAAAGCGATGAGCGCTTTGAGGGCGGCGTTTTAGTCGATATGGACGATCGCGCCACCAAGAGCGACGGCTCGACGTTCAAGATCTTGCAGGACTAGGAGCCATGATGGTCAAGCGCAAAGGTGCGCGCGATGGGCGCGACAACAAAAGACTCAACCTCATCCTGGTTTTGGCGATAGCGGCCGCCGCATGCGTCGGCTTGGTCGCCACGCGTCTGATGGGAGCAAACACGAACGCCGATACGGCCACGGTCGTTATCCGCGATGGAGAGAAAAACGTCTACGAGCTTCCTCTGAACCAGAACACGACCAAGACCGTTACGACCGACTTGGGAACCAACCTCATCGAAATCAAAGACGGACGCGTGCACGTCGAGGAGGCAGACTGTCCCAACCAGGATTGCGTGCACCAGGGCTGGGTTGACGCTGCCGGGGAGCAAATTGTCTGCCTTCCGCACAAGCTTACCGTCGATATCGTCGACGAGAGCGCCAAGGCCACCTACGACGTAGTGGGGCGCTAATCCGTGGAGACGGTCGATATCGAGCACGCTCGCCGCCTGGCGCGCGTTTCGCTGTTGTGCGCCTGCGCATTGGTGCTGTCCTATCTGGAGACCATGATTCCGCTGCCCGTCGCGGTGCCCGGCATTAAACTGGGCCTTGCCAACGTGGCCGTAGTCGTCGCGCTCTATACGCTCGATGTTAAAAGCGCCGCCGCCGTTGCGCTCGTCAAGGTCTTTGCATCGGGCTTTTTGTTTGGCTCGCCCATGATGCTCGCCTATAGCCTGGGCGGCACGGCCCTCGCCTTTATCGGCATGGTCGCCCTTGCTGCCGTGCCGGGTGTTGGCTTGGTGCCCGTGAGCATGCTTGCCGCCGTGCTGCACAATGTAGGCCAGCTGGGCGTTGCCGCCATGGCGCTGCAGACCCCGGCAATCTTTATCAATCTGGGTGTTCTGGGCGTTGCCGCCTGCGTCACCGGTGGCATTACGGGCGCGGTGGCAGAAGGCGCGCTCGCCGGTATTGAGCAAACCGATGACACACGCCCCTCCGTCGATTGCGCTGCACTTGCCGCCAATATCGTGGCAGGAGAGCGCATCGCCTTTGTCGGCACCAACGGCAGTGGCAAAAGCACCTGTGCTCTCGAGCTTGCGGGGCTGCTCAAAGATGCAAACGGGCCCGCTATGCGCGTGCAGGGCACCGTAGGCCTTGCTTTTCAGGATCCCGATAACCAGATCGTCGCTCCAGTCGTGCGAGACGACATCGCCTTTGGACTCGAAAACCGCGGTGTCCCCCGCGACGAAATGCGTTCAGAAGTCTTGCAGGCACTCAACGAGCTTGGCATTGTCGAGCTTGAGCAACGCGATGTCGCCACGCTCTCGGGCGGCCAAAAACAACGCGTGGCGGCGTCGGGATTGGTTGCGCTCACCCCTTCGCTCATGATTTTTGACGAGACGACCTCCATGCTCGACGAGACCGCCCGCGAGGCCGTCAATGATCTCATCGCTCATCTTTGCCAGCGCGATGTTGCCGTGATCCAGATCACGCAGTTGCTCGACGAGGTCGCGCGCGCCGACCGCGTCGCCGTCTTCGAGGCGGGCGCCATCGCATACCTGGGTACCGTGCAAGATCTTGCCGACCAGCGCGATCTGCTCATTCGATGCGGCCTGGAGGAACTGTGTCGTTAACCTGCTCAAACATAACCGTCCGCCATCCCGAAGCAGACACCTGTACCCTATCTCATGTTTCGCTGGAAATTAGGCCCGGCAGCGTGATCGGTATCGTGGGCGCCTCTGGCTCCGGCAAGTCGACGCTGCTGCGCGTCCTTGCCGGAGCGCTTGCCGTGCAGGCGGGGTCTGTCGTGGCGGACGGCACCGCGCTTGGCACACACCCCACGACGGATGAACTTCGCACGCACCGCAAAACCGTGGCACTGGTGCAGCAACGCCCCGAACAGCAGTTTTTTGCCGCCACGGTCTTTGACGAGGTGGCATTTGGCCCTCGCAATCTTGGACTGGACGAAGCCGAGGTCAAGCGGCGCGTTGGCACATCGCTCGCCAGCGTCGGGCTTGATCTCGCCGCTATCGGCGATACAAGTCCCTTCGCCCATTCCGGCGGAGAGCAGCGCCGTATCGCCGTTGCCGATATGCTCGCGCTCGAGACACCGTATTTGCTGCTCGACGAGCCAACCGCAGGACTCGACCCCCATGCCCACCAGATGCTACTTGAGTGTTTGACCCAACTCGCACGCCACGGCCGCGGCATTGTTATCGCCACGCACGATCCGCGTGTGCTGAGCATCTGCGACAAGGCCTTTCGACTGCAGGACGGCTTGTTGCTGCCGCAACGTTCAGGGGGCGTCCAAACGGCAGCCGTTGGCGCGGCGGCCACGCATCCCGCGGAAACCGGACATACCCCGTTGGCGTCCAAGGCGGTCTCGTTTGGCATCTTTCGTCCGGGGTCAAGCCTCGTTCACCTGCTGCACCCCGCCACCAAGCTTGTATTTTGTTTGCTCTTTATGATTGCCGGCTTTATCGCCCAGCAGCCCGGCGCCCTTGCCGCCGTCGCGCTCACCGCCCTTGCCTCACTCGTCGCAAGCGACAGCTCGGTGCGCCAGGCGCTTCGTGCCCTCAAGCCATTTCGCTGGCTTATGGGGTTTGTCCTGGTCTTCAACGCACTCTTTACCGCATCGGGTGCTTTGCTGCTACAGGTGGGTCCTTTGCAGATCACCTCGGGGGGCCTGCTCTTTGGCGTGCTCTGCGTGCTACGCTTTGCCCTCATTATGCTGGGGACATCGACACTCATGGCGACCACCTCCCCCACCGCACTCGCCGATGGCGCCGCAGCACTCCTGAGACCCCTCGCCCGCCTGGGCCTGCGCACCGACGATGCCACCATCGCCATCCAGCTCACGCTTCGTTTTGTCCCCGTGCTTATTGAGGAATTCAATCGCATCAAGGCGGCTCAGGAAGCACGGCTGGCGCGTTTTGACAGCCCCTCGCCCCTGCAGCGTGCACGTGCTTTTATCCCCGTCATCACGCCCTTGTTTAGCAGCGCGCTGCGGCGCTCTGACACGCTCGCACTCGCCATGGTCAACCGCGAATACGGAGCGCACCCGGCTGTCAGCAGAACCTGCCTGCGCAGCTATCGCTTTGACCGAGCGGACCTTGCTGTTTTGGCGCTCGGATGCTGCATCGTTTCGATTGCGCTGCTCTAGGGCTCGGTATGCCATGCCACTCGCCGGAATGCGGCGTGTGGCATGGCATGCCGTTTGCGATAATGTCTATAGCATCGCTTTGAGAGGAGTCCTCATGAAGCCACGTAACATTGCCATCGCCTGCGGTGTCGCAGGAGTCGCCGTCGGCCTTGCCGCTGCCACCGGTATCGTTTATCACAAGCAAATCAAGTCCGCCGCGTCGCTCAAACGCTTGACTGGCTACGCAGACGGCTATGACCTGTACGCAATCGACATCGCCTACGACTACAACCTTGACCGCATCATCGCAGCCGATGTGCGCGACGACCAGGCCTACATTGATGCCGTAGTGGCTCAGGTGCTCCCCGGCGTACCAGCACATGTCCAAGCGCCGCAGTTTGCCTGCAGTGCCTTTGTCGCCGTAGATGCCGAAGGCCGCGTGCGCACCGGTCGCAATTACGACTTTAAGGACGACACCTCGGCGCTGCTGGTGCGCAATCACCCGCGCGACGGCTATGCCTCCATCGGCTTTGCGGCCCTCAATAACCTGGGCGCCAACACTCCGCTTGACTCCGTCGCCGGACGCGCCGCCGCACTCATGGGCCCGTTTGCCCAGCTCGACGGTGTTAACGAATGCGGCGTGTCCATTGCCGTACTCACCCTGGATTCCAAGCCCTGTGACCAGGACACGCAACGCCCCGTCATCAATACCTCGCTCGCCATCCGTCTGGTGCTCGACCGCGCGGCTACCACGCAGGAGGCCGTAGACCTGCTTTCCGCCTACGACATGCACGCCATGGCAGGACGCGATTACCACTTCTTTATCAACGACGCCGCCGGTGACGCGCGCGTAGTAGAGTGGGATCCGCGCGATCCGGACCGCGCTTTCAAAGCGACTCCTGTACGCCAGGTTACGAACTTCTACGCCTGCTATGGCGACGAGGTGCTGCCCAACCAAAAGAATGACGAGCTGGGCCATGGTAAAGAGCGCGCCGTCGCAATCGCCGATGTCCTTGACGCCCATGTCGGTGCCCAGGACGAGGCAGTCGCTTGGAAGGCCCTTCGCGCTGCGGCGCAAGAGCCCAATCCGGAAGACATCACCAGCAATACGCAATGGTCGGTCGTCTTTGACAATACCGAGCCCGCTGCCGCCGTCACGCTGCGCCGCCACTGGGGCAACGTCGATGCCTTCGCACTGTAAGGAGCCAGGCCCGTCGACCTTACGTTCCCTGACGTTGCTTACATTTCTATACGCTTGAGCTAACACGTTTTACCCCCGCATCAACAGTGTGCGGGGGTAAACTAATGCGCATGTTATAACTTGCCCGGAAGGATTCATCATGCTCAGGATCGGTCTTCTTACCAGTGGCGGCGACTGCCAGGCGCTCAACGCCACCATGCGCGGCATTGTCAAAACGCTTATGACCAATAGCGAAGAGCCTATCGAGATCTATGGTTTTGAGGACGGCTACCAGGGCCTTATCTACAGCAGGTTCCGTGTCATGACGCCCGCCGATTTTAGCGGCATCCTCACCCGCGGCGGCACCATCCTGGGCACGAGCCGCACGCCGTTCAAGCGCCTGGACATTCCCGAGGCCGACGGCGTCGAGAAGGTGCCCGCAATGGTCCACACCTATCATAAGCTGCAGCTCGACTGCCTGTTTATGCTGGGCGGCAACGGTTCCACCAAGACCGCCAACCGCCTGCGCGAAGAGGGCCTCAACGTTATCGCCCTGCCCAAAACTATCGATAACGACACCTGGGGCACCGAGTTGACGTTTGGCTTTACGAGCGCCATCGACGTCGCCACCAAGTGCATCGACGACATCCACACCACCGCCTCGAGTCACGGCCGCGTGTTTGTCATCGAGATCATGGGCCACAAGGTTGGCTGGATTCCGCTGTACGCCGGCGTCGCGGGCGGCGCGGACGTCATTCTGATCCCCGAGATCCCCTACGACATGGATAACGTCATCAAGACCATCGAGCATCGTATGGAGACCGGCAGCCGCTTTACCATCGTGGCCGTCGCCGAAGGCGCTATCTCCAAGGAGGACGCGGCGCTGTCCAAGAAGGAGTACAAGAAAAAGCTCGCCGAGCGCACGAGTCCGTCGATTGTCTACGACATCGCCAAGGAGATCGAAGCCAAGACTGGTCGCGAGACCCGCGTCGCCATCCCCGGTCACACGCAGCGCGGCGGTCAGCCCGACGCCCAGGACCGCATCTTTGCGACCCAGTGCGGCGTCGAGGCCGCGCTGGGCTGCCTACGCGGCGAGTTTGGCTACATGATTGCCCTGCGTGACGGCAAGATGTGCCACATGCCGCTCGAGGAGGTCGCCGGCAAGCTCAAGTATGTCGATCCCCAGAGCGACCTGGTACGCGAGGCCAAGGCGTTGGGCATCAGCTTCGGCGACGAATAGCCTCGACCGAAACTGCTCTCATCGGAGACCCCAGGGCTTACCTCCCAAATCGTCCTCGGACATGTCAGGGCCCCGCTGCGCGCTTCGCGCGGCGGGGTCCTTCCGTCCTGCGGAAAGATTTGGGAGGTAAGCCCTGGGGCCTCCTGCGGTAACTGGGGAGGCCGGGGCTATTCGTCTTCTTGCTGCGGGTGCGTGGGCTGAGATTTTGGGATGTTGCAGGCTCTTAGCTGAGAGTAGCACTGACATTTGTCCTGAAATGGCTGGTCGTTAGGGGTTGCTACCGGTAGTTGCGGTAGGGTTGGGGCAGATTCTAACTAGAAATGGTGGTCGCTACCGGTTGTTCTCGGCATACTCGGCTCATTCGATTACGGTCACCACATGAAAGGAACTGCCATGGATCTTGCGATGGCGCAGCGGCTCGTTGACCGCCGCAAGGCTGCCGGGCTTTCTCAGGAGGCGCTTGCTGCCCAGCTGGGCGTAAGCCGCCAGGCTGTTAGTAAATGGGAGCGCAGCGAATCCTCGCCCGATACCGATAACCTTATTGCGCTCGCCGCGCTGTATGGCGTGTCGCTGGATGAGCTGTTGTATGGGGAGGCAGTGGATAGCACTGACGACTCGCAGGCTGATGATGAGGCACAGGACAGCGACGCCGGCGCCAAAGCTTCAGATAGGGCTGAGGAGGCTGAGGCTTCTACTGAGCACGCCGATTGCGGCGACAAACCACTTGTCGATATTTCCCTCGCGCGCGGTATCCACGTCATTGATCCCAATAAAGGCGAGGAAGTCCATGTTGGTTGGAGCGGCATCCATGTGACCAACGAGCGCAAGGGCGAAGAGGTGCATGTGGGGCCGGGCGGCGTGCATATCGATACGCTTGAGGACGATGGACATAGCGTGTATACCAATGACGACGGCACCGTCACCATCGACGGCGAGACGTTTCCCAGCTGGAAGGAAGTACACGACAAGCTCGACCATCATGGCAAGCATTTCCACACCAAGGTCGGACGTACATGGAACAAATTCCCCTTCCCCGCGCTTGTCGCCCTCGCCTATCTGGTGCTCGGCATCGTCTACGGCACATGGGCTACGGGGCTCTTCCTCGTCTTTTTGATTCCCGTCTATTACGCGCTTGGCGACTTTATCGACCAACGCCATTTGTCAAAGCTCATTGAATGCGTCTATCCAACAGCCGCCATTGCATGGTTCCTCTACATGTGGCTCTGTTTGGGACAGCCCCATCCTGCATGGATCATCCTCATCACAATTCCCATCGTAAAGGCGCTCATGCGCTGGTGTCGCAAACAATGGAAGTGCCGCAAACAGGCCTAAACCGCCCCAACCAGCCAGCGCCACTCATCCGACACCGCCCGCCCCTTCCAAGTTGCGGTGATATAGGGACTGTTTTGAGACTCCAAAGCGCCAAACAGTCCGTATATCACCGCAACTTACAAACAACTGGGTCAGTTCCGGCACGAAGATTAGCATTGAGCTGACCGCGCGCCAAGAAAAGGGCCTATTTACTACGTTTAACTCGATGGGGCCAACCATGACCGCCTTTTTCGAAAATCGACAGGCCTTCTACCTGCGGTTTTATTTTTCGTTTTCCCGGCATGGTTGAGGGTATCCAATTAAACGTAGTAGATAGGCCCGTTTTGTGGCATACGACCCATTCAGGCCCAATCTCGAAGGCTAAAGAGAGCCTCTCATCCACGCCCGCGAACGAAAACCAAATAGAATGAAAGGCAAATGGAAAAGCCCGTTTAGCGAGCGGAGAACATATGCGCGACGTAGCCGAAAGCGACTGGAAGCTGTTTAAGAAAATGCTTCCCCAATGGCAAGAACGTTATATGGAAAAGCTCATCGGCCAGTACGTTGAGATGCTGAACGGCGACAGTGAAGCGTCCAGTAGATTTTGGGCACTAGAAAAGTGCCTCAATAGAGACAAGCTGTCCTCAGGCGTAATCGCAAAGGACATTCGCCGCAGCACAATGCACCGCGAGATAGCCAATTTGCTTATCGACAGTGTGATCACCCTTGACGACCTTGACGGTTTTACCGAGGACATTAAGAGCTATGCGCAACACTGGATTAGCCAGTAAGAGTACTGAACGACAAACATCCCCAGCAAAACGGGGCAAACGCCGGGCCACCTAATGGTTGTCCGGCGTTTGCCCAGATAAAACCTGCCAAAATAAACCTGTCCCTTTTTGACAGGTTACTCGGCGCTTTTGAGGGCGCCGACCATGTCGATCTTATTGAGGGTACGATTGGTGGCGAGGTTGACGATAAACGTAAAGCCAAAGGAAAGCACCACGGCGAGCACGTAGCTTAGCGGCTCGACCTCAACATCAAAGTACAGCGACGGCATCTGCAAAATGTACGTAAAACTCTCGGCCAGCAAGCCGCCCAGTGGCACGCCCAGCGCGGCGCCAATTGCCGTGAGGATCAACGTCTCCTTGTTGACGTAGTGGTGCATCTCGCCACGGCGGAAGCCCAGCACCTTAATGGTCGCCAGCTCGCGCTCGCGCTCCGAAATGTTGGTGTTAGACAGCGTAAACACCACCACAAACGACAGGCACGCCGCCATAAAGGTCACGAGCACCACGACCGAGTTGATGATGGTGAAGTTGGCCTCGTAGTTTTCCCAATGCTCGGCCGTGCTCGAAAGCGTCAGCCATCCGTCGCTTTTAAGTTGCTTGCTAAACGCAATCTGATCGGCCGACGAACCCTTGAGCAGCGCAAAGATGCCGTTGAGACGGACGCTTCGACCAAACGCGCGCTCATAGGTGCCCTGCGTCATATAAAGCGTATTGCCCAGATAGTTGAGCGAGATGTCGCTAACCTTGACCTTAGCGACGTTGAGTGACGAATCCTGGACGTGCGCCGTGTCGCCCGGCTTGATTCCCAGCACCAGCTGCGAGCTCTTGCTTAAATACACGTCCCCGTCACGCAGGGCGAGCGGTTCTTTGGACTCATCCTCCAGGCGCACGTAATCGCCCAAGTCACCCGTGCGGTCATCGGGCACCACGATCAGCTGCACGGTCTCGCTCTTGCCGCCAAATGTAAAGGTGACGTTGTCGGTCATAATCGGCAGCGTCGAAGTCACGGTCACGCTGGAATCATTGGCCGCGCTGCGCTCATCCAATGCCGCGCACGTCTGCGAAAAATCGTCGGGATTGGCGACCGCCAGCAGATCGTAGCGTGTGATGTGGCCGTACTGCTTGGGCGAAAGCGCGACCGACGTGTCGCGAATACCCATGCCGCAGATCACAAGCGCGGTGCAACCCGCGATGCCGAAGATGGTCATAAAGGCGCGCTTTTTGTAGCGGAACAGGTTGCGTGCTGCCACCTTGTTCAAAAAGCCCATGCGGCGCCAGATAAAGCCGATGCGCTCGAGCAAGATGCGCGAGCCAGCGCGCGGGGCCTTGGGACGCATAAGCGAGGCCGGGGTCTCGGCCATCTCGTGGCGGCAGGCGATAATCGTAGCGCCCACCACGCCCACGGCAAACAGCGCTACCGACACGAGCGACGACACGATGTCGTACGAAAGCAGCATCTGGGGCAGCGAGTACATGTCGTCGAACACCGTAAACAGGAACAACGGCAGGCCCACAAATCCGATGATGTTGCCGAGTACGCCACCGATCAGACACGCCCACAGCGCATAGTCCACGTATTTGGACAGGATGCGTCCGCGTGAATAGCCGAGCGCCTTGTACAGGCCGATGAGCGTGCGCTCCTCCTCGACCATGCGCGTGGCGGTGGTAAGGCTGATGAGCACGGCGACGATAAAGAAGATAAACGGGAACACGGTGGCGATGGCCTCGATCGAAGAACTGTCGCTCTCGACGCTCGAGTAGCTTGCGATGTTACCGCGGTCCTGAATGTACCAGGTGCATTCGCCCAGATCGGAAAGCTCGGCGCGGGCATCGGCAAAATGCTGGTCGGCGGCGGCGCGGCGCTGGTCCAAGTCGGCCTGCGCCTGAACGCGCTCCTCGCTGCCCTCGGCCATGCGATTGATGTTGTCCTGCTCAATCCCAAAGAGCATGGCAGCCTGACGCTCGGCCGTATCCAAGCTTGCCGGTGTGTCGACTGTCAGCTCCTGAGCGCGCGCCTTCTCACGCTCCTCGCGGATCTTCTCGATATCGCCCTTGACCTCATTGATCTTTGCCGCGTAGGCATCCGAATAGGAGTTGAGGCTCTTGGCTCCCTCGACGATCACGTGGACCGCGGAGTAGGAAGAAGATGTCGCGGCATCCTCGCTCACATAGAACTTATAGTCCGCCGCCGAAGCAGCGCGAAAGGCGTTGACTGTCGAGTCAGAACTTACATCAGTGGGGTCGAGGACCTCGGCCGTAATGGTGTAATCGCCCGCGGCAAACTGGTCCTTGGCGCTTTGATTGGACGAGCTCGCGTCATTGGCGGCAAAACTCACCGTATCGCCGAGCTTTTTGCCCGAAGCCTTCAGGAACTTCGAAGTCACCGCGACCTCATCGGCGCTCTCGGGCAAATCGCCGTTCACGAGCACCGGCTGATCGATGTTCTCCTTGGAGAGACTTTGCACGACCACGCGCTCGCGCGTTGTGCCCACGGCGGTGTAGGCGGTCTCGGCGTAGATGCCCTCGGCCGTCTCGACACCATCGACCTCTTGGATGGCGGCGAGATCATCGTCAGTCAGGCCATAGGTCGACTGCACGTTAATGTCATAGACATTTTGCTGGTCGAAGTAGGCGTCAACCGAATCGCACAGGTCCTCGCAACCCGCCTTAAGGCCGCACATCACGCTCACGCCAAGCGCGGTGATGACCACGATTGACAAGAAGCGCTTAAGACTGCCTCGGATTGTGCGGTAGATGCCACGGCGAAAAACCGTCGGCACCATATCGTTTGAGCTTTGGGCAGTGCGGTAGGTCGTAAAATCCTGCTCGCACTCCGTGTTCTGCGCGTCGCGGCGTAGGCTGTTTTGGCGGTCCTGATCCATGGGCGCTACCACTCGATCGTCTCGATAGGCACGGGATTTTGCTGAACCGTCTCGCTCTCCACGCGGCCGCTCTTAAAGCGGATCAGGCGATCGGCCATGGGCGCCAGCGCGGAGTTGTGGGTGATGATAATGACTGTAATGCCCTGTTTGCGACAGGTGTCCTGCAACAGTTGCAAGATCTGCTTGCCGGTTTTGTAGTCGAGTGCACCCGTGGGCTCGTCGCACAAAAGTAGCTTGGGGTTCTTGGCCAGCGCGCGGGCGATGGACACGCGCTGTTGCTCGCCGCCCGAAAGCTGCGCCGGGAAGTTGGCGAGGCGCTCACCCAAGCCAACCTGGCAAAGCGTTTGCTCGGCATCGAGCGAATCGGGGCAGATTTGCGCCGCAAGCTCAACATTTTCGAGCGCCGTCAGGTTGGGGACCAGATTGTAGAACTGAAAGACAAAGCCCACGTCGGCGCGGCGGTATTCCACGAGCTGTGCCTCGTTGGCGGAGCTCACGTCGCGCCCGTCCACCGTCACGGTGCCGGAAGTCGCCGTATCCATGCCACCCAGAATGTTGAGCGCCGTGGTTTTACCGGCGCCCGAAGCGCCCAGGATAATGGCAAGCTCGCCACGCTCAACGGTAAAGCTCGCGCCGTCGAGCGCGTGAATGCGGGCATCACCCTCGCCATAGGCTTTAATGACGTCTCTGAATTCGATATAGGCCATCGATTGATTCCCATCTGGTCGGATAACTCTTTAGTATTACCCATTTCGCACCGACCAAAAAGGGACAGGTTCATTTTGGCAGGTTTTATATGGGGAAACGGCAGCTATAGATGAGGCGCCGGGGAGGCAGAGAAATCATCGATTGGGTCAGGCCGACCGCCAAATACAACGCACGCATCTCAATCTGTCAGCCAAATCATTCGAACAGCTGTTCGTTTCTATGATATGATTCAGCTATTTAAGCAGGCCAATACGCAGAAAGGCGGCCAACATGGCGTTCGACTTTAAGAAGGAATGCAAGGAGCTCTACAAACCTGCAAGCAAGCCGAGTATCGTAACTGTACCGCCTATGAGCTACGTTGCCGTTCGCGGAAAGGGCGACCCAAATACCGAAGGTGGCGAGTATCAAAACGCCCTGCCGCTGCTTTACGGCATCGCCTATACCGTCAAGATGTCGAAGAAAGGCTCAAGGAATATCGAGGGCTATTTCGACTTTGTGGTACCGCCGCTCGAGGG
>URIE01000005.1 GCA_900547805.1 uncultured Collinsella sp.
GGTTTGTTTGCACCAATCGCGCTAATTTTGGTGCAAACAAACCTGACCCCAATGCACCAACTTGATGCAAAGTAACCTGACCCCCTTGCACCAAAAAGGCGCCCGGGCCGTGGAGCCCGGACGCCTTTCATTGTAGCCTGTTGCCCAAAAGAGCTTGATTTAGCAGGAAAAGTCGACGCTGTCGATGATGTCCTTGAGGGCCTTGGCGGAGGCGGTGAGCTCATGCTGCTCGTCATCGTTCAACGGCACGGGAACGCGGCAGACGACGCCGTCACGGCCAACGACCGTCGGCATGGAGATGGCAAGATCGGACAGGCCATACTCGCCCACCATGAGCGAGGAAACGGGCAGAACGGTCTGCTCGTCACGCATAACAGCGGTGCAGATGCGCTTGACAGCCATGGCGACGCCGTAGTAGGTGGCGTGCTTCTTCTCGATGATGGTGTAGGCGGAGTTCTTGACGTCCTCGGCGATGCGCTTCTCGGCGGTCTCATGCTCCAGATGACCGTGAAGCTCGCAGAAGGTGTTCAGCGGCACGCCGGCAACCTGAGCGCTGGACCAAGCGACAAACTCGGAGTCGCCGTGCTCACCCATGACATAGGCCTGGACATCGCGCGGGTCAACCTCGACGTGAGCACCAAGCATCTGCTGCAGACGGCCAGTGTCGAGCACGGTGCCGGAACCGATGACGTGGCCCTCGGGCAGGCCGGACATCTTGATGGCGGCGTAGGTCAGAACATCGACCGGGTTGGAGACGATGAGCAGGATGCCGTCGAAGCCGGACTTCTTAATCTCGGGGATAATGGACTTAAAGATGTTGACGTTCTTGTTGACCAGGTCCAGGCGGGTCTCACCGGGCTTCTGGGCAGCGCCAGCGGTGACGACGATCATGGCGGCGTCGGCGACATCGGAATAATCGCCGGCGTAGATCTTCATCGGCTCGGCAAACGTCATGCCGTGCGCGATATCCAGAGCCTCACCCTCGGCACGGTTCTTGTCCACGTCGATGAGGACCATCTCGGAGAACAGACCACTCTGCATCAGTGCGAACGCCGAAGACGAACCGACGAAACCGCAGCCGACAATAGCGACCTTCTTCTCGTTAACCATTACGTACTCCCATCTCTCTCCACAAACAAACCGCCCGGGAACGACCCGAGCGGCTTGCCGTAATCCCAATACATCCAATCGGGACTTTGATTATGCTCCTATTCGCAGCCAAAAATCGACCGTTTACCGAAATTGTTTGCAGAATTCGTAAAATAACTGCACGAAATCGGTTTCGAGCTATTGACGAGTCGAAATAGGTTTCTAATACAGGCCCGCCTCGCGAATGGCCTCGACAGCCAAAGCGATCTGATCGGGCGGCAAGACCAGTGCCATACGCACGTGCCCCTCGCCCGAAGGGCCAAAGCTCGCGCCCGGCGTCACCACAAAGCCGGCCTTCTCCATAAGCTCCTCGCAAAACGTCATGGAATCGGTGCGACCACCGGGAAGCTTGGCCCACACAAACATAGAGCCATGCGCGTTGGGACGCTCCCAGCCCAGGCCCTCAAGACCGTCGCACAGGGCATCGCGGCGTTCCTGGTACTTCAGACGCTGCGCCTCGACCTCATCGCGCGGACCATTCAAGCAAGCGATGGCGGCCTTCTGGATCGGGAAGAACATACCAAAGTCGATCTGGCCGCGCAGCTTGGCAAAGGCCGAGACCACATCCTCGCGGCCGACCAAAAAGCCGATACGCGCACCGGTGACGTTAAACGACTTGGAGAGCGAGAAGAACTCAACGCCCGCCTCGAGCGCGCCGGGATACTGCAAGAAGCTGCCGCCCGGCTCGCCGTCGAACACGATGTCGGAGTACGCGTTGTCATGGACGATGAGCAGGTCGTGCTCGCGGGCGAAAGCGATGATCTCCTCGTAGACCTCGGGAGTGCCCACCGAGCCGACCGGGTTCGCGGGCAGCGACACGATCATATATTTGGCACGATCGGCCCCCTCGGGATCGATACCCGCCACATAGGGCAGGTAATTGTGCTCAGCAACCAACGGATAGTACTCGAGCTTGGCATCGGCGATCTTGGCACCCGCCTCAAAGACCGGGTAGCACGGATCGGGAACCAAAATGGTGTCACCCGGATCGAGCAGGGCAAGGCCCAAATGGCCCACCCCCTCCTGCGTGCCGTTGCACGACTGCACCATAGACGGCGTAATGCCCGAAACGCCAAAGCGACGCTCATAGTAATCGCACACGGCCTGCTTGAGTTCGGGCAGGTCGCGCAGGGCATACTTCCACATCTCGGGATCTTGGGCTGCCTGCGTGAGCGCCTCGACCACGTGGTCGTACGGCTTAAAGTCGGGCGTGCCCACGCTCATGTTGTAAATGGTCTTGCCCTGGGCCTTAAGCGCGAGAAGCTTGTTGTTGAGCGAGGCGAAGACCTCCGCGCCAAAGCGGTCGAGACGCTGCGATGCCTGCATGGTGCCACCTTTCGATACAAAAAACGCGGCGCTCCGACAAGAGCGCCGCGCGATACGGGCCATCAGATTGCAAAAGTGTAACGCTTGCAACCCCCGTATTGGTTCAATTTAGCCAACCTTAGTCAACTGGATTGAGCGCGTCGATCTGCGCAAGCCACAGACGCGAGCTAGCGTCACTCGGCATACGCCAATCGCCGCGCGGGCTAAGCGTCACCGAGCCCACCTTGGGACCATCGGGCAGGCAGCTGCGCTTAAACTGCTGGGCAAAGAAGCGACGGTAGAACGTACGTAGCCACGTGTGGACGGTCTTGGCGTCGTAGACGCCCTCGAAGCTCTTGAGCGCCATGCGGTAGATCTTGCCAGGCTCAAAGCCAAAGCGCAGCAGGTAATAGAGGAAATAGTCGTGCAGCTCGTACGGACCCACCAGATCCTCGGTTTTCTGAGCGATCTCGCCATCGCCCGTCGGCGGCAAAAGCTCGGGCGACACCGGCGTGTCGAGAATTTCGAGCAGCGTCTCGGCGATGCGACCGCCAAAGACATCGGCAGCATAACGAACCAGATGGCGCACGAGCGTCTTGGGCACGCTCGCGTTGACGGCATACATGCTCATGTGGTCACCGTTGTACGTGGCCCAGCCGAGCGCCAGCTCGGACAGGTCTCCCGTGCCGATGACAAAGCCGCCGGCCTGGTTGGCCAGATCCATCAGAATCTGCGTGCGCTCGCGCGCCTGACTGTTCTCGTAGGTCACGTCCTGGACTGCCGGATCATGCTCGATATCCTTAAAGTGCTGCTCTACGGCCGCATGGATCGAAACCTCGCGGAAGCTCACGCCCAGATCGCGGGCGAGCGACTCGGCATTCGACTTGGTGCGATGCGTCGTGCCAAAGCCGGGCATGGACACGGCCGTGATACCCGTGCGCGGCAGCCCCAACGCATCGAAGGCACGAACGGTCACGAGCAGCGCCAGCGTGGAATCGAGACCGCCCGAAAGGCCGATGACGGCCGCTTTGGTACCCGTATGGGCCAAGCGGGTCTTGAGGCCGGCGGTCTGCAGGTCGAGGATGGTCTCGCAGCGCTCGGCCAAGTCGCCGTGGTCGGCCGGAACGAAAGGCGCGCGCGGAAAGACGCGGTCGATGTCGCAGGCGTTGCGCAGGGCGGGCTCGTCGGCGGGCGTTCCCTCAAACGAAAACTCAACGGTCGTGGCCTCCGGCGCGTCATTCGGGCGCGTCCACGTCGTCGAGCGGCGACGCTCGGCCACCAGACGATCGAGGTCAACGTCTGCCACTGCCATGTCGCAAGTGAGCAACTTGGTCGCGGCGAGCTTAGAGCCGTTTTCGAAGACGAGGTTCTCCCCCGCAAAGACCATGTCGGTCGTGGACTCGCCATCGCTCGCGTCCGCATAGGCATAGGCGCAGTACAGACGCGCGCTCTGGTTGGAAATGAGGCTGCGGCGGTAGTCAGCCTTGCCGATGATCTCGTCGGAGGCAGAGGGGTTGAGAATCACCGTTGCGCCGGCAAGCGCCATTTCAGTCGAAGGGGGCGCCGGCACCCACAGGTCCTCGCAAACCTCAACGCCAAGCACCATGTCCTCGGCGCCCTCGTCACAGCAACGGTAGATGAGACCCGAACCAAGCGGCACCGGACCCTGACCGGCAAATTCAATCCACATGGGATCGGCGGGAGCCGGAGCAAACCAGCGGCGCTCGTAGAACTCGCCGTAATTGGGCAGGTACTTCTTGGCCGTCAGACCCAAAAGCTCGCCCGCGCAGCACACGGCGGCGCAGTTGTAGATGTTTTCTGCCACCACAACGGGCAAGCCAACGGTAAAGACGATCGGCAACTCACGGGTTTCATCGAGGATGTGCACAAGTGCCGCCTCGCAGGCATGCAGCAGCGTGCGGTTATGGAACAGGTCGGCCGCGGTATAGCCGGTCAGGTTAAGCTCGGGCAGCACCAACGCACGAACGCCATGCCCGGCAGCTTCGCGAACAGCCGCCAGCGCAACCTCGGCATTGCCCTCGACATCGGCAATGCGAATCCGCGGCGACGCCGCCGCCACACGCAAAAAGCCATCAGACTGAGAAAGGTGAAGATCCATAAGAACGCTCCCGTGCGTAGCTGCCGTTCCAAACAATTAGCAAGCCCTATTGTAGTTCAACCACTGGGCGCAACCGCATCCCACCAACTTGGTGAGCTATTGATGAGTTGATGGTATCTGTTAAATGTCACGTACGATTCACATCTGATGGGTACCCTGATGGCTGAATGAAACGAAGCAGATTTACACCGGGAGGACCCCGTATGACTACCAAGTACACCGACGCGCCGCGCACGCGAGTCATGACTCCCGCCGCGCTCAACAACGGCGTTCACGAGAATCGCTCCATCGGCCAGACCATGGCCATCGCGCCCAAAAAGGGCCTTTTCGACGACATTTCCATTCCCCAGATCATCGCCGGCGCCGCAGCTGCCGCCACAAGCGTGGCCCTGGCCTCCAAGATAGGCATCGCCGGCTCGGTGATTGGCGCCGCCGTGAGCTCGGTCATCACCGTTGTATCCTCGCAGGTCTATCGCCACTTTATCTCCGCCAGCGCCGAGGCCATCAAAGGCACGCACGCCGCCGCCGACTACCCCGCCGGCGTCTACGAGCCCGTTGAGCCCAATGCCGACGAGCACCTCGGCGGAGCTGCGACCACGCAGGAGATGCGCCAGATTGCGGGACGCGCGACCACAGCCCGCGTCGCCCCCAACAGCCTGCGCGCCAAGGCCGCGGCAGAACGCAGCCAGACGCAAAAGAAGGTCATCATCTTCTCGGTCGCCATTGCGATCGTTGCGGTCATTGCCTGCGCCGGTGCCATTCTCATCACCACCGCAGGCGAGGGCTTAGGCACGCGCCCCGAGCCGATTCTGTCATCGCGCACGACCGAGAACGGTGCAAACGGCAACGACCAGACGCAGGACCAGCAGGCGCAGACGGGTGAAACGCAAGATAGCTCCACCTCCGCCGATTCTTCTTCGAACACTCAAAACCAGTCGCAGGGCACCGATTCCTCTACGGCCAACAGCGGCACGCAATCCAGCACGACCGACTCAAGCCAAACGACTGACAGCTCGCAGCCGAGCACGGGCGATCAGACGAACGGCAACACATCGGGGACAGGCACGACCGACAGCAGCAGCACCAGCAGCTCAAGCGACTCCGCATCTGGCACCACGTCTGATAGCGCAAGCCAGGGCACTGCATCGGGCAACTAGGCGCTTCGCCCCACGGATAGACGACCTGCACAGCGGGCGCGAATCGACAACGGTTCGCGCCCGTTTGCCTTGGGCGCCGCCATGGCAGACGCCGGGCGATGGTAAGATGCTTTACGTGTGTAAAGAGGAGATTTGCCATGAGCAAGACAATAGTTAAGCCCACGTTGTCGTTGGGCAACCATATCTATCTGTACCGCCTGCTTCGTGACGCGATTGGATGCGGCAGGCAGACGTTTATGACGCAGGTCGAAGAAGCGCTCGCCGCTGGCGATATGGCTGCTTACGACCTGGGTTTTGAGTCCACGCGCGAATTGCTCGAGGAGCTCGACGACTGCATTAAGCTGACCGTATTTAAGGGCGGTCGTCTATATGCCACCGTCATCGCCAACGAGGCCTGGGATGCCGCCCTTGCCAAGGGCGAGGACAAGCCCAAGGCCGCCAAGGGCGCCAAGCAGTCCTACAAGAAGAAGAAACGCGGCGAGAAGGACCTCAAGGCCGTGCGTCCCAAGCACGTCAAGCGTCCCGAGCCCGAGCCCGCTGTCGAGGTCGAGGCCGCGCCGGAGCCTGAGGCGGAGATTGAAGTCGCTGTTGAGACGGTCGAAGTCGAAACCGAAATCACCACCACGATTGATTCCGAAGTTACGTCCGAGCAGGAAGCCTTTATGGAAGTCGGCGAGGCTCCCGAGTCGGAAACCGAAAAGGCCACCGACCAACCCGAGGCGTCCGTGTTCCAAAACAGCGATATCTTTGGCGACGATGCCGAGGACAATCAGGACGACGAGCCCGTTGAACAGGACACCCACACAGCAACGCCGGAGCCCGAAGCGCCCCAGCCCGCAATTTCACTCACGGTGGTCTACGACCCCGAAAACGCCAACGCCGGCATCACCACCATGGCCTCCACGCCCATCGAGGCAAAGCCGAGCGTCGAGAACGAGAATGCGGCGCAGGCTGAAGCTGAAGCTGTAACCGCAGGCGCGCCCGCTACCGTGGAACCCGCAGATTCCGCAGCCAAGCCGGAAGAGGCGCCGGAGCCCGCGCCCGTCGCCGAGCCCGTGCCCGCCCCTGCCTGTGACCAGGCTCCCGCACCTGCACCGACTCCGGTCCCCGCTGCGACCCCAGCCCCCAAGCCCGCAGCGCCGACCATCCCCGACGACTTCCCCGTCGATTTCGCAACCGAAGTCTTCTGCCCCGGCCCGCTCCTGCACCAGCTGTCGACCTATCTCCCCTACGGCGCCGACACGCTCGGCATCGTCGGCGAGTACTACTGGATCGCCCGCGAGCGCGGCACCATCGAGGCCGCGCGCAACCGTGCAAGCTTCCCGCTGCGTTACACGCAGGCCGGCGAGCGCCACGAAGTGACCGTGCGCATCCGCCGCAACACCACCGGCGGTCTCGGCGCCACCTGGACCATCGACAAGGTCGAAGAATCCGCCGAATAGTAAAAGGGACGATAACCCTCAAGGTTATCGTCCCTTTTTCGTTAGGTCACCTGAACTCGACTAATCTCGCGTCAGCTTGCGGTGAATACGATGCGGCTGGGCTGCGTCCTCGCCCAGACGCTCGATGCGGTTGGCCTGATAGGCCTCAAAGTTGCCCTCAAACCAGTACCAGTTGCCCGGGTTCTCGTCGGTGCCCTCCCACGCCAGAATGTGCGTGGCAACACGGTCCAGGAACATACGGTCGTGGCTAATGACCACGCTGCAGCCCGGGAACTCGAGCAGCGCGGCCTCGAGCGAGGACAGGGTCTCGACGTCCAAGTCGTTGGTGGGCTCGTCGAGCAGCAGCAGGTTGCCGCCCTGCTTGAGCGTGAGCGCCAGGTTCAGGCGGTTGCGCTCGCCGCCGGAAAGCACGCTGGCGCGCTTCTGCTGGTCCTGGCCCTTAAAGCCAAAGCTCGCCACATAGGCGCGGCTCGGGACCTCGGTCTCGCCGACCATCATGTGGTCCAGACCGTCCGAGACGACCTCCCACAGGTTCTTATCGGGATCGATGCCGGAACGGTTCTGGTCGACGTAGGAGATCTTGACAGTCTCGCCCACCTCGAGCTCGCCCGAAGTCAGCGGCTCCAAGCCCACAATCGTCTTGAACAGCGTGGTCTTACCGACGCCGTTGGGACCGATCACGCCCACGATGCCGTTGCGCGGCAGGGTGAACGAAAGGTCGTCGATGAGCACGCGGCCGTCGAACTCCTTGTGCAGGTGATGGGCCTCGAGCACCTTATTGCCCAGACGCGGGCCCACGGGGATGCGGATGTCGGTCCAGTCGAGCTTCTGGCTTGCGCGGGCCTCGGCCTCCATCTCCTCATAACGGGCCAGACGGGCCTTGTTCTTGGCCTGACGGGCCTTCGGCGAGCTGCGCACCCACTCGAGCTCGGCCTCCATGCGCTTGGCGAGCTTGGCGTCGCGGTTGCCCTGGGCCTCGATACGGGCAGCCTTGGTCTCCAGATACGTCGAGTAGTTGCCCTTGTAGGGATAGAGGTGACCGCGGTCGACCTCGCAGATCCACTCGGCGACGTTATCCAGGAAGTAACGGTCGTGCGTGACGGCCAGAACGGCGCCCTGGTAGTTGTGCAGGAAGTGCTCGAGCCACAGGATCGACTCGGCGTCCAGGTGGTTCGTGGGCTCGTCGAGCAGCAGCAGATCGGGAGCCTCGAGCAGTAGCTTGCACAGGGCAACGCGACGGCGCTCGCCACCGGAGAGCACGTTGACCGGCATGTCGGAATCGGGCAGTTGCAGGGCGTCCATGGCCTGGCCGAGCTTGGAATCGATATCCCAGCCGTCGGCGGCGTCAATCTCGTCCTGGAGCTTGCCCATCTCGGCCATGAGAGCGTCCATGTCGCAATCCGGGTCGCACATCTCCTCGCCGATCTTGTTGAAGCGATCGACCTTGGCGATCATGTCGCCAAATGCCATGCGCACGTTCTCGATGACGGTCTTGTCGTCGTCAAGCGGCGGCTCCTGCTGCAGGATGCCCACGGTGTAGCCGGGGGTAAGTCGAGCGTCGCCGTTGGAAACCTCTTCGATGCCGGCCATAATCTTGAGCAGGGTCGACTTGCCCATGCCGTTGGGACCAACGACGCCGATCTTGGCGCCGGGATAGAAGCTCAGGGTCACGTCGTCAAGGATCACCTTGTCGCCATGGGCCTTGCGAGCCTGATACATCTGGTAGATGAACTCTGCCACAGTCAGTTTCTCCTTATCTAGCTGCGAAACGCCTCGCCTCTCCGCATTGAAGAGGCAGAGAGGCAATCCGCGCGTTCTAATAAAAAGGGGCATGGTTGCCCACACCCCCTAATACTACCTGGGAAAATTCCCCCGGAGCATAATATGAACTGCGTACGCTAGTTTTCCGCAACCTTAGCGAACAGCCTGCTGCGATTTGCGCCACAGTAGGTACGAGTAAACATACACGGCCCCGACCGACCCAAACGTCAACACCGCGATCACTGCGGCAACGACCTCGCTCGAAAGCGAGCTACCCGCAACGCCCATCACGATGAGACCAACACCCAGCACCATAAAGCAGGCACCGCCAAAGCGCTGCGTACGGCGCCAGTTCTCGGGATCGGCAAGCGCCCAAGGCGTCTTGATGCCAAGCGTGTAGTTCTGCTTTACGCGCGGCAGGTAGTTGCCCATGCCGATAAAGAGCAGGCCAACAGCGCCAGATATCAGAAGGTTGACCACGCCGGCAGCAGGCACCACACCCCACACCGTGAGCTCTCCCATCCAGCTGATGGCGCACATGAACAATGTGAAGGCGATCACAAAGCCCTGATAGAACTTGCCCGAGGTTCGATACGCCTCGCCCTTGGGATCAATGCGCGGCACCACGTAGAACACCGCTAGGAACACCAACGGCAGCGCGCCAAAAACAGCCGCCATCCAACTGGGCCCCCAGCCGTCGACAGTGCCGCTCGCTCCCCAGTGTGTGGGAATCTGCGCGGGTAGGCTCGGCATTACCAGAAGATGCGCCACGACGTTGAGTGCGCACAGCACGACAAGCACGCCCCACACGCGCGGCGATACCCCCGTGGCGTGAATGCCCTTGTTTTCGCTATTCATTCCTATCACCTTCAGTGCTTGTAAACCCCATAAACCAACCGATCAAGTCCTGCATGACGGTGGTATTTAAGCTGTATACGATGTTTTGGCCATGACGTTCGTCGGTCACCAGCCCGGCATTTTTAAGCGTCGCCAAATGGTGGCTCAGCGAAGGCTTGCTGATGTCAAAATGCTCGGCAAGCTCCCCCGCCGTGCAATTGCCCTCGCGCAGCAGCTCCAAAATACGCCGCCGCGTCGGATCGGCCAGTGCCTTAAAACCCTCTCCCGGCATAGAACCTCCTCTCACCAGTTCGTTCGACGCGCACACTATACTCGATATTTAGATGTTTGTCTAATTATCTAATTCAGCAATAGCCATAGAACACTCGTTCGCTTTTAGTTACAATACCGTTAGAAGCAGATGGGCCAGCTCCCCTCTACCAGAGAAGGAGATGGACTATGAGTATTGACGATGTCCTGACGTTGTTATTGCTTGTAATCGCGGCTGTGGAGCTCGGCATCCACATTGGAGGTCGAATGAAATAGCCGCCCCCGCGTAATGCGAAGACGGCCACTTCTCACGCCATAAACGTGTTTCGGAGTTGGCCAACCCGCGGCCACGGGTGCCATCTGCTTCAATCTTATGCGAATCCCCGCTTCATTTCAACATGCCCCAAGGCCTCAAATGGAGGCAGAATAATACCTATAATGGCGATAGCCAATTACGTTAATTACTTCCCCATCGGAGGATATCTATGACCGAAACCGCAGCCGCCGCTCCCGTCGAGACGCGCGACACCAAGCTCGAGATCATCATGGGGCGCGAGGCGCTCGACAAGCTCGCCGACGCCACGGTGTTGGTGCTCGGCTGCGGCGGCGTGGGCTCTAACTGCTGCGAAGCGCTCGCCCGCGGCGGCATCGGCCATTTCGTAATTCTGGATAAAGACATCATTGCGCCCAGCAATATCAACCGTCAGGCCATCGCGTTTCACAGCACCATCGGCAAGCGTAAAGTCGACGTCATGGAGGCCATGATCCATGACATCAACCCTGCCGCCACCGTCATCAAGCGCACCGAATACCTGCTGAGCGACAACATCGACGAATTCTTCGCGAGCGTTCTGGAGCAGACAGGTGGCACGCTCGACTACGTTATCGACGCCATCGATACCATCTCGGCCAAGCTCACCGTCGCCAAGTATGCTCAGGACCACGACATTCGCCTGGTGAGCTCCATGGGCGGCGGCAACAAGCTGCATCCCGAATGCCTGCGCTTCGCCGATATCTTTGACACGGTGCGCGACCCCATGAGCCGTATCATGCGCAAAGAGTGCAAAAAACGTGGCATCAAGAGCCTGCACGTTCTATTTAGCTGCGAGGAGTCGGTCAAGACTCAGCGCCGTGACCCCTCCAACATCCACGAGCGCACCGAGCTCGGAACCGCCAGCTTTATGCCGCCCATCATGGGCCAGATGATTGCCGGCGAGGTTATTCGCAAGATCAGTGGACGCGGTACCGAGCGCGTTCGCGCCGACGGCCAGCGCCTGGACTAGCAAGGCACACCGCGATGAAGCTGCAGTCCTTTGATGCTCACTGTCACCTCGACCTGATGGCCAGCCCGAACACCGTTGCCCACGAAGCCGCAGCGATGGGACTGGAGCTCTTTGATTGCGGCGTCGATCCACGCGATTTCGCGTCAGCATCCGAACGCGCCAGCAGTAGTCCCAACGTTATTGCAGGGGTGGGCCTCCACCCCTGGTGGATTGCCGACGGCCGATGCGGAACCGCCGAGGTCGGCCTGCTTTGTGAACTCGCCATCCGGGAACGGTTTATCGGCGAGGTCGGGCTCGATTTCTCGCCACGCTTTGCAGGCACCGAGGGAAACCAGACGCAGGCATTTGAACGGCTATGCCGAACGTTATCGCAGTCCCCGCTACCTGGACGCGTTCTATCCATTCACGCCGTTCGCGCGGCGGGAGCAACTTTGGACACTTTGGAGTCGAACGACCTTCTAAAGGACGTCCCCAACTCCCCCACCATTATCTTCCACTGGTTTAGCGGCACCTCAGATGAGTTTGTCCGCGCACGCATTGCGGGCTGCTACTTTTCCGTGAATGAACGCATGCTTGCGACCAAACGTGGGCGCGAATACGCGCGACAGATTCCACTTGATCGCTTGCTACTCGAAACCGACGCGCCGGCCGAACCAGACGCGGAAACATCCGCGCGACAGCTCGTCGATTCACTCATAAGAGTATCCGAGGTCATTGCTGCGCTTAAAAACTGCCCCGAGGAGAGCATCAAGTCGGTCGTCCTGGAAAATTCCCACTCCATTTTCGACTTCCGCTGACCTCGGTGGGCAAAAAATGCCAAATATGAGTACTGTTGTAAAACTGGTCACATTATTTTGCACCAAAACAACGACCTGATAATGTACAACTGTTCATTATCAGGTCGTTTTAGCATACCCAGGGACATATTAGACGGCTTTAAGTTGTCCGCGGACACTCAACTTGGACCTCAAGAGCCAAATTTTGCTGCTACTAAATTTGTGACAGTACCCATATTTGGCATTATTTGCCCACGACCCTCAAGGGACATGCGAATCGCACAACGCAGCCCCCATAAGAGCGTGGGGCAATTCGGCGGCGCTATACTAGCTCGTGCATAAGGTCGCAATTTCGCGCATATAGCTCATCAAAGATACGGCGGCGCGATGCGTACAGCTCATGAGCGTCTATATCAGGCTCGATCGTTTGCGCGACCCCAAGAACCCGGGCAAGCTCACCCCATGATGAATAGGCGCCGCCAGCAAGTGCCGCCATAAGAGCATCGCCAAAACATGCGCCCACCGTAACCTTCGCAACCGAGACCTCACGACCGCAGACATCGGCAATCGCCTGCATCCATACCGGATTCTTAGTTCCGCCGCCCACGAGCATGATGCGCTCGATGGGAAGCCCGTGCTCGCGCTCGATGATGTCGACATGAGCCGCAACAGTGTAGGCGATCCCTTCCAAAGCCGCGCGGACCATATGGCCCCGGGTATGCCTTTCGGTCAGACCGAAGAACACGCCACGCGCCTCGGGATCGTTGAGCGGGGTGCGCTCGCCCGCAAAGTATGGAAGACACAGCAGGCCATCTGCTCCAGGACCTACCTGCCCGGCATCGTGCGCCATGACCTCATAGGCATCGGGGCCGCCGGAGTGTTCGGCATCCACGGCATCGCGGTACAACTCGCGTCGCAACCACGCCGTCAACGCACCTGCTGTATTGGTCCCGGCGCAGATGCCGTAGGTTCCGGGGATGATGAATGTCCCTGGCCATAGACGAGCGTCATCGACCATATGGTCCGCCAAATAGATAAAGTAGGCCGTGCTCCCGAGTTGCACCATCATGTCCCCGGGGCAGAACACTCCAGTAGAAATCGCCTCGGCGCCCGAATCGCCTGTTCCGACAAGCACCGGCGTATCCCTCGCAAGACCGGTTTCAACCTCCGCCCGATCCGTGATTACGCCGGCGATATCGGTCGCCGCCATGACTTCGGCCATCTGGTCGGGACGGCAGAACCGCGCGCACCCGCGCTCATTAACCTGCCACGTCTCACGATCGTATAAGGGAAGGAAATCCTCGGCAAGGTAACGGTCGATCGTAAACCTGCCGGTAAGCTTGGCGCATAGATAGGACGAAGCCGTAAGAAACTTCGCCGCCCGCTCATGGACCTCGGGCATATTCTCCTTAAACCAAAGGACCTTAGGGGCGATATCCGACGAACACGGATCGTGTCCAAAGAGCTGGCGAGCGCGATCGGGACCATATTCGGAAAGAAGCTCGTCAATCTGCGGCTTCGAGCGAGCATCGACCCCGTAGAGAATTGCCGGAGCCAAGGCGTGGCAATCTTCATCGACTGGCACGCAATCACAGCCCAAAGCCGACAACCCTACGCAGCGGATCTGGCTCGCCTCGATGCCCGCGCACTCGATAAGCTCGCGAGACAGCCGGCAAAAATCACCCCACCAAATCGCTTCTGCATCGTGCTGATACCAACCATCCCGAGGGTTCTCGGTCTCATGTTGGCAAGATGCCTGCGCCACAATTCGACACTCCGCATCAATTAACACGCCCTTGGACGCACTCGTTCCAATGTCGATGCCAAGATAGTACGGCATGCCGCTCACTCCCCTCTCGCGGCACGGGCGGCAGCCATGAACCGCGCGACCCGTTCGGCTTCGACAGGGGCGTCGAGCTTGCCGTCTCGCTTGAGGCAGGTACCGACAAACGCGCCATCATAATGCGAAAACACGTCTGCAACGGTATTCTCGCGACATCCCGTTCCACATACCACCGGCACATCGCCAACACGGACGCGCACCTCGTCGGCAAGCTCGCCCGAAGCGCCGCGCCCGGCAGCAGACCCGCCAATAACAAGGGCGTCGGGTAGGCAGTTGAATACAAGCGAATCGGCAATATCGGGAGTCGATCGGTCGTTAAGGTACACCTCGCCCTCGCTTGTGATGAAATGGAACATCTTTAGGTCGTCCAGACGCAGGGCGGCACGGCGGCGCATGGTGTGCGCAAAGTCACGATTGATCAGGCCAAGATCGCCGGCCCAGGCACCGCAGAAATTGCAGCGTGTAAACTGCGCCTCAACGGCGGCGCACAGCTCGATCGTGGCATCGCCGTCATAAATAGCCTCTGCACCCCAAGGGGTCGAGAAATCTGCGGCAAGAGCTCCGATGACATGCCCCATAGCGGCAAGGGTCACTGCCGACACATGCTGCTCATAGGGCATCGATAGCTCATTGGTGATCAGAATGCCGTCCACGCCACCCGACTGCAGCGCTTCGAGGTCGCGCTTGGCGGCATCGATCACGCGCGAAACGCTGCCGCCCGGATAATACAGAGGATCGCCAGGCAGCGGCTGCAGATGCAGCATGCCAATTACCGGTTTCTCGGTCCCAAACATCGAAGCCATAAACGACATGGTCAATCTCCTTTAGCTCGCCGACTCACAGGCATCAACTGCTACTCGCCCAGCACCTCAACGTACACTTTTCGCTTCTGAGGCCCATCGAACTCCGCAAGGTAGATGTTCTGGGCCCCGCCACATACAATGTGGCCGTCTTGAACAGGGAAGAAGCAGCTATTACCGCAAATCATGCTCTTGATATGGCCGCAGGAGTTATTGCCCGTGGCGCCATAGCTCGGCAAGAAATGAGCATGCGCATAGGGGGCATCGGGCGGGGCAATGCGATCGAGCGTCTCCATGAGATCGGTCTCCACGCACGGAAGCCCCTCGTTCACCACGATGCCGCAAGTCGTATGCGACAAAATAATCGCTGCCAGTCCATCGGTCACCGCACTACGCTCGATGGCGGCATGCACATCTTCTGTGATGTCGATGAACTGGTCGGGCGCCGTCGATAGATAGCTCAATGTCTCGAGTGTCACCATGTCACTCATCCCCTTTCAGAAAACGCAGCGCCGTGCCGGAATACAGATTCTCCCGCGCCTCATCGCGCATGGGCACAGTATCAAGCGCCCGCTTGAGCTTGAAGGCGCGGAAGCGTGGCGTATTGCTGGCAAACATCACCTGATGAGACAGTGCGCGCTCATACCACAGCGGTCCCATATCGACGGTGAAGAGCCGCTGCATCATTTCTTCGGGCGAATCGATATAGGTAATAGAGGCGTCCGTATAGCAATTGGGATACTTGAGCAGCATCGCCACGGTTTCGCGCACCCAGGGCCAGCCAAAGTGCGTCAGGTTAAAGCGCACATCCGGATGCGTTGCGATGGTGTGCTCAAACGCAAGCGGGTGGCTTCGCGAAAGCTCCGCACCCGGCTCCCAGGACATACCGGCATGAAAAACCACCGGCTTGTTGTAGCGCTCACAGAGCTTGTAGAGCGGCTCGGCAACGGCATCATCGGGCGCAAAACCCTGCTTCGCCGGATGCAGGCAGAGCCCCTTGGCCCCCAGCTCGGTAAAGGCGCGCTCCAGCTCATCGGCGGCGCCACTCACTTGCGGGTCCACGCTCGCAAATCCCCACAGGCGATCGGGGTGCGCAGCAACAAGTGCGGCAACCTGGTCGTTGGTGCCAAAATGCCCGCCGCACGCCGTGGTCACATCGAGCGGCATGAGCACGCTTTTCCGTACATCGCAGACATCCATCTCGGCCACGAGTTCATCCCAGTCCATGGGGCCCATGTGCCCCATGCCAAACTCACGCTCCCAAAAACCAAAGCCGTCTGGCTCGTCGCCTGGCGTATAAATCTCGCCGTAGAGCATGGGCTGGACCAGCATATCGATTACCATCTTGCACTCCTTTCCGGACTTTTGTTCCTAGTACGGTTCGAACGAACCAATGACTCGGGACGAAAGCTCGGCACCGGCATGCATGCACGCCGGCACGTCAAGCCCATCCAGTACACCCTTGGTGAATCCGGCGATATACGAGTCGCCGGCGCCCACGGTATTGACGACCTTCTCGGCCGGCACGATTCCACATTCATAGAAGCGCTCACCGTCATAGGCGATGCTCCCCTTCTCACCAAGCGTGGCGACCGCCACGCGCGGACCCAGCTCCTGCACATGGCGCACCCAGTCGCGCAGCTCCGCGCTATCCTCCTCAAACGACATAAAGGCATAGTCAACGTAAGGAAAATGGTTCTCACAGGCGTATTCGGGATCTTGACTGAACACCGAAAAGTCCATGACGACGGTCTTGCCTGCCTCGTGCCATTCGGGCAGCAGGTCTAAGCAGTTTCCAAACAGATCGGTATGGATGACATCGTGCTCCAGGATAAATGCGCGGTCATCATCGTTTGGCCGGTACGTTTCCATGACGCCGTCAATCGCTTCGAGATGTACGCGGTCGACGCCGTCCTTCAACGCCATGAGCATCACCGAGGTATCGCCGTCCTCCACGCGAAGATGCGAGATGTCGAACCCCTCGGCAGCCAGCGCCTCGCGCATTTTGTCTCCGTACTCGTCCTTTCCGACGACCGACACCGCAGATACCGATATGCCCATTCGCGCCAGGTGGATACCCCAGTCGATGCCATTGCCAGTCGGATAGAACACGCCGATGTTTTGGTACACGTCCGCACAGCAAAAGCCAGCTGCACATGCTTTGATATCCACATAGTCTTCTCCAGCAATCAAAAAGGGGCCCACCCAAGGCGAGCCCCTATCCGAATTCCGATGTAATCTAGCGTCAGTCAGCCAAGGCTTCAGCCCCAAGCCTCCCAGCGCTTTCTCAGGCTACTCGGTGATCGGAGCTCCGTGGCCCCAAGAGCCCTCCATGCCGCACACGGTCGAGGCAAAACCTGCCGCAAAATCGAGCGCACGCTCAATGGCCTCAGGTCCGTCCTCGCCGCGCTTGGCGGAATCGAGATAGCACATCAGGAATGAGGTCAGGAACGAGTCACCGGCTCCCATGGTGTCCTTCATGTCCGTTACGGGCTTTGCCAGCTGGCGATAGTAGCGCTCGCCGTCATAGGCGATGCAGCCCTCGGCGCCCGCCGTTGCGGACACAAAGCGCGGGCCCAAATTCTTAACCCAAGCGAGGCGCTCACGAATCTCATCCTCACCTGCAGCATCGGCAGCGCTAAAGAAGGCGAAGTCGACAAACGGGGCAATCTGCTCATAGTATTCATCGGTGGAATCGTCCGAGAAGTCAAACGATACGGTGATGCCCGCAGCCTTCAGCTTGGGAAGCTCGCGCTCGGTAAAGCAGTAGTTGCCCGAGTGGACTACGTCGAACTGCTTCATGTATGCCAGATCGAAGCGATCGAGCACATAGCGCGCATCGCCACGGATGCCGCCCTCGTTGGAGCCGAGGAATACGCGGTCGCCATCGACCACGGTCACACGCGCCGCGCCGTTCTCGCCAATAAGCTGCTCGCACTTAGCGAGCTCGATGCCTTCATCCTCGAGACTTGCAATCACATGCTCGGCAGCGGCGTCGTTGCCAAAGATGCCCATGTACGCGGAGCGCGCGGCGCCGCACTTCTTGGCGTAAACGGCAAAATTCACCGCATTGCCGCCGGGATACATGGTATGGATATGCTCATAGCGATCGACGACGTTGTCACCGAACCCGAGCGCGTTCACGTTAAAAGCCATGGTATCCATCCTTCCTAGTACTCAACAACGCCCATGTAGCGGCGGAAGTCGGGGTCGTGATCGAACACCTTGCCGCGCGCTGCACGCAGCTCGCAGTTCATAGCGTAGAACAGCACCGGATCCAGATAGGCACGAACGCTCGCCGGCACGGCCTCCATACCGTACTCCTTGGCATCAAGCACCATCAGCGTGTCGGTATGGGTCTCGAGGAACGCCAGGGCGCGCTCGTCCATAGGACGGCACTCGCTCGAGCCCATCTGCAAGAAGTAGAAGACGCCATCCTGGGTAGCCTCAAAGGGGCCATGGAAGTACTCGGCGGAGTGGATATAGCTGCAGTGCTGCCACTGCATCTCCATGAGCGAGCAGATGGCAAAGCCGTACGTCTGGCTAAAGTTGGGACCGCTGCCCAGGATATAGAAGAACTCATGCTCCTGGCAAAGCTTGGCGAAGCGATCGCCCAGCTCGGCATTTACCTTTTCGCGTGCGGGAGGCAGAATCTTATCCATTTCGGCAATACCGGCATACATGTCGGCGAGATCGGCGTAGCCCTCCTGCTGGTCGAGCAGCTCGGCCGCGAGCGACAGCGAGATACCGGCAGGAACTTCGGCCTGCGGAACGCCCTCGCCCCACGGGTACACCCAGGTGACCCACTTGCCATTATCGATCTTGGAACCGGCGTTATCGGTCTGCGCGATCACCGTCGCGCCCGCGGCAAGGGCAATCTCGCAGCCCTCGACGACCTCGGGGGTATTGCCGCTGTGACTGCAGGCAATGACCAGAGACTTCTCGCCCAGGCGACGGGGACGCATGATGTCGAACTCACGGGCCGTATAGATATACGAGGTGAACGTCGTCGCCTCGCGCTGCAAGAGCTCATGGGCCGGGATCAGATCGATCATGGAGCCACCGCAGGCGATCCAGTAGACGCTGTCGAACTTGCCCTTTTCGGCAATTGCTTCCTTAATCAGATCATGTGCGTTCATGTTTAGTTCCTTTCCAGCTTGGCCGGCCATGCAGGACGTGTCTTGCATGGCCGAGCAAAATCTTATCTAGTCAATCAGATACTTCTCGAAGGCGGCCATGTTCTTGGCATCTGCCGCCGCCGGATCATCGAAGTAGCGACCGTCCGTGATTTCCTGGCCCAACATGCCATCGAAACCATGGGCGTTGAGCGTGGCGACGAAGGCATCCATATCGTGCTTGCCGTCACCCCAGACCAGATGGCCATAGGGATCGCCGTCGATAAAGTGCATCTCGTGGATCGCACCGTCGCCAAATGCGGCAAACCAGTCCTCGAGCGACTCACCCGCAACGCCCATTGCGGTCGTATCGACCATAGGCTGCAGGTACGGACTCGCGACCTCATCAATCATGCGCTTAGCATCGGCGACGGTCGTCACAAGGTTGCTCTCCTCGGGACGCAGGCTCTCCATCGTTAGCACCAGACCGTGCTCGCCGGCATACTCCGCCAAGATGGATAGGTGCTCGCGACTGCGCTTCCACGCCTCTTCGCGATCCTCGTCCCAGTCACCCCAACCCGAGTTTACGGACATGCGGTCGCATCCCAGCACCTCGGCAAGCTCGATGCCATGCTTGAAGTACGCCAGGCTCCGCTGCTCATGGAGCGGCTTACGAGCGCAATACTGCCATGGGTAGACCACGTTCTCGGGACAGAGCGTCCGATAGCGCAGACCACGGTCGGCGGCCTTTTTCGCCAGAACCTCGGCCTCAAAATACCCAGTGTGATCGAGCGTCACATGGGGCTCGGCGCACCACAGCTCGATGGACTCAAAGCCCAGGCGCTGTTGCGTATCCAAAAAATAGTCGAGCGACCACATGATGTAGTGGATGTTCATGCCCGCGATCTGCTCGCGACGCAGCGTCGGTTTGGTTTCAGGCATGCTAAACCTCCTTATTTCGGTCGAACACGATACGTCCGTCCGACATGGTCATATCAACAGCAAGGTCACAAGCATCATGGTAGTCAAGGCCAAACACATCGCGATCGAGCACACAGATGTCGGCAAGCTTACCGGCCTCGAGCGTCCCCAGCTCATCCTCGCGCATGAGGTCATATGCGCCCCCTGCCGTCCACGCACGAAGGAGCTCGGCAATCGTCAGCGTATTGCCCTCATTCACGGACAAACCGTCGGCAAAGAAACCGCCGCATGCGCTAAATACTGATTCGCCCAAGCTCGGAATCAAGAGCGGGAGGTCGGTGCCACAGCACACCGTGCACCCCGCGTCTTCCATACCGCGACGGTTCCAGCTGTGCAGCAGTCGGACCTCGCCGATCTGCCGACGCATCATCGACAGGCAGTCCTCGCGTTTATCGAGCGTGAGGATCTGGGGGTAGACCTCGCAGATTCCGCCCAGCTTGCCAAACAGGGCAAGGTCTTCCGGATCAGAGTTCTCGAGGTCGGTAATCGCATGGCGTCGAAGCATGACTCCGTGTTCATCTCGCGGCAGCGAAGCATACAGCGCAACGGTGTGGCGAACGGCGCCGTCACCCTGACAATGAAGCGAGTAACGGAAGCCCTCGGCATCAATCGCGCGCAGCTCGTCCTCAATCAAACCCCACTCGGGCTCCTCGACAACCGTCTTGCCGGCAGCCCCTGCATCGGCCGTCTCCTCATAAGGATCGATCATCTCGGCAAGTCCTGCCCACACGCCACGATCGGTCATACGGTTGAAGCCCGAGAAACGAACAAACGGTCCCTGGAAGCGATCGCGCGCCGCACGAGCATAGGACAGATTCGCCCCGGCGCCCACCGGCTGCGACATCATGGAGACGCGAACCGTCAGCTCGCCAGATTCCTCACGACGCGCCATCTCGTCGGCAAATCCGTAATAGTCGTCGAAGGCCATCTCTTTGATAGCCGTGACACCGCGAGCGTTCAGCATCGCCATGTAATCAGAATACCCGGCGCGTACCTCGGGAAGCGCCAGGAAGTCCCGCATCATACGCCAGGTCTTCTCGGCGTAGCAGGCCTCGGGCGTAAAACCATAGCGCTCGCTGGCGGCGGCGTTGAGAACGCACGTCTCGGCACCCGGAGTAAAGCAAACAACAGGAACGTCTCCGAAGGCGTCGTCGAGCGCTGCCGCCGTTTTTTCATTCTCGGCGCCTTCGGCGAGCAATGCGGGAAGGTCGTGCCCAAAGGCGGCGGCACAATCGAGATGGGCATCCTTCCACAAACGCAGAAGCGCTACCACTTCGTCGACGTCAGAGGCTTCGGATAAGTCGGCTCCCAAGCTCCGCAACGCCCAGCCCGTATAGAACGTATGCACATCGACCAAGCCAGGCATGACCGTTCTGTCGCCACAATCGATCACCTCATCTGCCTGGGCGAGAAACGAGTCTGCCTCGCCAGCGCTACCGACGGCTTCAATCCGATTGCCGCGTACCGCGACAAAACCTTCAAACGGCTGGTCTTCCGTACCGGTGAAGACGCTCTTGGACGTCAGCACCGTCAAACGATTGGACATCGCGACCTCCTTACGCCGGAAGCATGCCGGAGATGGCGGTAATGACCAAGCCAAACACGACCATGAAGATGAAGAACTTCCAGATGGTCTTCCACCATTGGCCAAACGAGATCTTTGCCACGGCAAGGCCCGCCACCGTCATACCTGCCACGGGGCTAATGGTGTTAATGGTCTGGTTGGCAAACTGCAGCGCCGTTACGGCGGCTTCGGGGTTGAGGCCCATAAGCTCGGTCAAAGGACCCATGACAGGCATGGTAAGCGCGGCCAGGCCGGAGCTCGAAGGAACCAGGAAGGACAGGAGGCCAAGGACAACGTACATGAACGTGGTGTACACGGCGGCAGGGGCTCCAGCAAGCAGAGTGGCAAGTGCCTGAAGGATGGTGTCGATAATCATGCCGCCCTCGGCGATGACCAGAATGCCGCGAGCGATACCGATAACGACGGCTGCGTAGGCAAAGTCGGCAAGACCCTTAACGAACTCATCGGCGATGGCCTGCTGGTCAAGACCGCCCAGGATACCGGCGAGCAGCCCCATGCCAAGGAACACGGCAGAGATCTCGTTCATATACCAGCCCTGCGTAACAAGACCCCACACGATAAGCGCCATACCACCGGCAAAATCAATCAGCACGAGCTTCTGGCGAGTGGTGAACTCTTCCTCGATGGAAGCATCGGTCACGGAGAACTCAATGCGCTTGAGTTTGTCGTCCTCGAACGTAACGGACGACTTGGGGTTCTTCTTGACGCGCATGGCATAACGCATGGCCCATGCGATGCCGGCGGCGGTGAAAATAACCCATGCAACGGCACGCAACCACAGCTGCGGGTTGCCCTCGATGCCAATGATGCCCTGCGCGATCAAAACGTTGAACGGGTCAATCGTCGAGGCGCAGTAGCCCAAGTTGGGACCGAGGAAGCAGATGATAAATGCCGTCATGGAGTCATATCCGATGCCCATCATGATGGGGATGAAGATGGCATAGAACGGCAGGGCTTCCTCAGACATGCCAAACGTGGTGCCGCAAATGGACAACAGCGTCATGGTAATAGGAATGATGAGGATGTCTTTGTTTTTGAGCTTTTTAATCACGCGGCTCATACCGGCGTTAAGCGCGTTGGTCTTGGTGATGATCGCGAACGAGCCACCGATCAGCAAGACGAACGCAACGACGTCGGCGGCCTCTTGAATACCCTTAGTAGGCGCCTGCAGGACCGCAAAGATATCTTGGCCCAGGTTAACGGTCTCGCCGGTCTCGGAATCGGTATAGTTCTTATCGACCTGTTCATAGGTTCCGGCAACGGCGACTTCGCGCTCGCCTGCCGCAGTCGAGATCGTCTTGCGCTGGTATTGGCCAGAAGGAACGACCCAGGTTAAAACTGCAAAAACCACGATCAGCAAGAACATGATCGTATAGACGTGCGGTAATTTGAATTTGAAACGTCTGTTTGTCTTCTTCGCCTTCGTATCTGACATAGATACCTCCAAAGAACCCGAGACCTTATCGTGTCTCGCTTTAACGTTCGCGCAATGCAAACGTCCTATGACGTTCTATAGATTATCAGCGTGTTTTTAGCACTTCAAGGATATTTCGGACAGATTACGAGGACTCGGGTGAACGGTCGTTCAACGGCGGCGAACGGCAAAAACGCCCGGCAGGCAATTTAGCCTGCCGGGCGTTCTCTTGATCAACGTCCTAAATATCAAAAACGTAGCGCGATCCTACAATCCGCTGTCGGCCGATGATAAACGGCCGCTGCTGCTCGTCATAGAAATATGCCTCCATATAAAAAAGAGGCTCTCCCGTGGGAACGGACAGCAGCCGGGCGACTTCGGGTGACGCACACGCGATCTCAAGCGTGCACGGCTCGGTGCGAGCAGGCCCGCGACCCGTCTGTTCGCGCACGACCTCGAAAATTGATTGATCGGTAAGGTCCGCCTTCGCCAAAAAGGCGTTGTCTTCATAAACGTACGTGTTGTTCTCGAGCATCACGGGGATGCCATCGGCGGTGCGCACGCGTTCGATGCAGATCAGCTCCGACCCAGCGGGAACGCCAAAAAACTGCGCTTCGGTAGCATCGGCCGGCAACACTTTTCTTGAGACAATACGCGCCCCGGGCTCCATCTCGTTGACGCGGCAGGCGTCCGAAAAACTCTGAACGTCGTCCTTCTGGCGGATTTTACGCTTGAGCTTGGGGGCGTTTACAAACGTGCCCCTCCCCTGCTGCTTGGTTAGGTAGCCCTGCTGCACGAGCTCCTCAATGGCCCGCCGAACGGTAACGCGACCAACTTTGTAGCTTTCGGCCAATTCGAATTCATTCGGTATCCGAGCGCCCGCCTTATAGGTACCAGAATTGATGTCATTTTTGATGATATCGATAACCTGTTGATATAGCGGGATTGCCGCTTTTCCGTCGGTCAACCCTTCAGTCGATGGCATTTGCCCTCCCCTAGCAAATATGGAATCAATAATCGGTGCGGATTACGCATCGCCAGTCCTACGCAAGCTCCAGCAGCTCCGGCAGCTGGTCGATGATCTTGTCAGCGGCATCCTGGCTAAAGCCGAAGCGCTCCTCGCGCTTGGCGATCACCGTCAGACCCGCTCGCTTGCCGGCAGTGATGCCAGGGACGGAGTCCTCGACGCAGCAGCAACGGTCCGCAGGCAATCCCAGCAGATCCAGCGCATGCAGGTAAATATCGGGTTCGGGCTTGCTCTCCTTAAACTGCTCGCCGCTCACCACGTACTCAAAGGCATCCGACAGGCCGCACGCATCGAGCACTTCCTCGATGCTGTCCATGGGAGACGAACTGGCCAGCGCCACGCGAACGCCGCGACGCGGGAGCTCGCGAATCGTCTCCACGGCGCCCGGATTGATCAAGGTCTGATAATCGCGCGGGCGTTTATGCGCCCACTCATCCCAGCGGGCCAGCGCCTCCTCGCCGGTAAAGTGTCCCTTTCCGGCGCGCTCAAACCAATCGACCAGCATATGCAAGAAGAACTGGTGCGAGGTACCAACCTGCCCGTTCAACTCCTCTTGGGTCAGGTTCAGCCCAAGCTCTTTGGCAAACGCAGCGGTCTCCCCCAGGTAATAATACTCGGTATCGACGATGACACCGTCCATGTCAAAGATAACGGCGTCGAACGGAAATGCGGACACGGCACCCTCCCTAACAAAAAGGCGCCCGCAAGCGGACGCCCGAACCATGCACTATCGGCGATTCTAACCCAGCAGCCTATCGAGTGCCACCGCGATGCCGTCTTCGTTGTTATCGGCGGTCACCATCTGGGCCACGGCCTTGACCTCATCGACGGCGTTGCCCATGGCGACACCGGTGCCGGCCCACTCGATCATGGACTTATCGTTCTGACCGTCGCCAAACGAAACGACCTCACTGGCATCGATACCCAGCTTGGGCAGAGCGCCCTGCAGCGCGCGGGCCTTATCGATACCGGGCGCCGTAAACTCAAAGTACCAATCGGCCGTGAACATGCCCGAAAGCGTCTCGGTAAAGGGCGCGTACATCTCCTCGTGATGCGCCTGCAGATAGGCCGGATCGCCCGCGGTGAGCAGTTTGTCTACGGGGTAAGCATCCGCGACTTCATGAAGGCTCTCGACCTCGCGAATCTTAAGATCGCACGCGTCGCGCTCATACTTGACGATGTTCTTCTGCGAACCGTCCGGCAACGTGATCATGCAACGATACGAGTCCACGACATGCAGGTCGCGACCGAGCGAGATCATGGGAATCACGTCAAAGTTGCGCAGGTGGTCGAGCAGACGGTGCAGCTCGTCGACCGGCATAGCCTGGTCAAACAGCACCTCGTCGGTCTGAGCATCGACCACGTGCGCACCATTAAAAGCCACCAGCAGGCCATCGTGGTTCTGAAGATCGAGCTCCTGCGCCAGAGCATGAAGCCCCCATGCGGGACGGCCCGAAGCCAAGATGAGCTTGATGCCCGACTCCTGCGCCGCGAGCAGCTTCTCGCGCGTGCGCGGGCTGATCACCTTCTGGTCGTTGGTGAGCGTACCGTCGATATCCATTGCAATGGCCTTGATTGCCATATATGCCTCCCTGCGTTGAGTTTGTCGCGCACCATCATATCCGAGCCGAGCATCCCCCGAAGAACATTTTTGAAAAAGATACTTGCCAAATCGCTGGAGCCTGATTAAGTTAAAAATGACCGCAACGTTGGTCACCATTTGGTCGAGCATATTCAGTTTCAGTTTTCAGCATGTAAGAGAAGGAAGATCGGCATATGAACACCAAGCATCTTTTATCGACAACTAAATAGCGGAGCAAGACCGCCCAAGGCGCTCGTTGACGTCAGCTGTTCCGTCTAAGCACGGAGCACGCCCATCACCCGGCAAACGTCCTTCGAGCATATTGGCCCCATAGCACCCAATCCAGCACATCAAGAACCGCAAGCACATCACCAACGACACCCAGCACATCACTCGCAAGCAAGCACATCACAGATTGGAACCGCCATGAACACCACCCGTCCCCAAACCGCCGGCACCGTTCTCCAGACTCGCATCGACCGCGCCCTGCACGGCGGCTACGACGCCAGCTTCGCCGCCGCCACGATTGCGAACTTCGCCTTGCTGCCCATCGACGAGGCTCTGAGCAACCATGAGTTTTCGGCGAATCGCTGCGCCGAGACCATGGACGATCCGGCCATCCACGAGCTGACCGATCCTTATCTCGGACCCCACGGCAAGACCGACGGCCCGTATACCATGGGTCACCTGGCGCACATGGTTACCGCACTCGATACCAAGTTGCGACTCGACATGGACGACGAGACGCAACTTGAGCTCATGGACCATCGATACGATCTGCAAAACGCCCTGACCCTCCCCATTCATGACCTCGCCATGGGGCTCAACGCCCTGGAGGCACGGCATCAGCAGGCAAACTGCGGGCAAGACGATACGGCAGACCCATCGGGACCACCCAACATCATGGTGCTCGACCGCGAACGTTATAACCGTGCGACTGCCCGATTCCAGGCGGGACCGACCACGGTTCGCACCCTTATCGATATGCTTCGCACGCTGAGTCTCAATCGACTTTTCGAAGGCTATCGGGCACTGGCGCCCGTCGGCCTTCGCGCCCAAACGACCCGGATCATCGATATCCAGCAACGACAGTTCGAGCGCTACCGCGACGATTGGGAGATGAGCCAAAGCATCGTCCACTTCTACCAGAAGCGCTACGACCCCAACGAGTTTCCCGATGATCTCGAGCGCCAGCTGCACCTTGCCTACACCGCGCCCATCGCCACGCTGCTGCGCTTTGGCGCGTTCGACAAAGCGCTGGCTAATGCCGGGAGCCGTAAGGCCACAACCGAGCTTGAACGCAGACTCGAGCATGCCTTCGAGACTTAAAGACGGGCACTCATAGCCCCATCAAGATCCACCACATTCAGAAAGGAGTCCTCATGGACACCACCCATGTCCCTATCATCAGCCCGCTCACGATGCGCGAATCGGCCCGCGGCGTCACGCTCACCTCCGTCTACGACGAGATGCTCGCCCGCCGCGAACTCTCCGTCGTGGGCGACATCAACAGTGCGATGGCACACGATCTGTGCCAGCAGATTCGTCTGCTCGAGGCCGCAGACCCCACGGCCCCCATCACGGTCTTTGTTGCCAGCCCCGGCGGCAGCGTGCGCGCCGGCCTCGCCATCTACGACACCATGCGCCTCTCGCCGTGCCCCATCCACACCGTCTGCCTGGAGTTTGCGGCCTCTATGGGCGCCATCATCTTCATGGGTGGCAACGAGCGCCGTATGGCGCCCCATGCAGAACTCATGATTCACGACCCGCTCATCCCGCAAGGAGCTGGGGGCTCGGCCCTAGCACTCCAGGAAACAAGCCGGCGTCTCATGCAGACCCGCAAGACCCTGACGCAAATCCTGTCTGATCGAAGCGGCCTTTCGGCCAAGCGTATCCAAACACTCACGGCAAAGGATACGTATCTTTCGGCCGAGCGCGCCGTCGAGCTCGGCTTTGCCCACGGCATTCTCACCTCGACCAAGGAGACCGCCCATGTCTAACCTCAACACAGCCCTGCATGCCCCGGCCCCCACCATCCTTGCGCAAGCCCACGCACTCTCGTGTGATACGCGTCAAACGGGCCTCAACAACAATATGCTCGTAATCGGGCCTTCGGGCGCCGGCAAGACCCGCAACGTTCTTAAGCCCAACCTGCTGCAGATGAATGCGAGCTATATCGTGCTCGACACCAAAGGGACGCTTTGCCGCGAAGTCGGACCCGTGCTTGCCGCGCACGGCTATCGTGTGCAGCGCCTCAACTTTGCCGATCTTGACGATACGGCCACCATGCCCAAGGACGTCGAGCAATGCGGCTACAACCCGCTCAACCACATCCGCCGCACCAAAGACGGCAAGCCCAACCAACAGGACATCATCTCGGTCGCCAAGGCCATCTGTCCCGTCGAGGACCAAACCCAGCCGTTTTGGGACCATGCGGCCGCCAACCTGCTTTCCTGCCTGATCGCCTATGTGTGTGAGCAGCTGCCCGTGGAGGAGCAGACGTTTTCATCGGTGATCGACCTTTGCGAACATCTCCAAGACCGCGCCACGGCACGCCTCTTCGACGACCTGCAGACCACCGACTCCACAAGCTATGCGCTCTCGCTCTGGCGGCGCTACTCCCCCACCATCACGGCCGAAAAGATGCATGCGAGCATCATGGGCATCCTTGCCGAAAAGGTCATGTGCCTGGGCTTTGATGGTGCACGCCGTCTGTACACCGATGCGAATCAGATCGATTTCGCGGCTCTGGGATGCGAGCGTCGAGCGCTCTTCGTCACCGTCAGCGATCTCGACCGTAGCCTCGATCCGCTTACCAACCTGTTTGTAACGCAGGCCTTCGCGGGACTCATCCGCTACGCCGACGCGCAGCCCGACGGTCGCCTTGCGATACCGGTTCGATTTATGCTCGACGACTTTGCCAACCTGCAGACGCCGCAAATCGATAACGTTCTGTCCATCATCCGCAGCCGCGAGATCTGGGCAACCCTATTGCTGCAGTCAACAAACCAGCTCGATGCGCTCTATGGCGAGGCGCGCGCTCGCTCCATCATGGGCAACTGCGACACGCGGCTCGTACTAGCCTTTCAGGACCCCGAGAGCGCCCGCGTCTTTTCCGAGCGTGCCGACGTGCTGCCCAGTACGCTCATGGCAACGCCCGTCGACCGCTCTTGGCTGTTCGTCCGCGGCCGCGCTCCCCAGCAGGTCGAGCGCTTTAGGCTCGAGGACCACCCGCTCTACACAGAGCTCCCCGAAGCCCAAAGCGTCCAGGTCGAATTCGACCTCTGACGACGTCACGCGACCCATCGTATCCGACCGACAACAGAAAAGGGGCCCGTATCCCAACGGATACGGGCCCCTTTCGGCCATGACCTATCTCAGCAACAAAGACTACTTGCGGTGAGCGCGGTAGAACTCGATCGCACCATCTTATCCGAGCCGGGGCACGTTCGCATAGCGTGGCGCGTGACGGTTGCAAAACCACCCCATTTGAAACAAACGCAAAAAAGTACTTGCAAAGACGCGTTCCGACATATAAGTTGATAAAAGACCGCCGTTGCGGTTTTAAGTAGATCGAGCATATGAAGTTTGAGTTTTAGCGTGTAAGAGAAAGAAGATCGGCAAAGTACAGCCCCAAACGCAATGACAACTTAATGAGGTAACTGCCACATGTGAGGCACCCAGGGCATTGCTGTCTCGATTTTGAGCACGATGCCTTCCGCCTTGCATGGGCCGTTCCATCCCGCCCCTGCAGCAACTGCCTCACGGGCTCATTGAAAACCGCATAGCACCCCAACGTCAGCACATCACCCACGGCAAGCACATCACTCACGACAACCGACACATCAACAAACAGCACGAACATCAACCGATTGGAGAAGCTATGACAAACCACCACGCTGAAGACGGCGATAAGAAAAGCATTCTGGATGCCCGCATTGAGCGAGCATATGCAAACGAATATGACGCCGCCTTTGCCGCCGCGACCATCAAGAACTACGCGTCGCTACCGCTCGCGACGATCTTGGCCGACCACCCTCAACTGCTGAAGCGCTGCACAAAGATCATGGGCGACCCCGACATTCGCAAGCTGACAGACCCCTATGCCCCAAAACGCGACAACGATTCGTACGTTCTTACCGTAGGCTGCCTAGCCCATATGCTTACGGCGCTCGACACGAAACTCAAGCTCGAATGGGAACCCGACGAGCGTCATGAACTCGAAAGCAAGCGGAACACCCTGCGCACTGCACTGTTCCTTCCGTTGGACGGCCTCAAGCGCTGCAACGTCGAGCTCAATACACAGGCGCGGCAAAAGCCCGGGACCACGGGGCAGAAAACTCCAAGACCCCATGCGGCCATCGTCGACCGCAACCGATATAACCGCATGACCGCGCATTTTTCTGCCGAGGGAGCAGCCATAAGGACGCTGATCGACCTGCTGTGCCTCCTGAGCATCAACGAGCTATTTGAGGGCTATCTCGCCCTTGTTCCCGCGACGGCACCCAAGTCGGTAGCAAAGATCATCGAGACCTGCAGACGCCAGTTTGAGCGCCATCGCAATGGCAGCGAGATGAACGCCAGCATCGCGCAGTACTACGCGGCTCATTACAAAAATGACGGATGTGCCCCTGTCGAGCATCAGCTGCGGCTCGCCTACACCACGCCCGCCGCAACGCTCTATCGCTTTGGAGCCCTTGGCGCTTGCGAGCCGCACGAACAGGCAACCTGCCCCACAACCGAGCTCGATCTCAGGCTCGGACGAACCCTGTAGCCCGCCAGCCCCTCCGCGGGCAACAATCCTATTCCACAACACAACCAACAGAAAGGAGTCCTCATGGACACCAATCATTCCCCCATCATCAGCCCCCTCACCATGCGTGAATCCGCCCGAGGTATCACGCTCACCAGCATTTACGATGAGATGCTCGCCCGTCGCGAGCTCTCCGTCATGGGAAACATCGAAACCCCGATGGCCCACGACCTATGCCAGCAGATCCGCCTGCTCGATGCCACCGACCCCAGCCGCCCCATCACCATATTTGTCGCCAGCGCCGGCGGAAGCGTGCGATCGGGTCTTGCGATCTATGACGCCATGCGCCTCGCATCGTGCCCCATCCGCACCGTCTGCCTGGAATTCGCCGCGTCCATGGGCGCCGTGATCTTTATGGGCGGCGACGATCGCCGTATGGCGCCCCATGCAGAGCTCATGATTCACGACCCGCTGATCCCCCAGGGGGCAGGCGGCTCGGCACTTGCGCTGCAGGAAACCAGCCGGCGTCTCATGCAGACCCGCAAGACCCTCACGCAAATCCTCTCGGACCGCAGCGGCCTCACGCCCAAGCGCATCCAGTCCCTCACTGCAAAAGACACCTACCTTTCGGCCGAGCGCGCCGTCGAGCTCGGCTTTGCCCACGAAATCCTCTCGACCACCAAGGAGGTCGCCCATGTCTAACCTCGCCAGCCGCCTCGCCGCATCTGAGTCCGCATCGTCCACCATCCTCGCCAAGGATCGAATGCTTTCCTGCGACACCCGCCAAACGGGACTCAACAACAATGCACTTGTGATCGGCCCCTCGGGAGCCGGCAAGACCCGAAACGTCCTCAAGCCCAACCTGCTGCAAATGAACGCAAGCTACATCGTGCTCGACACCAAAGGCACGCTCTGTCGCGAAGTAGGACCCGTGCTGGCAGCCCACGGTTACCGCGTGCAATGTCTCAACTTCGCCGACCTCAACACCGTCCCGGCCCTTGCGCCCGGCATCGAGCGCTGCGGCTACAACCCCCTGAGGCACATTCGCCGCAAGGCGGACGGCAGGCCCAACCAGCAGGACATCCTCTCGGTGGCAAAGGCCATCTGCCCCATCGAGGACAACAACCAGCCTTTTTGGGATCATGCGGCGGCAAACCTGCTGTCGTGTCTTATCGCCTACGTCACCGAACAGCTACCCGCCGACGAGCAGACGATCAGCTCGGTCATCAAGCTGATCGAGCACCTGCAGGACGGTGCCACGGGTCGATTGTTTGACGACCTGATCACGACCGACCCCCAAAGCTATGCCCTCTCGCTATGGCGGCGCTACGCCATTACGCAAAATGCCGAGCGCATGCACGCGAGCATCGTCGGCATCCTTGCCGAAAAGGTCATGTGTCTGGGATTCGACGGTGCGGCACAGCTCTATCGTGAGTGCCATCAGGTGGACTTCGCTTCCATGGGACACACCCCCTGCGCCCTGTTTGTAACCGTGAGCGATATTGACCGCAATCTCGATCCGCTGACCGGCCTCTTTATTTCGCAGGCGTTTATGGGCCTCATTCGTGAGGCCGATAGGCAGCCCGACGGCAGCCTGCCCGTGCCCGTGCGCTTTATGCTCGATGACTTCGCAAATCTGCAGATCCCCCAGATCGACAACGTGCTCTCGATTATCCGAAGCCGCAACATCTGGGCAACGCTGCTGCTGCAGTCGACCAACCAGCTCGATGCGCTCTATGGCGAGGCACGCGCACGCTCCATCATGGGCAACTGCGACACGCATCTGGTGCTGGCGTTCCAGGATCCCGAGAGTGCCCGGGTGTTTTCCGACCGCGCCGACGCGCTGCCCAGCACGCTCATGGCGACGCCGATCGATCGCTCGTGGCTCTTTGTACGCGGTCGCACTCCCGAACAGGTCGAGCGCTTTAGACTCGAAGACCATCCGCTCTACGGGGAGTTGCCCGAGGCGCAGCGAGGCCATGCGGAGGCCGAGATCTAGGCGCAGGGTTCTCGCAGCGCGCGACGCCCCGGCGATGTTCCACAAAGGCCGTGCGCCCCGGGACCACGGCAAAGCAAAGGGGCCCGCATCCGATAGGATACGGGCCCCTGACTATAAGACGCGATGCGTTAACAGCAGCGACTACTTGCGATGCGCGCGGTAGAACTCGATGAGCGCCTGGGTCGAAGCGTCCTGCTCGGCCTTGGCGGCATCGTCGTGGAAGGCAGGGGTGATCTGCTTGGCAAGCTGCTTGCCCAGCTCAACGCCCCACTGGTCATAGGAGTCGATGCCCCAGACCGTGCCCTCGACAAACGTGATGTGCTCGTACAGGGCGATGAGCTCACCGAGTGCGAACGGGGTCAGCGTGTCGCCGAAGATCGAGGTCGTCGGGCGGTTGCCCTCAAAGCAGCGGGCCGGGACGATCTGCTCGGGCGTGCCCTCGGCGCGCACCTCATCGGCCGTCTTACCAAAGGCGAGCGCCTTGGTCTGGGCCAGGAAGTTGCCCAGGAACAGCTCATGCACGTCCTGACCGCTATCGGTCGCAGGGTTGGCGGTATTGGCAAAGGCGATGAAATCGGCCGGAACCACCACGGTGCCCTGGTGCAGCAGCTGGTAGAAGGCATGCTGGCCGTTGGTGCCGGGCTCGCCCCAGAAGATCTCACCGGTGTCGGAAGTCACGGCGCTGCCGTCCCAACGGACATGCTTGCCGTTGGACTCCATGGTGAGCTGCTGCAGGTAGGCCGGGAAACGGTGCAGATACTGGCAGTACGGCAGCACGGCGTGGCTCTTGGAACCGAAGAAGTTGACGTACCAAACGTTGAGCAGGCCCATCAGCGCGACGGCGTTGTTCTCGAGCGGGGTGTTGCAGAAGTACTCGTCGATGGCGTGGAAGCCCTCGAGGAACTGCTGGAAACGCTCGGGGCCGAGCACGACGATCAGCGACAGGCCCACGGCGGAGTCGACGGAGTAGCGGCCGCCGACCCAGTTCCAGAAACCGAAGGCGTTGGCGGGGTCGATACCGAAGGCCTCGACCTTCTCGAGTGCGGTGGAGACGGCGACGAAGTGCTTTGCCACGGCCTCGGCGTTCTGCTCATCGGAGCCGTCGATGGCGCCCTGAGCCTTGAGCTGCTCGAGCATCCAGGTCTTGACCTCGCGGGCGTTGGTGAGGGTCTCGAGCGTAGTGAAGGTCTTGGAGACGATGATCACGAGCGTGGTCTCGGGATCCAGGCCCTTAAGCTTCTCGGCCTGGTCGTTGGGGTCGATGTTGGAGATGTAGCGGCAGTCGATGCCGGCGTCGGCGTAGGGACGCAGGGCCTCGTAGGCCATAACCGGGCCCAGATCGGAGCCGCCGATGCCGATGGACACCAGGTGCTCGATCTTCTTGCCGGTAACGCCCTTCCACTCACCGGAGCGCACGCGCTCGGCGAAGGCGTACATGCGGTCGAGGACCTCGTGCACGTCGGCGACGACATCCTGGCCGTCGACAATGAGCTGGCCCTTCTCGCTTGCCGGGCGGCGAAGCGCGGTGTGCAGGACGGCGCGGTCCTCGGTGGTGTTGATGTGCTCGCCGGAGAACATGGCGTCGCGGCGCTCCTCGAGCTTCACCTCGCGGGCAAGATCGCACAGCAGCTTGACGGTCTCATCGGTCACCAGGTTCTTGGACAGATCGAAGTGCAGGTCGCCGGCATCAAAGCTCAGCTTGTTCACGCGCTCCGCATCGGCGGCGAACCAGGCCTTGAGGTCGATACCCTCGGCCTCGAGCTTCTCCTGATGGGCCTCGAGCGCCTTCCAAGCGGCGGTCGACGTAGCGTCGATAGGTGCGGCAACAGTTGCCATAAAGTCCTCCTCAACATACGGGCGCATACCTCCATGCGCCCGGATAATCAGATACCCCTATTCTAGCGCAGGTCAAGACCGTAATCAGCGAGCGTTGCCAATCCGCCCCCAAACGGCGACCGACCAAAAAGGGACAGGTTTATTTTGGCAGGTCAAACGCTTTACCTACCAAAATTAAACTGTCTCTTCCTGGCAGGTACTAGGCCGCGGCGCACACGCTGCCGAGCAGCTCGCGCAGAGGAGACCCGATGCCCTCCAACAACTCGGGTGCGATAATGGCAAAAACGGGAGCCTCGCCGGCACCCACGACGGCAGGCACCCTGCCCTCCGAGACAATGCACCCATAAGGGACAAAGCCGTCCTCGCCGGCATCGAGCGCGGCCATGCGGCGCGCAAGCTCGCGCGCAAAGCCCGCCGTATCGGCATCGCCAATCGCCAGGACAAAGTCCACGCTCTCATCGGTCGCCAGAGCTACGGCCTCATCGATCAAATCGTCTCCCCCGTCGCCCCCAACTGAGCCGCAACGAAAGAGCACGCGTTCGAGCAGTGCGCGATCGAGCGAGCCGAGTGCCGCCGAGACAAGCTCATCACACGTATGCTTGTCGCCTCCCAGCACGACCAGTGCCTTGGTACCGCCGTAGTGGGCGACCAGTCGTCCGCACCAGCGAGCCACGTCCCCGTCCGCAACCAAGCGCGTCGGCATACCAAACCCATAGTTGACCATTATCCCCACAACCCTTCCGTGCTTTATGGTGGTATCGATCGTTAGGCTCATGCTACGAAGCGAGCTTTTCCGGGCTGTTTCGCGCTCTTTAGGGCTGCGTTAAAAACCCGATGCAGTCGCACGACCATACCTGCCAAAAAGGGACAGGTTTTGACGATGTCCGGGCGAGCGGGTATTATCGAACAGATATTCGATAAGA
>URIE01000006.1 GCA_900547805.1 uncultured Collinsella sp.
GTTGTGGACCATGCCGCCTCCGAGCAGGATGCCGTCGACGCCGCCGCCCAGGGCCGCGGCCATGGCGCCGATCTCCTTGCAGATCTGATAGACCATGGCGTCCCAGGCGCGCTTTGCCACAACGTCGCCCTCGTCCGCGCGCCTGATGATCTGGATGGCGTCCGAGGTGCCCACGAGGCTCTCGAAGCCACCCGTCTTCATGCAGAGGCGGCGCGTCTCGGCCACGCTATGGCCGGCCTCAAGGTAGTCCAGCACCTCGACCACCGGCACGGCCCCGGCACGCGTGGGGGCCATGGGGCCCTCGCCGCCCACGATGTCGTTGCCGTCGACCATCTTGCCCTTAAGATGAGCGGAAATCGAAATGCCACCGCCGATATGACAAACAATAAAGTTACACTCGTCATATGCGCGACCGAGCTTTGCCGCATGGCGGATGGCGGTCTCTTTAAGATTAAGGGCGTGCAGGTGCACGTTTCGAAACACGCCCTTAATGCCCGTCATACGTGCGAGGTCGCACAGCTCATCGGTATCGGGAGGATTCACCACAAAAGAGGGCTTGCCCGTCTTTGAAGCGAACTCATGGGCAATCTGGGGACCCAGCTGCGCCGGGTGCTGAATGCCGTTCGCACCGACGCGGGCATGCTCGAGCATGACCTCATTGATGGCATACGTGCCGCCGGGCAGCGAAAGCAAGCCGCCGCCGCGACCGACAAATGCATCAAAGTCCTCGAGCTTCAGGCCCGCCTCATCCAGTGCTCCAAGAATCAGATCGCAGCGATACGGCATCTGAGCCGAAACCCCATCGAACTGGGCGAGGTCCTTCGCGTCGTGTGCAACGTTCTTGCTGAGCTTGCACTCGTCACCCTCAAAAACGCCCACCTTTGTGGAAGTGGAACCCGGGTTGATTACCAGGACGCGCCAGGGAGTCTTTTTATCGGACATACCCTAAGCCTCCTTAAGCGCCTGGGCGCGCACGCAGCTCATCACCACGTTGCCGACGATCTCGTCGACGGGCGCAGAGCGCGAGCAATCGCACACGATCTTCTTGAAGCCCTGAAGCATGGGGCCGTAAGCATTGGCGCCGGTCAGGTTCTGAATGATCTTGACGCCGATATTGCCCACGTTGATATCAGGCCAGATGACCACGTTGGCCTGTCCCGCAACAGCGGACTCACGATGTACCTTCTTGGCCGCAACCTTGGGGTTAATCGCCGAATCAAACTGGAACACACCGTCGATGGCAAGGTCGGGACGGCGATCGTTGGCAATCTCGCGAGCGCGGCGCACTTTGTCGACAAGCTCATTGTCCATCGAGCCGTCAGTCGAATGCGAAAGCAGCGCGCAACGGATATCCCATCCGGTCAGCGAGCGCACCGTTTCGCTCGACGAAATCGCGATTGAGGCAAGCTCCTCGCTCGTGGGGTCAACGCAAACGGCAGAATCGCCAAAAGCCAAAAGGCCGCCTTCGCCGCCAGTCCAGTTGGGAATATCGGCAATGCCGCAAGAGCTTACGGTATCGACGCCATCGGCAAGGCCGACGATAGTCTGTCCCGCCAGGATAATATCGCCCGTGGCGTTATCGATGCCGGCGAACATTACGTCGACATCGCCGAGTACCTGCAAAATCAGGGCGCGCTCAAGCGGACGCGTCATACGGCGCGCGGCGCCCTTGGGCTTAAACTTGCAATCCGGATGCGAAAGATAGCGCTCGCAGCAAGCGGCGTTCGCCTCCTCGTCGGTCACATCGACAATCTCGATGCCGTCAAGGGAGATACCACGCTCGTCGGCAAGCTCCTTGAGCTTACCGCCGTCGCCGACCAGCACGCATTCGGCAAGATGCTCGGCGGCGATCTTTGCGACCGCCTGCATCATGGTCTCGTTTTCGCCCTCGGGAAAAGCAACGCTCATAGGCTTGGCGGCAGCCTGCTCGCGCAGGGTCTGCATCAGGTCCATGGCAGCTACTCCATCTCTTCGGCAGTGCGCTCGATAAGCTCGCGGATGGTCTTCATGACCATGACCTCGCGAACGGGGACCTCGGCATCGAGCTCGTTCTCGATCATGGAGGTCAGGGCGATCATCTTCATCGAGCCCTTGCCCAGGGTCTCAAACGTCGTCTCGGGGGTCACATCGCCATCGTAGTTGTAAGCGGACTTGGCAAAATCGCAGATCTGCTGAGTGAGTTCTTCGTTCATGATGGTGCCTTTCTAAGATAAAAAGAGGGGTAGCCACGGCGGGCTGGAGACATGGGTCCCGCCGTGGCCTAAGAGAGGAAGCGAATTGTTATAGGGGTGAAAGCCTAGTGTGAAAGCCTAGTCGTCAAGCTCGAACGTGAGCTCTTTGTAGCCCGGTCGGTCGATGACCTTGGCATGGACGCCCACGGTCTCGCCCGCCATGAGCTTGGCGCGGATCTCGGGGGCCTTCTTCTTGGTAATGCCATAGATGACGTAGGTGTACTGAGAGCCTTCGTCGATATCGACGGCGCCGTAGGCGTACTTGCCATACTCCTTGAGGTAGGGCTTGTCGTTCTGCGGACCAGGCAGGGTAAAATCGATCAGATGGCCGTGACCGGAAACCTGGACCCAATCGGTCTTGTGGTAGCCGCAGGCATTGCAGGCAAGGTGGGGCGGAAACTCGACGGCTCCGCACTCGGGGCACTGACGTGCCCAATAGATGCCCTCTTCAAGACCCGTGTAGAACTTCTTGACCACGGGCTCCATATCTTTGAGTTGCATGAGAATACTCCTTATGGGAAATCGAAAACCGCGGTCGCTTAGGCGACGGTACGAAGAATCTGGCAGCGCACATTCTGAGAACCGCCAAAACCGCGCAGGAAGGCCGTCTCGGGAACCTTCTTCATCTGGGTGGCACCGGCGACGCCGCGCATCTGCTTGACGGCCTCGACGATATCGGCGATGCCGGATGCGCCATGAGCGTGACCGAAGTTGCAACGGCCACCGTGCGGGTTGATGGGCTTATCACCGTCAAAAGCGGTGCGGCCATCGATCGCGTACTTCCAAGCCTCGCCGCGCGGAATATAGCCGCACTCCTCAGCCGAGACAATCTCGGAAGCCAGGAAGAAGTCGTTGCACATAAACAGGTCAATCTCGTCGGAGCTCACGCCGGTAAGGTCATAGACCTGCTTGGCGGCAAGCTCGGTAGCCCAGTGCTCGTTGTGGAGCAGACCGGCCTCGACAGCAGAGGCGCCCGTACCCAGCACCTCGATAGGCGCATACGGCACGCCCATGGCCTTGGCCTTCTCCGTGGGCATCACGACAACAGCGGCGGCACCGTCGCACTTCTTCTCAAAGCCGGTAACGCGCAGGTACTGCGTAACGCGCGGGTTGTACATGCTCTTGAGATACTCGTCGGCGGTATCGAACCCAGCTGCCTTCGCATCCTCCTCGACCGTGGTCTCGTACCAGGCAAGGGGATTCAGGACGGCACCGCGGCGAAGGCTCTTGGTAAGGCCGTTCAGGGCGTCATCGATCTGATCGGCAGTAAGGTCGTACTGCATCGAATACTCGTTGATCCAGTTGTCGAACGACACGCCAAAGGCACCATCGAGTGGGCGACCATACGCGCGGTCATAGATCTTATCGAGCGAGGGAATCATGACGTCGAGCGTAAAGTCCTGGCGAATATGCGAGGGCATGTGCTCAACGGGAAGGGTCGAAGCCAAATCGCAGGCACCCGTAAGGACGACATCGTAGGCACCGGAGGCGACTGCCATCACGGCCTGCTCAAGGGCGACGTAGCCCGTGCAGCAAGCCTCGGAATGATGGACGGAACCCTTGGCGCGAACGCCAAACCAATCGGCAACCTGCATGTTGGGGGTAATGCAATCGCCAACAAGATACGGATTGGCGCTGCCGTGGTAGAAAAAGTCGATATCGCGGGGCTCAAGACCGGCATCGGCAATTGCCTCGAGGGCAGCATAGCCAAACGCCTCGCCCTCGCCAATGCCCTGGGTCTCGGGATGCTCCTCAAAATCCTTGAACGGGGTGCAGCCTACGCCTACAATCGAGACGCTGCGCATGTTCTTTCCGAGCGTAACCACTGAATATCACATCCTAATCATGTGAGGGTGTACGGAGTGATGGCGCAGTCCGGCCGCGAGCGAAGGTGAGAGAGCGCTCGCGGCTTTTCTGTGCCGTCACACGTTGAACTACTGCAGTGGTTCTTTTGAACGTAGCTTTAGTTTATGAGGGGCAAGACAGGACGTATGGGACAAAAAGGCCCTATGTGTCCCATCATTTGAGACCCATAGGGCAAAAGCGTTCCAAATAGCAGGTAAATGGTCTTATCAATAATGCAAGGATTCGGCAAATCATTATGACACCGCCATGAATCTAACCATTTACCCGTAAATAGCGACCGTTCATCCGAGCGTATTATCGAAATCAGGGATCCGCGGATGCCAATGGCGCGATGCATCGTCGACAAAGAGCGGTGCGTAGAACATGCGATTGAGCGCGGCGGCAACGGTTCGTGCCTCAAGGTCAGGCCGGACTTCGAGCCAATACTGGATGAGGTTATGGTGGCCCGCAAGCGCAAAAGCAAGATACAGATCGAGGTCCGTCTCATCCGAAAACGTCGACCGCAAACGATCGCGAAAATAGTCATGCATGAAGATCGTTGCCTTGTGTGCAAACACGGGATCACCGTTATCGCTGTTAAGCGCCAGGACTTTCGAGCGATTGGCCTTGAGGATTTCCATGCGCTTGATCATCGTGGGCGTGGGATCAAGCTGCGCATCACCAAAACGAGCCTCAAGGGCAACGTCGTTAATGTCTTGCATGTTCTGGAGCAGCTCATCTTCAAAGCGCTTGACCACATCATCGACAGAGCGGTAGCAACGATAGAAGGTTGATTTTGATGTATGGGCAAGACGGAGTACGTCGGTGGCCTTAATCGATTGCACAGGCGTTGTCGCCATAAGTTCAAAGACGGCGCCTTCGATCCGCGAAGCAATATCGTTTTTAGCGTTCAGTGACATAGAAGGCCTCCCCTGTTGGCGATTGGCTACTATGCTACCCGAAAGGCATGCTCCTCAATGGCGATATGGGGCATAGAACGCGCTGCACAAGAGATGACACACTGGCCAAACACCACCGAGGAAGTAAACCATCCGCTCGGCAACCCGTCTTTGCGGGGATCGATTGAAAAGCCGGACCCCTCCGCCTTCAGGACGGCTTCGATACGCGTCCAAACCCGACACAGCCGAAAGGCGCGTTCCTGCGAATCTGCCGCAGCGTCAATCCACGCCCGTTCCCTTGAGCTCGCCATACGCTCAACCGCAATAGGTACAATCTCATCGACCGCCTCGATATCCACGCCAATAGGTCCTCCGACCGACCGAGCAACATCGGAAACAGCGAGGACGGCCACGCTTCCGCCATGTGAAATGGAAATAGAGGGGGCCTCCCCATCCGCAAGCTCGATCTTGCCGAAAGCAGAACGCGCAAGCTGGGTGTCGTCGAAGACACCCAGGGCGTCGCGAAGCAGCAGACCCACGCCCGCAGCTTCCCTCCGAGACGCAATGGGGAGATCTCCATTGGAGGCACGCGAGGCATAACGTCCCGCGATTGATGCCATATCAACGGTCTCGCCGGGATCGATCGCAGAAACGTCAACGAGATGCACGGTTATGTTCAAAATGGTCAACCCCCACTCGATTGAGATGACAAGGCTAAACTGACGTTCAGAACCGCTCTTTCATGAAGCGAGGTACCTTTTGCCGGCGATTTGGCGACCAAAACAAAACAGCCCAGAGGACATAGCCTCTGAGCTGCGAACATTTGGTGGGCGTTAGAAGATTTGAACTTCTGACCTCTTCCGTGTCAGGGAAGCGCTCTCCCCCTGAGCTAAACGCCCAAATGGAGCGGACAACGGGGCTCGAACCCGCGACCCCAACCTTGGCAAGGTTGTGCTCTACCAACTGAGCCATGTCCGCCTGCGAGGATTTAATATACGGGATAATCCACCCAAATGCAAGAACTTTTTTTGAAAAGTTTTGCGACGCCCTCGCGAACCTCGCGAAGACATCAGCCACCACGGAAGGCGCTGGCAAACGCAAACTCACCGCAAGAGGCCCCTACATCTCACCGAGCATAATCCAGGCAGAGCTGTCCTGCGCGAGCCTGCCGTCTGCAAGCGGTGATGAGGTGAGCAGGACCCTGCCCGCCGGCAGCTCCACGGGCGCTGCGCCGAAGTTCGTCACACACGCCCAGCCGTTGTCGCGGCGATAGGCGATAACGCCGCCCTCGGCGCCCTCGGCACCATCCGCAAGACCGGTGCGCCCGTCAAGATCGAGCCACGCAAGATCGTTGGCGCAACCGCGCAGCTTGCGCCGAAGCCAGAGGGCGTCACGATAGAGCGCAAGCATCGATGTCGGGTCCGCTTCTTCCCTATCGGCAGCGTAATCGGAAAACCATGTAGGCTGCGGCAGATGGGGCGCCGCATCGGCGTCCGCCGGCGAAAACCCAAACGATCCGCCCTGCGCGGGATCGTCCGCCGCCACCCACGGCAGGGGCACACGGCAGCCGTCGCGCCCCTTCTCACGCTTCGGTCCGCGCGTATTGGTCGCAGTAGGATCTTCGAGTGCAGCCCACGGGATGTCAGCCACCTCAAAAAGGCCGAGCTCCTCACCCTGATACACGTATGCCGAGCCCGGAAGCGCCAGTTCAAGCAAAAGGGCCGCCCGCGCGCGGCGCTCGCCGAGTTCACGGTCCTCGTCATAAGACGACCCGTCGCGTAAGAGCCAGTCGAGCGCAATCTGGTGGTAGCGCGTCGCCTTGATTTGCGGCAGGGCATAGCGTGTCGCCACGCGCGGCACGTCGTGGTTGGAGAGTACCCAGGTCGAGGCGGAATCGGATTCGATGGCCGCCTTCAAGCCCTTCTCGATTGCAGTGTGCATGTCATCATAGGTCCAAGTGGCCTTGGCAAACTCAAAGTTGAATGTCTGGCCAAGCTCGCTGGGACGCGCATAGAGATACTGGCGCTCGGGCAGAACCCACGCCTCGGCAACGGCGCTGCGCGGCGGATCATAACGGTCGAACACGCGGCGCCACTCGCGATAGATCTCATGGACCTCGTTGCGGTCCCACAGCGGATGGGTGCCGTCCTCAACCATGTCATCGCCCTCGGCGAGATGCCACCGGTCGAGGTCATCGCGGTCGAGATCCTTGGCGAGACCGTGCGCCACATCAATGCGAAAGCCATCGACGCCTCGATCGCTCCAAAACGCCAGGACGTCGCAAAAGAACGCATGAACCTCGGGACACGACCAGTCAAAGTCCGGCTGCTCGGGCGTAAACATGTGCAGATACCACTGACCGTCCGCGACGCGCGTCCAGGCGGGGCCGCCAAAGTTGGCATTCCAATTGGTGGGAGGCAGCTCGCCGTGCTCGCCGCGACCATCGCGGAAGATATAACGGGCGCGCTCGGGCGATCCGGGGCCGGCGGCAAGAGCGGCTTTGAACCAGGGGTGCTGGTTGGACGAATGGTTGGGCACGATGTCGACGATGACCTTGATGCCGCGCGCGTGAGCCGCAGCGATCATGTCATCGAAGTCGTCAAGCGACCCGAGACGTGGGTCGACATCGCAGTAGCCCGCCACATCATAGCCGCCATCAACAAGAGGCGATGGGTAAAACGGGCTCAGCCAGATGGCCTCGATACCCAGCCGCTCAAGATAGTCCATCTGCTGGGTAATGCCCGCGATATCGCCCAGACCCGAACCAGTCGAATCCTTAAACGAGCGCGGGTAGATCTGATAGATCGCGGCATCGGACATCCATGGGCGCGACGAGGACTTTTCTGTAGCCATGGGATGAGTCTCCCTTGCAACGAGGTTTGCGAGATGCCCACGATGATACGCCCAAAGCGGACATTCGCGGCAAACGTCACAGCCACGCCCCAAAACGCTCGCTCCCTCTCGGGCTCGAGCCTCCTGTGGCGAATCAATCGATTAGTGAAAAGAACGGAAGACCCACTTCCCCGGCCACGGCAGCGAGCGGGCTCCGGGTGCCCCAGGTTGCCGCGAAAGAGGAGGGAAGCGTACTTTATGTACGCGACCGACGATTGAGGGGCAAGATGGGGTGCCCGGGGCTCGCGCAGCGTCAACAAAAAACGCGGTTCGTTAGAACCGCGTAACATAGTTGGAGCGGACAACGGGGCGTCCGCGTATCCGCTTCGCGGATCCGCACCGGCTTCGGCCGCCTGCCGGCGTCCTCGCCAGCTCGCTAAAAACGCTCCGCGTTTTCTTTACGCTCGCTCCTTCGCAGGTTCAAGTCCCTGCGATGGGCCCATAACAAAAAAGCTCCCATTGCTGGGAGCTCTTTCATGTAATGGTGCGGGCGAAAGGACTTGAACCTTCATGGGGTTGCCCCCATACGGACCTGAACCGTACGCGTCTGCCAATTCCGCCACGCCCGCGTGCAGGAATTAGAATAACGGAGCGCCACCGCGAACGCAAGAACTATTTTTGAAAAAGTTTGCAGGCATTTTCCCAAGCGGCATGCGCGATTGTTTCGGCGTCCTCACCAATGCGATCGACACGGTCGTTAACCAGCGCGTTTGCCGTAATGGAGATCATTGCTGGCTCGCATTCAAGACCGCGAATGGGCTCCGGCGCCATATACGGGCAATCCGTCTCGAACAAAATGCGGTCGAGCGGGGTCGCCGCAAATGCCTCGCGCACGTCGTCGTTGCGCTTAAAGGTGGCCGCACCACCATAGGCGATATAGCAGCCCAGTTCCACAAAGCGCTCCATCGTGGCGCGGTCCTCGCCAAAGCAGTGCAGCACGCAACCGGCCTGAGGCACACCCACCTCGCGCAGCACGTTGTACGCATCCATATGCGAGGTGCGCTCCCCATCCGAGTCCTCGTGCCGCAGGTGCAGCTCCACCGGCACATTGCGGCGCACGGCAACTTCGAGCTGACGCGCCATGCAATCAATCTGCACACTGTGGGGCGCCGGCGCGATGTCGTCGTCGTAATCCATGTGGTAGTCCAGACCGATCTCGCCGATACCGGCGCACAAAGGGTCATCGAGCGCAGCAACAACCTGCGCGTGAATGTCATCGGTATAATCCGGCGCGCCATAGGGGTGAACGCCAGCGAGATACTTGATCTGCGGAATATCCCGCATCGGCAGAATTTCGCGCACGAGCCAGTCGCTATAGTCCGTCACGCTGCGCTTGTCGGCGATGGGGTCGAGCATCGTCACCAACAGGTCGACGCCCGCGGCTTTGGCGCGCACGAGCGTCTCGGGCACTTCTTTCCCCCAAAACGAAAGCAGATGCGCATGCGTGTCAGCAAGCGGTGCCAAGGGCACGGGACAAGCAACCGTCTTCTTTTTCTTGGTAAACGTCACGCGTTCGGCATTAGGCATCATGGATGAGCTCCTGAGCCAGGCGGATAAAGTCGGCAACATCAAGCGTTTCTGCGCGCGTGGTGGGTGCGATACCGCAAGCCTCAAAGGCGGCGTCGAGCACGTCCTTGGCAAAGCCGTTGGCGCTCATGGAATTGCGGATGGTCTTGCGGCGCTGAGCAAATGCAGCATCAATCACGCGGGCCACAAACTCGCGATCGAGGCCCTCGGGCACCACGCCGTCGACACGATCGATACGCACGACGGCCGAGTCCACGTGCGGTGCCGGCATAAAGCAACGTGGCGGCACCTCAAAGCGACCCGTAACCTGCGCATACAGGCCGAGCTTTGCCGTGTAGCCGCCATAGGTCTTGTTACCCGGCACCGCGGCAATGCGATCGGCAACCTCCTTTTGAACCATGACCACGGCACGCTTGAGCGCGGGCATCGTCTGGAAGAACTGCAGGATGATCGTCGCCGCCACGTTATAGGGCAGGTTCGCGACAAATACCGTCGGCTCACCGCCTGCAGCCTGCTCAATCTGCCCCGTCGTCACCTTGAGCGCGTCGCCCATGATAAAGCGGAAGTTGGCATAGTCGGCGGCATGGGCATCGAGCACCGGTTCGAGTTCGGGATCGGCCTCGATCGACGTGACGCACGCCGCCTCCTGCAGCAGCGCGAGCGTGAGCGTACCAACGCCCGGGCCAACCTCGAGCACGCGCTCATCGCCCGTGAGCTCGGAAAGCTCGCAAATGCGCTCAATTACATGGTTGTCGATCAGGAAGTTCTGGCCCAGGCGATGCTTGGTCGCAAGGCCAAACTCCTCCAGCAGCTCCCTGGTTGCCGTGGGGTTTGCCAAAGGCGAAGTTGTCATGGTTGCCTCCTTAACATGGTGGCTGCATCGTAAAGCAAAAGGGCATGGACCGTTGCGGCCATGCCCTTACCGTGAAATAGCAAATTGCCGATATGGCACTCGCGCGATTTTTACGCCAAGCGCGGGAACAGCGGATCGCCCTTCTCGACGGGCTGGCCGCCGGCGAGCAGGCCCCAAGCACAGATACCCTTAAGGTCGTCGCTCGTGGCCTCGTCCTCACAGGACAGACGGCGCAGAGCCTCGGTAGAAGTCTGAGGCATGAGCGGCATCAGTAGGTGGGCGGCAATGCGGATAGCCTCAAGCAGGTTGTAGATCACAAATGCCAGCTCGTCAGCCTTGGCCTCGTCCTTGGCGAGTGCCCAGGGCTCGGAGTCCTCGATGTAGTGGTTGGCGGCGTGGATGAGCTCCATGACCTCATCCTTGGCTCCGCCGTAATCGAGCACGTCCATCTTGGCCATGTAGCGCTCGACCAGGCCGTCGGCGATCTTTGCCAGCGGGTTATCGAACGCATCGAACGATGCGGGCTTGGCGGGCGCGCAGCCGTCAAAATACTTGCCGCTCATGTTGAGCGAACGCGAAATGAGGTTGCCCCAGCTGTTGGCCAGGTCGGCGTTGTAGACCTGCTCCATGCGGTCGAAGCTGATGGCACCGTCGGTGCCGGGGACGACGTCGGTCATAAAGTAGTAGCGATAGCCCTCGACGCCCAGCATGTCGATAACGTCCTGCGGAGCGATGGCGTTGCCGCGGCTCTTGGACATCTTCTCGGCCTTGCCGGTCTCGGCATTGCGCACGGTCAGGAAGCCGTGGGCAAAGACGTGCTCGGGCAGGGCCTCGCCGATGGCCATGAGCATGGCGGGCCAAATGACGCAGTGGAAGCGGATGATGTCCTTACCCACGATGTGGAACTGCGCGGGCCAGCGATAGGCCAGCTCGGCACGCGCCTCGTCGGTGTCGACACCGTAGCCGACGGCCGTCATATAGTTGAGCAGAGCATCGAACCACACGTAGGTCACGTGACCCTCGTCAAACGGGACCTGAATGCCCCAGTCAAAGCTCGTACGGCTCACGGAAAGGTCGTTGAGGCCGCCCTCGACAAAGCTGCGAACCTCGTTCATGCGGAACGCAGGCTCGACAAAGTCGGGATGCTCGTCATAGAGCTTGAGCAGCTTGTCCTGGAAGGCGGAAAGCTTAAAGAAGTAGGACTCCTCCTGCACGCGCTCAAGCGGACGGTGGCAGTCGGGGCACAGGTGCTGGCCGACGCTGCCGTACTCCTCGTCGCCCTTCTGGACCTGCGTATCGGTGAAGTAGGTCTCGTCAGGCACGCAATACCAGCCGTCGTAGCTGCCCTTATACAGGTAGCCGGACTCCTTCATGCGCTCCCACAGGTGCTGCACGGCATGGTGCTGGCGCGGCTCGGTGGTGCGGATGAAGTCATCATTGGAAATCTCGAGCTTGCTCCAAAGCTCCTTGAAGTGCGGAGCCTGGCTATCGGTCCACTCCTGCGGCGTCATGTTGTGCTTGGCTGCGGCCTCGGCGACCTTCTCGCCGTGCTCGTCCATGCCGGTCAGGAACTTGACGTTATAGCCGGCGGAGCGGCGATAGCGAGCCTGAACGTCGGCGATGATGGTGGAATAAGCCGTGCCCAGGTGCGGATCGGCATTGACGTAGTAGATGGGCGTCGTGATAAAGAACGAAGGCTTGCTTTGATCCATGGGGTTTGTCCTCCAGAAAAACGTTGCATACAGAGGATGATTCTAGCGCAAGGGCTGGATATCCTCCATCTATTGCATATCGAGCACCATGGCATAGACATCGCGCTTGCGGCGCGAATACTTCTGAGACAGGCGCTTGGCCACCGCAGAGGCGGGCTCCCCCTCCTCGAGCGCGGCGCGGATATCCTCGCGCAGGGCCTCGTCGGGATCCGCTGCCGCGGCGCCAACCGGCACGATACCGGCCTCTTCGTCCTCGCTCGGCGGCGCGATGACCAGCGCAATCTCGCCTTTCACCTCGCCGCGGGCACGTAGCTCCTCGGCAAGCTGGGCAGCGGGCCCGCGCAGGACCTCCTCGTGCAACTTGGTGAGCTCGCGGCAGACGGCAACCTCACGCTGGGGAAAGACCTCCGCCACGGCTTCGAGTGTCGCCACGATGCGATGTGGAGACTCGTAGAAGATGAGCGCGCCGGGCACCACGGCAAGGCGCTGCAAACGGCGCACGCGGTCGCCGTGCTTTCGGCCCAAAAAGCCCTCGAAGAAAAAATGCTCGCAGGGAATGCCGGACGAAACAAGCGCCGTGACGCAAGCAGAGGGCCCGGGAATAACTTCGACGGGCACATCGGCCTCACGCGCCGCCTCAACCAGCGCCTGGCCGGGATCGGACACGCTCGGCATGCCGGCGTCCGAGGCAAAGGCGAGGGTCTCCCCCGCCAGCAGACGGTCGACCAGGCCGGCGGCGCGGCTGGCGATCACATTCTCGTCGCAACGGACAAGCGGCTTGGAAATGCCCAGGTGCATCAGCAGCTTTGACGTCACACGCGTGTCTTCGCAGCAGATGGCATCGGCGGCGGCAAACGCCTCGCCAACGCGCGGGGACAGGTCACCCAGGTTGCCGATGGGCGTGCCGACCACATAGAGTTTGCCCGTATGGGCGCTGTTTTGCGTCATATCAACCTATTCAATCATGCCGCGCTCGAGCGTGCCGAGTGCCGCGCGGGCGTCCCATGCCGCGATGCGCTTCTCGGTCTTCCACGTTTGGAAGAACCAACCGGCAGCCGGCGCAAACGAAGCCAGCTGGTTGGCGATAAACACGCGCTCGTAGGCATTGCGGCCCTCGGGCGTAACCGACGAGTTGGCAAAGATCGCCGCGCCCGACCATTCGCCCACCAACACGGGGAACCCGGTCGCAATCGCCTCTTTAAGCTCACGCTTGTTGCGAGAAATCGCCGTGGTCAGGCCGCGAGGGCTCGTGATGTCGAGCGCGTATTCGTCGCGGTAATGGTACAGGTGAAGGTCCATGTAGACGTTCTTGTACTTGGCGCCGCGCATAAAATGCTTCCACTCGCTGGGATGCCCCGACGACGAGAAGACGACGATCTTATCCTCGGGCATATACGAACGGACGAGCTCGTAGGCATCGCGATAGAAATTGCGCAGGTAGTGAGCAGGAATGCCATCCGTCATGGTGAAGAGGCTCTTGCGAACGCTCATCTGCGGCGTGTCCAGCAGCTCAATGCCCAGCAGGCTCTCGGCCTCGCCATAGCGATCGGCCAAGCGCTCGAGCACGTCGAGTGCGACATGACGGCCGTTGGTGGACGAATGCCACTCGGCAACAGCCTCCGGCGTGGTGGGCGAATCGTTGGAATCGCCCTGGCCACCGGGCACGGTTGCCAGATCGAGCAGCACGCGGATGTCGTACTTGGCAGCCCACTCAATTGCGCGGTCGATGTAATCGACAACCGATATGTAGGAGGCATCGGACTCCTGTGAGCCAAAGGCATACCAGGGCACCGGCAGACGCACGGCATTGAGACCGATCTGCGCCATGCGGCGAAAATCGTCCTCGCTCACAAACGTCTCGTAATGGCGGCGCATGCGCTCGTTATAGGCGGCGGTACCCATGGCCTCCTGTAGCTCAGCCGCGTTGGATGCACCGGTCGCCGCGTACAGCGACGGGGTCACCCAAGGCTCGGGAATAAACCAGCCAGAGAGATTAACGCCGAGTATCCTCTCCATCACTGCCCCCTTCGGATCATGCAGGTCGAACCCGCATCGTATTGCGTAGGATAAGTATCGTTTTGAGTATACCCGCGTGTGCGGACAGGCGACCGAACGGTCTGCAAAGTGACGCGAAAGTGGGAGGAATGTCTGGGAGCAGACGGACTCGGAATGGTGCGACGAGGTGTGTACGCGCGCCGGAGGCAGGCACCGGAAAGTGTGTCCCGTTCTATCGCTCAATAATGGGGCGCATTTTCCGTTAGCAGGCCCAACCGGAAAATGCATCCCGTTCTGAGCGCAGGATCTGGGACGCAGTTTCCGCAGAACCCTACATAAAAGAAAAGGACCCCTTTGCAGAGGTCCTAGTCAATTCAAGGTGGCGGGGAAGGGAATCGAACCCCTGACACGAGGATTTTCAGTCCTCTGCTCTACCAACTGAGCTACCCAGCCATTTGAGGTGTGCCTTGTTTCAAGGCTTGATTAGTATAACCAAGGACGCGCTCCGGTCAACCGAGAATTTTAAAAAAGTTTTTGGGCACAGCCTCGGTTCTATAAATCGGCACGTCAGAGGCATCAGCCGGCAGCAAGAAGTTTTTCACTCAGAGCCGCACGGGCAAACTCACTTGGCGTCATCCCCTCGGCAGCCGCCCGTCGACGAATGGCCTCCTTCATTCCCAGAGGAATCTTGACCGACAGCGTTGCCGTCCCCTCACCTGAGAGCGGGGGCCGTCCATGCACGATCCCACCAACGGTGTGTTCGCCATCCGGAAACTCTCCGCGCTCGTACGACTCGCACCACGCGTCAATCATTTCATCCGTTACAACCTGACCATTAGCGGCCGTATACGTCTTGCCCATCATCGACCCCTTTGCCGAGCCCGTTCAATCTCCTGCCAAAATTTCTTCTGGACTGGAGACAAGGCATGAATGATAAGCCACCCACGGAGAAGCTCGACCGCGACAAGCTCCACGCTTCGTCCGTCTGGGAGCCATCCAATCGCAAGCCATCTCGGCGGCTCGTCCTTCGACTCGCGACGAATGCACTCAGTAACCGCAAGCCAAGCGCTAAGCACCTGCTGTTCTGTCAGGTGCTTTTTAGCGTTGGGATGGATCTCAACATCCATGCATCTTCTCCTCCATCTTACCCAATTTCGTATGACGAAAGTCCGCTGTCGCCAATTCTTAAGCCGGCACGCGTTGGAGAGCAGGGGTCGAAACAATGATTGAAGGACGCTCTAGTACGGCCCAGGCGCCGGGGCAGGAGCACATACGCCAGGGACGTACGTTTTCGTAGCATACGAGGACATAGCCACGTGCATCGATAAAGGCGATATCGATGGGATAGGCCATAAAACACGTATGGACCGAAGAGCAGCGTGGAAACGCCATGACGAGCGGCAGACCGTTGGCGGCAACCGGACACCGTCCCAGCATGCCGCGCAGGCGCACGGCAAACGACTCCGCCACCACAAACTCGGCCGGCGTCCAACCCAGCCTATTGAGTGCCCGTGCGTAGGCGATGTAGGACGAGACCGCGGTCACATGACCACCCCCGGACGCCATGGATCGACCGTCACCGCGCGCTCGTGCGACAACGTTGTCGGCGCCCCCAGCGGAACGCCAGCGATGCTGAGAGAAGTCGGCCACGGCTCATAGTGCATGGTGCAGGTGTAGGTCCTAAACGTACCGGATAGGGAGAGCAGGCCACCATCCGATGCCTCCGCGCCTTGCTCGCTCGACACTTCAATCTGCAAGTCATAACCTTCCATGGCATTCAGAATTTGAGTCTGAACCGTCGCCGAGGCATCGGCAGAGCTTTCGTCGCCCTCCCCCTCCGACGCCACGGCGTGCGCCAACACGATGTCGGGCACCACGCGGTCGAAGCGCGCGACAGCGCTGGCAAAGATCATGACGTTGTACACGATGAGTGCCAGCACCAGCAAAACGGGCGCAACCACTGCCATCTCCACCGTCGCTTGGGCGCGCTCCTCGCGCAGACGCATGCGGATACTCATTACGACCCACCGCCCAGAGCGCCAACCAGCGTGGCGACATCGACGGTGAGTGGGATGGAGCCACCGCCGGGCAGAGGAATCTCCGCAAGCGTGAACACCGTACCGCTAATGGTGCGTTCGACTTGATATTCCAACGCCTCGCAAAGCGCCTTGGGATCGGTCACGCCCAACGGAATACTTCGCAGCTTATCTTGCGCTTGAAAGAGACCAGCAATGTCAGACCCCGGACTCTTAATGACGTTGGCGGAATCGGTCAGCACTGGCTTTCGCAGGCACAAGTCGCACGGTTCCAGACCCAACGCCGCCACGGACGCCGAAACGGTATCGCCGAGCCACGATGCAATGGAGCCCAACGCGCCGCTGCCCCCTCCTAGGCCTTTAATCATCTCGTCCATAAGTTCGTCGGCCGAACCTTGGATGTCTCCGTATCCCACAAGCAGCCGTCCCCAGACATCCATGACGCCATCGAGTACGCCGGCAACGCCACCCGAGCGTTCCTTCAATGTCGAGAAAAATCGCGAAAGCACGTTGTTTTGCGCCGTCGCCTCATCGGGCGCCAGCACCGCGGCAGAGATGGCACCGCGATCGCCAAGCCTGACTGCCGTGTTAAACGAAGAGTTGAGCTCATCGGGGCTCGAGATGGCACCCGAAACCGCAAAGGCAACCACGCCGTTGCGACCGGGCGGAGCGATACGCGGACGCTCGCCCGAAAGCGCTTTAATGGCCTGGTCAAACGCATTGCCCGCACGGTCGGCTTCGTCCTCGGTCTGACGCTCGAGCTCGAGCTCCTTGTTGCGACAGTCGACGTAGTCCTCCAGGGCGTCTTTAAACTTGTCAAAGTGATACTCGAAGCCGTTTTCGATAGAGGTTGAAGGCGCCGCAACGGCACCAAGCGACAAAACGCCAAAATGGCATTTGCTGCATTTATCCTGTCCATCGTAATCGGCAACCGAAGCAAATCCGCTCGGCGTCCCTTTCTTATAGTTAGGGCAGGTCGTCCCGTAATGCAGATACGCCTTGTCATCGTTCACGCTAGTCGGCCACACCGCATCGGTATAGAGTTCCGTCGCCCGAACCTCATCAGAGTTGCGCGGCAGCAGCGGAATATAGGAGGAAACCCTGTCTCCGTTCTCGGTTATATGTGCCCGATCGACCTCCGCGCTCGCATAGGTATAAAACGCCTTACGCGCCGCAGACTCTGCCTTCATCTCGACACTCGAGCCGTGGGGCTTCTCATTTGTCAGACGCCAATGGTAGTAGTCCTTCGCGCGATCAAGGGCAACTTGGGGCTCCCACGTAACGCTCGATGAGTAATGCGGATTTTGAACACCGGAGAGATCCGTTAGGCTTTTCGCACGCTCCCACATGCAAGAACAGCTGCCGACCGAGCCCTTGTCAGACCCACCACAATCCGCCAGCCAAGCACGCTCTTTAGCCTTCGCCGTGTCCTCAGAAGCCTTCCGCAGCTCCTCGGCCGCACCCTCTAAATCATCTGATGTGTCTTTAATGGTATCGGTCGAGATCTCTGATCCTTTGAGCGCAGCGAAGTCAGACTCGGATGTCCTGGGCACGGCAAGCGCCGTACCGGTATAGGTCACACTATCGGTATCCTGCGCCGACACCGTCTGCGTGGCACGCGCGGCGATCAGATACGGCAGAGCCGTCTCGATTTTCTGTAAGCCTTCCGATGCGCTTTTGGCAAACTTGTTGCGCGTTTTAATGATCTCAATCCCGGTGTCGACCATATTGCCGGCAACCGGCTCGGCACCCGGGATGAGGATGGCGACCAGGCCCGTCCCGATCGTGGCAAACCCCGCCAGCCCCAGACTCAAGATGCTCGCATCAACCACCGTGGCAGCCGTGTGATAGGACGACACTACGTTGGCACCCGCCAGCGCGCCACTATCAGCCGCCACCTGAGTATCCCCGGCACGCGACATGCTCCATATCGCCGCGGTCGACGAAAACAACAATGTGAGCACCACTAGGATGACCACGGCAGAAGAAAGCGTGGTATAGGCGCCGTCTTCGATAAACAGATCGACACCGGCTCGACCCATAAAGCCGCCTCGCTTGCGATGGCAGCTCGGACGGTGCGTCAAAACGCGTCTAGACCAGAAACGCTTAATCCCATGCAGCAATCCACGAATCATAATCTCCCTCCAGCCATTCGGGACGCGATTGATACGAGACATCGACCTTGAGCTCAACGTAGCCGCCCTCGGCGGTACCACCCATAGCCTGCGCAAACGCACCGATCACAGGCAACGGCTTGACCTCGCCGGAAACGGACACGGACGAGACGCCACCCGCACCGGCCCGGCCAAGCTCGATATCCCACGACAACGGCCCGCCGGCATGAAAGATCGAAACGTTGGGCACTGCGGCAAGCCGGCGGCGGGTAAACTCCTTAAGATCGTCGTCCTCCGCCGTCGTCGTGGTCATGAGCCGCGCGGTCTCGGCGGCGGCAGACTCCATGACCGCGCGCGTATAGAGCAGGCACACCGGTTGCAGCGCGAGAAGGATGAGTGTCAGAAACGTCGGCAGCAAAAAAGCGGCCTCGACCGTAGACTGCGCCCGGTCCTCGCGCGCGGCATCAATACAACGCGATGTCCTTAGCGGCCGCAGCGGCGTCGATAACCGACGTCGAGGCAACGCCATGGGATGCCGCCCGCTCAACCAGCGCCGCCAAGCGCCCATCGGTGCCGGCACGCCAAAGTCCCGCGATCGCCAGCACGATCGATAACAGCGCCACCGTGACGATGGCGTATTCGACCGTCGCCTGGGCAGATTCCTCACGCAGGACATCATGCATTTCACGATCCCTCCTTTGAGTCCGTTGCCTGCGGGCTCAGGCGCACGGCGCGCAGACGACACGAAGCATCGCCAGCATCCGCGGCAATTGTCACCATATCGACCCAGCCGCGTTCGTCGCGCACGATGGCGCCCCACACGTTTCCCTTGATGTCGAGATAGCCGCTCAGAGCAAGTTGCGCCGTGGGTACCTCGCGATAGGCACGCAGCATATCCGCCGCCGCTTCGGTCATCGGTCGGTCCTCGGACCATGCAAGCCGGACCGCAATCGCGTTGCCCTCAGGCGAATCCGTCGCAGTGCCAGACCGCTTGTCGAGCGTCCGCAGAAAGGTTTGCGCCGTGACAGCGACATCCGAATCGTCCGCATCTCGCATCTCATCTTTTTGAGACGCCACCGCCGAATCTGAGCCCAAATCGGAGGCGGTCCCAGGACGCTGCTGCCGCGCGGCGTTAAGCCCCCAAAGCACCGCCGCTATCGCCACGGTCAGGCAAGCAAACACCAGCAGCACCCCGATGGGGCGCTCGCCCTCTACAGGCTGTTGATGCCCTCGCTGATAGCGTTCCATAGATCTTGGACCTTGCCCTTAAATGCGACGATGGCGATAATCGCGATCACCACGAGCACGCCGACCAAGATGGCATACTCGGTGGTACCCTGTGCACTCTCCTCCTGCAATAGTTCCTTGGCGCGCTGACGAACATGTGCCGCCCGGCAAAACGCCCAGCCCTGGACCTTGCCAGCAGCGTCAGTCATCGTGTTCATGTATTCCTCCCTACATCATCCCGCCTGCTCCCAGCAGCGGGCCCAATATGGACAGAAGCAACGCCGGCAAGATGAGCGTGCCGGTGGGAATCAGCAGCTTGACGGGTGCACGCTCGATCTCGCGCTCGACCGCGGCGCGATGAGCCGCACGGATCTCGCGACTTTGAGCGGCCAGCGTCTCGGCAAGTGGGGCACCCAGGGCGAGCGCCTGCCCCACCGTGATGGCAAAGGTCTCGAGCGCTCGCACGTCCAGGTCGCGCGCGGCGGCCAACAACTCGTCCTCACGCGTGCCCACGCCCACCTGCCACGCCATGCAGGCGCGCTCAAGGCGAAGAGCCAGCACTGACCGGCGGTTGGCGCAGAAAATCTCAAGCGCCGCATCAAACGAAAGACCGGCCGAAAGACCCAAGCGCACAACATCGATCATCTCGGACACTTCGCCGAGCGACACTCGCGCCGGGCCGCCCGCTCCAACCGCGCCCTTCACTCGCGCGGTCAGAGCATCGACCACCGAGCGACCCGCGGCAGCGACCAGCACCGCCTCGCGCTTGCAGGCCCCTGCGATCTTGCGTGCATCCGCCCGATCCAAACCCGTCGCGACAAATACACTCAGGGCGCACAGGCAAGCCGCAACTGCAACCGGGGCGCTCATAGCTCCACCCGCATAATGCGCCGGATAACCACCAGGGCAACGGCGTTGAGGGCAAGACCCAGCACCACAGCGCCCGCGCCGGCAGGCGTCGCAAGACCGCGACGAAAATCTGCCGAAAGCAGCGCCAACACCGCGCACATGCCCGCCGGCATCGCCGCGACCATATGCGCAGACATGCGAGTCTGCGACGTCTTAACATCCAGGCGGCGCTTGAGCTCAATGCGCTCCCCCACCATGCTCGACGCCTCGGACAGTAAGTCGGCAAGCGGAGCGCCGGTGCGCTGAGACACCTTAAGCGCCAAGGTCACAAGCGAAAGACCGGGGGCGTCGATGCGCACGAGCAAGTCATCGAGCGCGTCGGTCGCCGAGATGCCGCAATCGATCGCCGCCGCCACCCGCAAAAACTCGGTATGCACCGGCTCTTGCGCATGAGCGCCCACAAAGCGCATGCCCTGGGCCAGCGAATGTCCCGAGGCAAGCGACATGGAAAGTGCGGTAAACGCCTCGGGCATCGCCTCTTCTGCATCGTGTTGCTCGCGCCGGCTCTCAAAGCCATCCCGAGCGGCACCAACGGCAAACGGAGCAACAAGTCCCAAGGCAAATCCGAGGGGCGATAACGACACCATCGTTAGTAAAACGCAGCAGACACCGCTCGATAGCAGCAGAAACGCCAAACGCCCCGAAGCATCTTCGATCACGAGGCCAAGGCGATGCGCCGGAGCCAGCGATGCCCACGAACGGGCGATCTTTTTCAGCAGATCGTTTTCCACCAGCTCACGCGGCAGCTTCTCTGCCACCGTCTCGAGCGCCTGACGTGCCAGCTCCGCCGGCGGTACCTGCGGCACACGAGGTTCCGCCCCGCACGCCGTCGCGACAGAAAGCCCTGCCAAGCCCCCTACGACGAGGGGCACAGTGATCTCCATTCGTCCACCTCCTCTTGTGTGAGCGTCCCCGACCGCAGGCCTTCTGCGATAAACGGCGGCTCGCGGTCAAGCGTCCAGGTGCGCTCGGCGGCATCGAACGTCACATAGCGCTCGAGCTCTACGCCGCCCGATGCGGCGCGTCGCACCCCCGAATACGAGGAGACGAAGCGCCTGCCATCGGCGTGGCGCTCGGACATCACGATACCGTCGAGTGCCATGGCAATCTGCTCCTCGATGAGCTCGCTCGGCAGATCGATGCCATAACGTGCAAGCAACGTCAGACGCACCACGGTCTCCTGTTCTGAACCCGCATGAAGCGTGGTGAGCGACCCGTCGTGGCCCGTGTTCATGGCCTGCAACATGTCGCAGCACTCGGCACCGCGCACCTCGCCCACCACGATGCGGTCGGGGCGCATGCGCAGGGCATTAGTTACCAGGTCGCGGATCGTCACCGCGCCCTCGCCCTCAATTGAAGCCTCGCGCGCCTCTAGGCGCACCACGTGCGGATGATGCGCAAACTTGAGCTCGGCAGAGTCCTCGATCGTCACGATGCGCTCGCCGGTGGAAATCTCACATGACAACGCGTTGAGCAGGGTGGTCTTACCAGATCCCGTGCCTCCCGCAACCGCCAGGTCCTGTCGCAGCGACACCGCGCACGACAGCAGCTGCGCATACCAAAGCGGCAGCGACCCCAGCCCCACGAGCTCGTCCAGCGAGCAGATGCGGTCCGAGAACTTTCGGATGGTGAGAATCGGTCCGTCAATCGCCACGGGTGGAATCACCGCGTTGACGCGATAGCCCGTTTTGAGGCGGGCGTTGACGATGGGGCTGCGCTCGTCGATACGGCGGCCAAGTGGCGAGATGATGCGGTCGATAAGCACACGGATCTGCTCATCATCCTCAAACGCATGCTCGATGGGGTACAAGACGCCACCGCGTTCAAAGAAAGCCGAGCGGCAGCCGTTGATCATGATCTCGGTAACGGTGTCGTCCTCGATGAGCGGCTGCAACGGCCCCAAGCCCACTACGTCATCCAAAATCTCGTCGATGATGGTCTCGCGCTCGGTCGTCGCGAGATCGGTCGGCTCCTCAACATTGAGCGCCGCCTCCACCGCGGGACGCAATTCCGAGCGGGCAAGTGCCGGGTCGATATAGGCGCTGATACGCGCCACTTCGTCGTAACCCATGCGGTCCATCACTGCGCGCTTGGTACGTCGTTTCACCGCGCGGCGACGCCCCGCATCTACAGGCGCTGCCGCCGCTGCAGCGCCGGCAGCCTTAATCCTTGTTTGCAGGCTCATCGCTGATCACCCTCGCGCGACCAGGGAAGGCGGATACGCGGGCGTTCGGTGCGCGTTGCACGGTCGGCGACCATATCGCTCCAAGGGCCGACGGCACACCCCAGTTCCACGAGCATCTCGCGCGTGGCCTCGCGTACGCTGGTCGCAAAAGCACTGGTCTGCCCCACTGCCTCGTCAGCGCGCCCAAACGCCATGAGCGCGGCGAGATCCTGCCCGCCATCGGCGATACGAATCTTGGAGCTCAACGCACAGGCAATCTCAAAGCGCATGGCGACGTCCTCGTCTGCCCCGCGCGCACCGAACCGGTTGAACACGGCGCTCATGCGCGTGCGCGGCACACCTACTCGACTTGCCAGTTCAATGACGCGCGACGCCGATGTCGCGGACGATACCGCCGCATCGCCAACGACCAGGCAACGGTCGCTCGCCGCCACCGCAGCCGCCACGGCGTCGCCCCAAAAGACCGAGGTATCGATAAAGACCACGTCGGATTCGCGACGCAGAACATCAAGCAGTAGCTCCACCGGACGTGCCATGAGCTCGGCTTGCTCGGGCGCCGCGACGGGACCCCAGAGCGTAACGCCCGGCGCCACGCGCATCGATGCGGCCACGATATCCGGCTCGGCAAGCGCGCCCGCCGCCGACGGCTCGATAAGTGCCGCCATATCGCGCGGAGCATCGACGCCTAACAAGTCGTAAAGGTTTCCAAACATCAGGTCCAGGTCGAGCACGGCGGCACGCAAGCCCAACAGCGACGATGTGTGTGCCATGGTGGCAACGATCGTCGACTTGCCGCAACCGCCCGAACCCGAAATGGCGCAGATGACCGGAGCTCGATGCGGCGAAGCGGCAGCGTCTGCCGGCGGCATCGGAGGCGGCGGGGCGGGCGTCGGTGACAGCGTCCCCGTCTCCCCCGCCGCAACCACACGCTGCGTCCAAGCCGGCATGACAGCTTGTTCGGTCTGCGAGGCAGGCTCGTTCTGAGCAATCTGCTCATGCTGCATCAGCGACAACTCGCCGCACCCGGCAAAGCCCTCAACTTCGTCGAGTTCATCCGCCAGATTCACGCCGTGCACGTATCCCATATCTACAGCCGGGGAGTCGCCGGCATGCTGCGCCGGCCCTCCAGCGTCATCGTATACAAGGGGGTTCCGGGGGCGCCGACCATGCTCGGCTTCCGCTTTTCCATAATCATCAACACGCGGGCCTCTTGTAGCGCGAGGCGCCCCGGGTTCCCTATCAACAAAAGCATCGGGCTCAATCGTCATGCGCCGATCGGAATCAACCGCTCCCTCGCCCGCGCGTCCGTTGCCGCATATACTGTGCGCAGCGATGACCTCAGTCGCCCCCGCGCGAAACAGCCCCTCGATATCCGACGGATCGAGCGCTTCTATCAACACGACCACGCGACTCACGCGGCCTTCGGCCGTCAGGCGCGCAACAGTCTTGCGCACATCTTCGGTATCAAACAGAGACGCCGCGATGATGGCAGCCCCGCGGCGCGACGGAAACGCCCGCGCCATGGAAATCAGCCCGTCCAGGTCACCCACGCGAAGCACCTGTGCACCCGCATCACGGCCCTCGACTTCCCGCTGCAACAGCCCGTAATCGCCGCACGCGCAGCACGCAAGCCAGATCGCCTTCATCACTCGTCGCCTCCGCTCTTTTTGCCGCGCGCCGTGGCGGGAATCGTCAAGCTGACCGTTCCCTTGCCCGAGGCTCCCAGCAGTTCCTTGACGTCTTCGGGGTCAGCCGCCAGCGTCACCCATTCGATCTTGCCCTCGCGCGTGGCACCGGAATCCTCACTGGTATCGATCACGTGCGCGCCGCACAGTCGATCGGTTACGCCGTCTTTTTGCACATACACATCCACGTAGCTGCCCACGCCTGTAGCACCGCCGACCGAGTGCTCGGCATCGACCGCCACCGAAACGGCAACCTTGCCCTTAGGCACCTCGAGCTTGTGGCTCTCGGCCTTGGTGTAGACATTGCAGATCACGGCGTTTTTGGGAATACGCGAAGTCGTCACGTCGCCGCGCACCTGGCGCAGCTCGGTCGCCGCGTCACGTGGCAGCAGACTCGTCAGCCATTCCTGGGTTATGACATTGGTCTCATCGAGGGTCTCGCCCACATCGATATCACGCGCCGCGACGCATACCTCGACGCGATCGCCACCGTACTTGGCCAAGGTCTCAGCCTGGACCTGTTCGGCTTGCGAGCGGATCGACGAGCCGTAAACCATGCAGAGCAGAGCAGCGAGCACGCCCGCGACCAGACTGATGGCGATGCGCTTGCTCTTGTTCACGGCCGCTCCTCTCATGGCAGTGCCGGGCGAATGCCCGTACCACCATTGTCTGGGCGGTCAGAGTGCAAAGCGGCGCAATCGCGATTTTGGTTTTCGATGTCAAACCAATCGCTGACCAAAAGCTGACCAGCCCGTCAAGCTCGTGGCAAGGTTTTGGTCAGTACGTCAGCAAACTGCATGTTTCGAGGCTTTTCCGCAGCAAAAAAGCCGTCTCCCGAACAGTTGGGAGACGGCTGTCATAGGAAAAATCAATTACAGATGGACATCGGGATCGAGCATTTGAGCGCTCACGCGCATGGATGACGCCAGGTTTTGGAACGTTTCCAGACGCAGGCTGTCGATCTGCCCGGCGTCCTCGGCCTCGCGAACGGCGCAGCCCGGCTCATGGACATGCGTGCAATCGCCAAACCGGCACGCGCGCGATGCCTCGACAATCTCGGGGAAAGCGCGCGCCAGACCTCGCTCGTGACCCACGAGCGGTAGGCTGCGCAGGCCAGGGGCATCGGCGATCACGCCGGCGTCGCCCGGCAGCGCCACCATCACGCGCGCGACGGTAGTGTGACGGCCCTGGTCGTCGCGCTCACGCACACCGCCGGTCGCCAACGTATCGTGGCCCAGCAGTGCATTGAGCAGCGTCGACTTGCCGGCACCCGACTCGCCCAGAATCATGGCGCAGCTCCCGGCGGGCACGCAGGCACGGACCTCGTCCAGGCCGCGGCCCTCGGCAGAGGACGTCACAATCACGCGCACGTTCGGACCCACCAGGCGGCGCACGCGGTCCAGATCGCGCTCGAGCTCCTCGGCATCGCAGCGGTCAGCTTTGGTGAGCACCACCACTGGCTCGGCATCGCAGTCGAGCGCCAACACCAGCGAGCGCGCCACGCGGTCGAGCAGCACCTCACCGGCACCGAGCGCCTGCACGATTAGCACGCTATCCACGTTGGAGCAGAGCACCTGACGCTCCCCGCGGGCACGGCCGCGCCAACGCTCAAAGCTCGTACGGCGCGGCAGCACGCACTCAATCACGCCCATATCGTGCCCGGGAGCGCGGCGCACCGCCACACGGTCGCCCACGGCAGGCAGCAGGACCTCGCCCTCGCCGCGCGACTTGGCAAACCCCACGGCATGCTCGGCGCGAAAGGTGTCGTCGGCAGTGGCCACCAGCGGAAACCCGCGATCCAGGCGAATAACGGCACCCAGCTGCATCTGCTCGGGCTCCTCGGCATGTACGCAGAAATCATCAAAGGCAGTCTGCTGGGTTTCATCGACCGGCAGGTCATCAAACGCCGGAACGTCCTGCAGCGCGTCAAGTCCCGGCACGCTTGCCAGCAGCTCCTCGGCAGATGCGGGAGCCTCGGTCGCGAGCTTCCGACGACGATCGCGCTTAGCCCGCGCCCCCGTCGTCTTTTTCTTCGCTTTAGCCTTAGCCTTGCCCACAAGCGCCTCCCAGCACCATAAATCACAACTGAGCAGGTATTTTAAATCAAAAAGAGCTGGCCGGGCAAAGCCCGACCAGCTCACAAACTTTCCCTCAGCCCTTTTTCATCCGCGCGGGAGTAAAGCCAGCAAGGATACCGTAGGGCCCACCCCGGGAGTGTTTTCTTCTGAGCGATCCCGCAGCGCGAAGCGCGAGGACCAGCGAAGAAGAAAACACGCAGGGGCGGGCCCGGACAGGTTAACTTACTCCTTCTCGACCGCGCGCATGATCGCCTTGTAGATCTCCATCAGCGGAATGATCAGGAACGCAAGACCCAGGGCGGCGATAACGCCCTTGAGTTCAAGCGTCACGGGGCCAAAGAACATCTCGGCAAGCGTCGGCTGCACGGTTACGATCACCGTCAGCACCAGCGCAAGCGCGGCAGAGGCCCACAGCCACTTGTTCTGCTTCTTCATGGTGAACAGCGACGCACGACGGCTGCGCATATTGAAGCAGTGGAAAATCTCGACCATGTTGAGCGTGATGAACGCCATCATCACGCCTTCCTCGTCGGCATTGCCGGCGATCATATCGGCGATGTGGATGTAGCCCATGTCAAAGTACACGCCCACAAAGAAGCTCGCCAGCACCAGCACGGTGATGATCAAGCCCTGGACCACACAGTCCAGGCCCATATTACCGGCAAAGACGCCGTCCTTGGCGTTGCGCGGCTTGCGCTTCATGATGTCGCCCTCGGCATCCTCCATGCCCAGCGCGAGCGCGGGGAAGCAGTCGGTGACCAGGTTCACCCACAGCAGCTGCACCGGCTGGAAGATGGTAAAGCCGATGAGCGTGGCGATAAACACCGAGAACACCTCGGCAAGGTTAGCCGAAAGCAGGAACTGGATGACCTTGCGGATGTTGTCGTAGATGCGACGGCCCTCTTCGCAGGCACCGATGATGGTGGCGAAGTTGTCGTCGGCGAGCACCATGTCGGCGACGTTCTTGGTGACGTCGGTACCGGTGATGCCCATGCCCACGCCGATGTCGGCGCGCTTGATGGACGGGGCGTCGTTGACGCCGTCGCCCGTCATGGCCACGATCTGGTCGCGCGACTTCCAAGCCTCGACGATGCGGGTCTTGTGCTCGGGCTGGACGCGGGCGTACACGCCGTAGTCCTCGATGTGCGCGTCGAGTTCCTCGTCGCCCATGCGGTCGAGGTCGGCACCCGTGATAGCCTGGCTGCGGTCGGTAACGATACCAAGCTGCTTGGCGATGGCCACGGCGGTGTCGATATGGTCGCCCGTGATCATGACGGTGCGGATACCGGCGTCGTGCGCCTCGCGAATGGCGTCGGCGACCTCGGGGCGAACCGGGTCAATCATGCCGGACAGGCCGCAGAAGACCAGGTCGTGCTCGAGCGCAGCGGGGCTGCAGTCGGCCGGAACCTCGGTGTAGGTGCGGCTTGCCAGCGCCAGTACGCGCAGGGCCTCGTCGGCCATGGCCTTGTTGGCGGCCACGAGCTCGGCGCGACGCTCCTCGGTCAGGGGGACGACCTTATCGCCCTCGTAGATATGGGTGCACAGGCCAATCACCACGTCGGGCGCGCCCTTGGTGTACTGCTCGTACTCGCCGTCCAGGGTCTCGACGACCACGGACATCATCTTGCGGCCCGAGTCGAACGGGGCCTCGCCCACGCGCGGGTGCTCGGCAGTCAGGCCAGTGAGACCAGCCTTGCCGGCATCGTTGACGAGCGCGCACTCAGTCGGCTCGCCCACGGCCTCGCCCAGCTCCTCGTCCCACTGGGCATCGGAGCACAGCGCCATGCCGGCCAGGAACTTCTCCTCAGGCGCGGCGAGCTCGTGCTTGACGACGGTCATCTTGTTTTGGGTAAGGGTACCGGTCTTGTCGGAGCAGATGGTCTGCGTGCAGCCGAGCGTCTCGACGGCAGAGAGCTTGCGGATAATCGCCTGGCGCTTGGCCATCTTGGTCACGCCGAGCGACAGCACGATGGTCACGACGGCGACCAGGCCCTCGGGGATGGCGGCAACGGCAAGCGACACGGCAACCATAAAGGTGTCGAGCAGGGCAGTCGGGTCGGTAAGCACGTTGCCCACGCCGTGGCGAACGATGTCGACGCCAAAGATCACGACGCAAATGACGATCACCATGATGGTGAGGATGCGGCTGAGCTCGGCAAGCTTCACCTGCAGCGGCGTGAGCTCTTCCTTGGCCTCGGCCAGGGCGCCGGCGATCTTGCCCATCTCGGTGTTCATGCCGGTGCCGACCACGACGGCGCGACCGCGGCCGTACACCACGGTGGAGCCCATGTAGCACATGTTCTTGCGGTCGCCGAGCGGCACGTCATCGGTGCCCGCGGCAAGCTCGATCACGTTGGCGTGCTTCTCTACGGGCACGGACTCGCCGGTAAGGGCGGCCTCTTCGATCTTCATCGTGGCGCTCTCGAGCACGCGGCAGTCGGCCGGGACGGAGTCGCCCGCCTCGAGCATGATCACATCGCCGGGCACGAGCTCGGCGCTCGGCAGGTGCACGAGCTTGCCGTCGCGCAGCACCTTGGACTGCGCCGCGCTCATCTCCTGCAGGGCCTCGAGGGCCTCCTCGCTCTTGGCTTCCTGGACCACGCCCAGCACCGAGTTGACGATAACGACGAACATGATGATGGCGACGTCGGCAAAGTCGGGCTCGCCCTTGACCATGCCCGTGAGCGCACTGATGACGGCGGCAACGATCAGCATGATGACCATGGGGTCGGCCATCTGCTCAAAGAAACGCTTCCACAGCGGCGTCTTCTCGGCTTCCTCGAGCTTGTTAGGGCCTGTCTTGGCGAGGCGCGACGACGCCTCGTCGTTGCTCAGGCCGAGGTTCTCATCGACACCTTGGTCGCTGAGCACCTCCGCCGCGGCGGACAGGTATTCCTTTTGCATATAGAGTCCCCTCCTGGGATTCGGGCCACTCAGCAGATTGATGCCCGATCATAATTCCCAGGAGAAGGGCAAGGGCTCATCAAGGCTGCCGTGCTGAGCGGCAGTTGATAGTGGAGCTATGGTACCCCAAAGCAGCGCGTCTAGCCAAAACATTCCAATTGGAAACACGGCTCGAGTGCAACGATGCAGACCGTGTGATGCTCAATATTGATAAAACGTTTTTTCTTCGGAACATCGTCAAACTGAAATATCGCCCAGATAGCAGCGGTCAGAACGGTTGGTAAAGATTTTTCATATACCGTTTTTCCCGCAAAAAATGAACTTCCATTTCGGCATACGGTCGATTTTTTGGGGTATTCGGTCGGCATTTCGTTATAATCATCTCAGTTTTATTTCTTATGGTTTATCTATCAGCGCAAGACGATGTCAGATGGAGGTCTGAATGTACAAGCGCACCAAGATTGTATGCACCATGGGTCCCGCCTGCGATAGCGACGAGACCATCCGCGAGATGATCAAGGCGGGCATGAACGTCGCCCGTTTTAACTTCTCGCACGGCTCCTACGACGAGCACCACGGTCGCATCGAGCGCGTCCGTCGTATTTCCAAGGAGCTCGGTCTGCCCGTCGGCATCCTGCTCGACACCAAGGGCCCTGAGGTCCGCACCGGCCTTCTGGTCGATGGCAAGAAGGTTGCCGTCAAGACCGGCGACAAGATCGTCGTCACCGCTCAGCCCACGTCTGAGGATTTCCACGGCACCTCTGAGCACATCTCCCTCGACTACCTGGCTCTGCCCTCCGAGGTCGAGAAGGGCTCCCTCATCCTGATCGATGACGGCCTGGTTGCCCTCGAGGTCGAGTCCGTCGACGGCCAGGATATGACCTGCGTCGTTAAGAACGACGGCCTGATCGGCGAGCGCAAGGGCGTCAACATGCCCAACGTCAACATCTCGCTGCCCGCCATCACCGAGCGCGATCGTCAGGACATCCTCTTTGGCCTGACCGAGAACATCGACTACATCGCCGCTTCCTTCATCCGTGACGGCGAGTCCGTCCGCGGCATCCGCGAGCTTTGCCGCGAGAACGGTGGCGAGCACGTGACGATCTTCCCGAAGATCGAGTGCGCCCTGGGCGTCGAGAACTTCGACGAGATCCTCGAGGCTTCCGACGGCATCATGGTTGCCCGTGGCGACCTGGGCATCGAGATCAAGCCCGAGCTCGTTCCCCACATCCAGAAAGAGATCATCGCTAAGTGCAACGCGGCCTACAAGCCCGTCATCACCGCTACGCAGATGCTCGACTCCATGCAGCAGAACCCGCGTCCGACGCGCGCCGAGGTTGCCGACGTTGCTAACGCCATCTACGACGGCACCGACGCCGTTATGCTCTCTGGCGAGTCCGCTGCCGGTAAGTACCCGGTCGAGGCCGTCAAGATGCAGGCCAGCATTGCTCTCGAGACCGAGAAGTACCTCCCGGCTCACGCTCCGCTCGAGGTTCCGGCTGACGCTCACGGCACCCGCGTCGTCAACAACGTTGTGGGTATGTCCGCTGTGAACATGGCTACCACTGTTGGCGCCAAGTGCATCACCGTGCCGACGACCACCGGTCGTACCGCTCGCCTGATCTCGCACTTCCGTCCCAACATGCCGATCTGCGCGTTCTCCCGCCACGAGTGGGCCGTCCAGCAGATGATTATGTACTGGGGCGTTATCCCGCACCAGGCCGAGATTACCCAGGGCACCGTCAACGGCACGATCGTCAAGGCGATCGAGACCGCTAAGGAGCTCGGCTACGTCGAGGCCGGCGATTTGACCGTCGCCACCGCCGGCGATCCCCGCATGAGCGTCCAGCTCGAGGACAAGGTCTCCTCGACCAACGTCGCTTACGTCGCTCAGGTGCGCTAAATCGCACTTGCAAGCAGATTTGCATTGCAAAGGGCCCGGAAGGCATTGCCTTCCGGGCCTTTTTTAAGACCTTCTTCATATGCAGCTTCATCGATTTGCGTTCAGTCGCAAGCCTCTCCGATGCCGAGCGCACCACCGAAGACGCCCTGCAAGGGGAGCCGTTGGTCAATTGGGGTGAACTGTTCACCGTCAAGCCGGCCGGCTAGCAGCTAGCGATCAGAGGGACTGCAGGGACGTCAGAAGCGGCAACGCGAGCCGCAAAGCCCGCCTCGGTCAGCTCGATCACCTCGGTAAACGTCGCGTCGAAGAACTCCTCGGTCAGCAGGCGGTATGGCGGATGGTCGGGCTCACCGGGGTTTTCGCGCACGATCTCGTGCATAACGCCGATGGTCTTGAGCACATACTCCTTATGGATGGGATACTGCCCAAAACGCGTCGCCGCAGTATACAGGCGATCGGTCGCGCGCGGAATCGAAACAATGCCGAGCGTCTTGCCGAACCAGTCAAAGTCACCTTGCTTTTTAATGCGGAACTCCTCGCACGGCTTGCCGCCGTGCGCCTCCAGGTACTGATTCACGCGCGTATTCCATACGGTATCGGCCACCAGATGCGACCAGACACCCAGTGTCAAATCGAGCAACGACTGCGCCACGTCCTCGGACGCAAGCGAGAACTCACGAGTGCCGGGACCGACAACCGGCTCAGCATCCCTGTAGCGCTGGGGATAGTGCACGCGATTCAGTCGCTCACGCTCCTCGATAATCGAGGTCGCCGCGGCTGGCGCACCGGTGGGCGAACTTTTAAGCAACGGTGCCACATAGGTATCCCAGAACTCATGCTCACGAGGCTTAGGGATAGGCTCGGGCTTTGCAAAGTGCGTAATGCGATACGGAATGGGATCAGCGATACCGGGAACCATATAGCCCACAAAAATGTCCGGAACCACGCAGCCAAACAAAAAGGCATTGCGGTCACGAACGCTATCGGCAAGCACACCAGCACGCGCCAGCAAGCGCTCCGTTTGAGCGATATGAATGTTCCAACTTGGCATAGCCACCCCCATAAAAAACCTGGATAACTATACCATCACGGCAAAGCCGCGCGGGCGGCTACGCACGCTCTACGCAGCAACTAGTCCGTAACACCGCTTTCGGTTCCATACGACGGCGAAGGCACCTCGACCACATGGTGATATCGATCAATATAGATTGCACGGGCACCCAGGCGTCGCACCAAATCCTGGTGATGCGTGCTCATCAAGACCGTCTTACCCGCCGCGACGTAGGCCAGCAAGAAATTGACCACGATGTCGCATGAATCCTCGTCGAGCCCATTGGTAGGTTCGTCGAGGACCAAGATATCCGGGTTCATCGACACCACCGCAGCCAGCGCAACGCGCTTCTTTTGCCCGCCCGAGAGCTGATAGGGAGAGGCGTCGGCAAGGTCGGCAACCTGGAACAGCTCCATGGCATCACGGACGCGGCGCTCGAGCTCGTCTGCCGGCAGCCCCATCTGCGCGGGACCAAAAGCAACTTCCTCGCCCACCGTAGCGCAAAACAGCTGGGCGTCGGCATTCTGGAACACAAAGCCCACGCGCTGATGAAAACGCTGAGCGGCCGCGGAATCCTTTAGAAACGCCGCATCGATCACATGCCCGTCAAACAGGTATGCGCCGGCATCCGCGAGCTCAAGGCCGTTGATAAGACGCATAATCGTCGTCTTGCCGCAGCCGTTGGGACCGAGCAGGGCAACGAGTTCACCACGATCGACCTGCAGCGACACGCCATCGACAACCGTATGGCCCGCATAGGAGAACACCACGTCGCGCAGCTCGATGAGCGGCGCGACCTCGGCGCCGCCCGCACCGTTTGTGCCCGTCACGCTATTCGTATCGTTAGCCAAAACGTCGCCCTTCCTATTCGCATCGAAGCCAAAGCTCGCACTACAGCACAGCGCACAGAGCCGCCAGCAGCACCACAACGGCCGTATAGGGCGCATCGCGCCAGCTCAACCCGGCGCGAGCAGGCGCCGGATACGCGCCGGCAAACCCACGGCAGAGCATGGCCTCGTCCATCGCGCGGCT
>URIE01000007.1 GCA_900547805.1 uncultured Collinsella sp.
GTTCCCCATATTATTGATGACGTCGACAGGCGGGGTGGTTCCCCGCGTACGTGCCATCTGAGTAACCGAGGGGAGGGCGCACATGGGAATGACTGGTGCATACGAGCGCAATCTCGATGCAAAAGGTCGTCTGTCCCTGCCTGCACCCCTTCGCGAGGAGCTTGGAGAGCACGTTCGCGTGTTTAAAGCCCTGGATGTCGATGCTCTGTACGTGTTCTCTGCCGAGGCCTTCGATAAGTGGGTCGAAGGACTCTTCGCGGGTCGTGAGGGCCACGAGGGTTTTAACCCGCGTGACATTAATGACCAGAAGCTCATGAGGGCGATCAACAAGCGCACCACGTCGATGGACGTGGACAGCGCCGGTCGTATCGGTCTTTCCGAGTCTCTCCGCAAGCAGGCGAACCTCGACCGCGAGGTCACGGTTGTGGGCAACTACGACCACCTTGAGGTTTGGGATCGCGCCGCGGCCGATGAGGACGATGACGATGAGGCCCTGCTGGACCTCTTCTTCTCGTAAGGGCAAGGCGCGGGTAACGGATGGAGCGTGGGATCTTGACACAAGAATATCGGCATGAACCTGTCATGCTCGGCGAAGTGCTTGAGTCGCTGCGGCTAAAGAGCGGCTCCGTTGTCTGCGATTGCACCCTTGGCGGTGCCGGCCATTCGGTAAAGATGGCCGCGCAGGTGGGGGAGACGGGCCTTTTGCTCGGCGTCGATCAGGACGACATGGCTCTCGAGGCCGCTGGCGCCCGTCTGGACCGCGAGGTTCCCGGCGTTCCGCACCAGCTGCTGAAGGGCAACTTCGGCGACTTGGACGAGCTGCTTTGCTCGGCCGAGGTGCCCGGGGTCGATGGCTTCCTGTTCGACTTGGGCGTTTCGTCGCCGCAACTCGATATCCCTGGCAGGGGCTTTTCGTACAACGAGGACGCCCCATTGGACATGCGGATGGATCCGGGTAACAACACCTTAAACGCAGCTGAGGTCATCAACACCTATAACGAACACGACCTCGCCCGGATTCTACGCGTCTACGGCGAAGAGAGGTTCGCCTCGCAGATCGCGCGCGAGATCGTGCGCCGCCGCGAGCAAGAACCGATCGAAACCACCGGCCAATTTGTCGAGATCATCAAGGCGGGTATCCCGGCTGCCGCTCGTCGGCATGGCGGACACCCGGCCAAGAAAAGTTTCCAGGCCATTCGCATCGAGGTCAATCACGAGCTCGATGTGCTCGAACGAGGGCTTGATGCCGCCACCAGGTGGCTCAACCCGGGCGGACGTATCTGCGTCATCTCGTATCACTCGCTCGAGGACCGTATCGTAAAGAACCACTTTAAGGAGATGAGCCAGGGGTGCACGTGTCCGCCGGAGATTCCGGTGTGCGTGTGCGGCAACGTGCCGATACTCAAGGTCATCACCCGCAAACCCTTGGTTGCCCAGCCTGATGAGGTTGAGCGCAACCCTCGGGCGAGATCAGCCAAAATCCGCGTGGCGCAGCGTCTGTAGGCGCGACCGCGCGATATTGGACCTCCCGCTCGCACCATAAACGAAGCTTAAACACACTACCAACGTACTCGGGATGGGAGGCGGCATATCATGGGCTACAACACTTCAAGCGCAGCACTCGCCTATGATATGAACGCCATGCCCGCCTATCGTGAGACGCCGCAGGCCCCCGTTGCTCCCCGTGAGCAGCGCACGCCGCGCTTTGATGTCTACACGGGCGCGGGCCGTCAGACAAACCAGGCGGTAAGCCCGGTTTTCATGAGCGTTCTTAAAACGTTTTGCATCATTGCGGCTATCTTCATGACGATCGGCGTCGCCCGCGTGGCGCTCGCCGGCGTTACGGCCCAGGTGCTCAACAGCAACGCCGAGCTTACCAACACGCTCGAAAAGGCGACCGATGAGAGCTCCGACCTAGAGGTCATGCATTCGGTCTATGGCGCCGACACGCGCATTCGCGACCTTGCGGGCGCTTATGGCATGGTGGAGCCCAGCGAGAGCGTTACACTTGACTTTTCGCAGGATGCAGCCGCGGGCGCCAACGCGACCGCGACCGCTCAGTAGCAAGACGGTAGCTGAGTATGACAAATGACTATCGCCGCGGTTCCGATGGGGGCCGCGGTTCTGGACGTCCCTCGTCGCGGGGACGTTCTGGTTATCAAGGAACGGGTCGGCAATCTTACAACGCCGGGCAGTCCCGTGGCAACGACCCGGCGTCGCGACTTCGCGGCTCGGGCGGCCCTCAAGTGCATAACACCAGGTCGCGCAAGAGTTCGTCGACCGAATGGCTCACAGGCGCGCCTCTGCCTCGCCGCAAAGCCGTCATGGGATTCATTGGGCTTGGCTTGGGCTTGGGCGTCTTTCGCCTTGCCGACTATCAAATTGTCGAAGCCGATAAACTGCGCGAGCGTGCCGATGCGCGCCGCCTGCTTGCGCAGACCCTCTATGCCAAACGCGGCACCATCTACGACCGCAACGGTAACGTGCTGGCGTCGTCGGTCGAATGTCGCAACATCGCCGTGAACCCGCAGCTTGTCGAGGATGTTGACAAGACGGTGTCGGCGCTGGTCAAGGCAACTGGAATCGATAAAAAGACCTGCCGCAAGCTCGTCGAGTCCGATGGCACCTGGGTGTATATCAAGCGCCAAGTGGACGAAGACGATGCTGCGGTGCTGGAGAAGAAGAACCTGCCCGGCGTGCTTTTTGAGCAGGCCATGAAGCGCGTATATCCATACGGCAATCTGGCATCGCAGGTGCTGGGTGTAGTGAATGTGGACAACGACGGCTTGACGGGTCTCGAAAAGCAATACAACAAGCTTCTGACCGGCACGAACGGTTCTCTCGTACGCGAGCGCGCGAGAGACGGCAGCTATATCGCGGGCGGTGCCTATAAAAAGGTGGCTGCGGTCGACGGCGTTGATATCGTGATGACGCTCGACGTCAATATCCAGCGAGCGGCCGAGGATGCCCTGGCAGAGGCAGTTGAGAAGACTAAGGCCAAGAACGGCTCGGCGCTGGTCACCGATCCTACGACAGGCGAGATTTTGGCAGCCTGCTCGTACCCGACCTACGACCAGACTGATCTGGAGAACGCCAAGACCGAGGATATGAACCTGCGCCTGGTCACCGACGCCTACGAGCCCGGCTCGGTCTTTAAGACGCTCGTGGTGGGCGCCGGCTTCGACTTGGGCGTCGTGCGATCGAGTACGTCGTTTGAGGTGCCGGCGAGCATCAAGGTGGGCGACGATACCGTCACCGATGCCGACAAGCGCGACTACGCCATGACCATGGATGTGCGCGAGATGATGCGCCGTTCGTCCAACGTGGGCTTTGTCCTGGTGGGGCGCAAGATCGGTGCCGACGACTTTGCCGCCTATGTGGACAAGTGGGGCATCGGTCACAGCTCTGGTGTAGATTTTCCGGGCGAGAGCCTGGGTATCGTCAAGGAGCGTGACCAGTATGACGGCGCCACGCTGGGCTCGATGAGTTTTGGACAGGCACTGTCCGTCTCGCCGATTGAGGTCGCACGTGCCGTGGGCGGCATCGCCAACGGCGGCGTGATGATGACACCGCACTTCTATAAGTCCAGCAAAGGCGACGAGAAGGACTGGGGCGAAGGCGAGCGCGCGATTTCGGAGGACGCCGCATCCCAGGTGACATCGTGCATGCAGACGGTCGTGTCGGAGGGAACGGGCGTTGGCGGCGCGGTTGACGGCTATGACGTGGCGGGTAAGACCGGTACGGCCGAACGTGCCGACGAGAACGGCGGCTACCTCAAGGAGAACTACATGTCGTCCTTTATGGGCTTTGCACCGGCACAATCGCCCAAGGTGCTGTGCTATATCACGCTCGACGGAACGCCGAGCGGCTCAGATGCCGCTGCGGTGCCGTTCCAGTCCATTATGGCCAACGCACTCGACGTGCTGGGTATTCCGCACACGAGGTAGGGGGTTACAATCTTTGGGGCGTGGTTTGTTGTCCCATATGAGGGGTGTTCACATGCCCTGCACCACGCATGCGCGGCGCTGGGATACAATACGCCGATAGCATTATTAGGTTTACAGGGGAGCTGCAATGATAGAGATCGCCGTCAACAACCTCGCGGCCGCAACAGGGGCCCGAACCGTGACGGGAGAAGCCGATCGGGTATGCCGCGGGTGCGTTATCGACTCGCGTCAGGTCGAGGAAGGGACGATTTTCGTCGCCTTTCCCGGTGAAAACGTCGACGGCAATGATTTTGCTTCCCGTGCCGTCCAGTCGGGTGCCGGCGCCGTCGTAATGACGCGTGAGCCCGAGGCCGAGCTGGTCTCGCTGGCGCAGGACAAGGGCTGTGCCATCTTGCTGACCGATGATCCCGAGGAGTTTCTGCTGCGTTTGGCGCACGCGTACCGTCTGGAGCTTGGCTGCCTGGTCGTTGGCATTACCGGTTCCATCGGCAAGACGACGACCAAGGACGTGCTCGCCGCTGTGCTCGCCAAGCGCTATCGTGTCTGGGCCACCAAGGGCAATTTCAATAACCTGATCGGCATGCCGCTCACGGTGCTTTCCGCTCCGGCCGATACCGAGGTCCTGGTGCTCGAGATGGGCATGAACCATTTCCACGAGATCGAGCGCCTGTCCCAGTCCGCCAATCCCAACCTTGCCATCGTGAGCAAGATTGGTACCTCTCATATCGGCATTTTGGGTAGCCGCGAGAACATCGCCCGCGCTAAGGCCGAGATTGTCCAGGGTATGTGCGCCGCCGGCGACTTCTTGCCGCTGCTGGTTTTGGGCGGCGAGGACGACTTTACGCCGTTCATTTGCGATACGTTCGCCCAGCCTGCTGGTATCGATGTGATGCTGGCCGGCGTCTCGGACGATGATGAGATCCGCGCCCGCGACGTTCGTGTTGATGACGAGGGCCGTCCGGTCTTTACGCTCGATTTTGGTCAGGGCGAGACGATTGATACCATGCTTGCCATCCCCGGCGTGCAGTCCGTTCCAAATGCCGTTAAGGCCGCCGCGGTTGCCTATCGCCTGGGCGTGACGCCCGAGCAGATCGATGCTGCCTTTAGGGGCCTCACGATTACCGGTCACCGCCAGGAGATCAAGCGCGCCAAGAGCGGTGCCCGCGTCATCGACGATTCCTATAACGCCAGTGCCGAATCCATGGCTGCTGGCCTCGATCTGCTGTGCTCGCTTTCGTGCACGGGGTCTCGCATGGCGATCCTGGGCGAGATGGGCGAGATGGGCGATGAGGCTCCTCGCATGCATGAGCTCGTGGGCGCCTATGCCGCCGCCAAGAAGCTCGACATGCTGGCGTGCGTGGGTGGTGAGCTGGCCCAGCTTATGGCCGATGCCGCGCGCATGATGGGTATGGACGAGGACCGCATCCAGGTGTTCTCCGATTATCAGCAGGTGCTCGACCGCATGGGCGGCGCGCTTGAAAAACATGATGTTGTACTGGTCAAGGGTTCCCGCTTTGTTGAGCTCGACCGCTTTGTGGAAGGTGTGTGCTAGCCCATGTTCGGCAATCCCTCGTATCCAACGTATCAGGCTTTTTTGGGGCTTGGTATCGCCGCCGCCATTGCGCTGCTGCTCATGCCGTGGTGGATCAAGCTGCTTAAGGTCGAGGGTATCGGCCAGCAGGTTCGTGCCGACGGCCCCAAGCGTCATTTGGTTAAGCAGGGAACGCCCACCATGGGTGGCGTTGTCATCCTCGTCGCGATCTCGCTGACCTGCCTGCTGATGGGCAAGCTCACCACCGAGCTCGTGCTCGTGCTGCTCGCCACGCTGGCGACCGGCGTTCTGGGTCTGATTGACGACCTGACCTCCGTTACGCATGGGCGCTCGCTCGGTCTGACGCCCCATGCCAAGATGATCGGTCTAACCATTATCTGTGTTACCTTTACGGTACTTGCCGTCAACTGGTGCGGCGTCGCCCCCGAGATTCGTTTTCCCGGCGGCCTGACGATTGACCTCGGTGTTCTTTCGACCACCATCTGCGGCCTTTCGTTCCCGTGGCTTTACATTGTCTTTTGCTGGCTGATGATCGCCGGTCTTTCTAATGCCGTGAACCTGACCGATGGCCTTGACGGTCTTGCTGGCGGCACCTCCATGATTGCCATGCTCGCCATGGCTGCCATGGCGTTTTTGCACGGAGACGTGAACCTGTCCATCTTCTGCACCGCGTGTGCCGGTGCCTGCTTGGGCTTTCTGTGGTTCAACTGCTATCCGGCGAGCATCTTTATGGGCGATACCGGCTCGCTTGCCCTGGGCGCCGCGTTTGCCTGCACGTCCATCATGACCAACACCGAGGTCGTCTCCCTCGTCATCGGCGGCCTGTTTATCGTTGAGACCCTGTCGGTCATGATTCAGGTTGTCTACTTCCACTTTACGCACAAGCGCGTCTTCCTTATGGCGCCCATCCATCATCATTTCGAAAAGAAGGGCTGGGCCGAGACCAAGGTCGTCATCCGTTTTTGGATTATCGCTGCGGCCTTTGGTGCCGTTGGCCTTGCTCTGTTCTTCCAGTTGGGATAGTGGTCTTTCATGCCTCTTGCTGATGTCTTTAGCCTGCTCGTTTTGGGTCAGGGCAAATCCGGTCTCGATGTCGCCCGCTGGGCGCTGGCACATCCCGAGCGCGTAAGCGCCGTTACCGTGTATGGCGGCGGCACCTCTGAGCCCAATGACGCCACGCGTGCGCTCGAGGCTGCTGGTGCGTCGTTTGTCTATGGGACCGAACAGGTCGAGGGCGCCTATGACGTATGCGTGACGTGCCCGGGCATCTCGGAGTTCTCGGGCTTTTTTAAGGCCGGGCGCGAGCATGCCGCCCAGATTATGGGTGAGCCCGAGTTTGCCTATCGCCTGTCGCCCGATAACTGGATTGCCATCACGGGCACCAACGGCAAGACGACCACCACGTCGCTGACTGATTATCTGCTCAAGGCTGCCGGCGAGGCCAGCGTAGCTGTCGGCAACATCGGCGAGCCGCCGGTCAACGAGATTGACGGCCGAGCCCACAACGAGTGGTTTGTGGCCGAGCTCTCGAGCTATCAGATTGCTACGACAACCGAGCTCCACCCCCGCGTGGCGGTGCTGCTCAACATCACTCCCGACCACTTGGGCTGGCATAAGAGCCATAAGAACTACGCGCTTGCCAAGATCAAACTGTTTGACAATATGGTCGATGACGATCTGGCGGTTGTCGACGTCGAAGACGCCGGCATTCACGAGTTCGATGAGTACATCTACACGCCGGGTCGTCGCATCTGCAAGGTTGCCTTTGACGAGCCTGAGGGCGAGGATGCCGCCTTTGTGCGCGACGGCAAGATGGTCGTGCGCCTGAAGGGCGTCGAGACCCCGCTCATCGCTACATCCGAGCTCAAGATCTCGGGCCATCACAATGTTATCAATGCCCTGTGCGCCGCCACGGCTGCCTTGGCGGTCGGTGCCGATGTCGATGGTGTCTGCCGCGGTCTTGCCTCGTTCCAGCCGCTCGAGCACCGCGTGGAGCCGTGTGGCGAGATTGACGGCGTGCGCTACGTCAACGATTCCAAGGCGACCAACACCGATGCGGTCGAGAAGGCACTGACGGCATTTCCCGATGACGACGTGATCTTGCTGCTCGGCGGCCACGATAAGGGCACGCCGCTCACGGACTTCGCGCGCGTCGTTATGGACAACGTGCGCTCGGTCGTCTGCTTTGGCGATGCGCGCGAGCGCTTCACCGCCGCTATGGACGAGGCCGATGTCGATGGCGATGTGGATATCGCCCAGGCGGATGACCTGCGCGATGCCGTGGACGTCGCCCGTTCGCTGTCGAGCCGTGGTGACGTGATCTTACTTTCTCCTGCCTGTTCTTCGTTCGATGAGTTCTCGGGCTATGAGGAGCGCGGCCGCGTGTTTAAGGACTATGTGGCCCAGCTTGCCGCTGCGGCGAAATCGCAAATGGAATAGGGGTTGCCGGTGAGAGAGGAGAGCCCCCGACAAGGTATGAGGAGGCCCGACTCGGACCGTGCTTCCTCGCGGCGCAGCACACCGCGTTCCGGTCGCGGCGGGCAGACGTTTAGCGAACGCTATATTGCCGGCGTTCCCGCCCGTATCATGCGCCCCCGTTTGATATTCATGGCCTGCCTGTTTACCTTGGTGTGCTTTGGCCTGCTGATGGTGTACTCGGCGTCTTCGGTCGAGGCGCTGCACGAGAATGGCTCGGCGACGTTTTTCCTGTTTCGACAAGCCGCGTTTGCCGGAGTTGGCGTGCTGGCTATGGTTGCCATCGTGCGCATCTTGCCGGACAGTTGGTTTGGGGAAGACGTGCTCAGGATCTTCCTCATCGGCATGATGGGGCTACTGCTTCTGGTGTTCTTGGTGGGCAGCGGCAGCCGTGGCGCCACGCGCTGGCTCAACATCGCCGGTATTCAGTTCCAGCCTTCCGAGTTTTTAAAGCCATTTGCCATTGCGTATTCGGCCATCATGCTTGATCGTTTCTTTTCGCCCGGTGGCAACATCAACGAATTCCTTCGCAAGATGGGCATCTACTTGGGCATTTCGCTCTTTCTGATCTTTATCCAGCCCGATTTCGGTACTGTCCTGATCATCCTGTTGACCCTCATGTGCATGGCGTTGTTTGCGGGTCTCGACCCCAGATTTATCATCGGCGTGCTAATCTTCGGCATTCTCGTGATCGTGATTGCGCTTGTTGCAGAGCCGTACCGTATGGTGCGTATTCAGGTTGCCTTGAACCCTTGGGCCGACGAGTATGGTGACGGCTATCAGGCCACGCTTGCCATCATGGCCTTTGCCTCGGGCGGTCTGTTCGGCCGTGGCATCGGCAACTCAACCATGAAGTACTCGTATCTGCCCGAGGCGCACAATGACTACATCCTGGCCATCATTGGCGAGGAAGTCGGTTTTGTCGGAACCGTGCTGTTCTTCTTGGTGTTTGCGATGCTGATCTATTCGGCGTTTCGCATTGCCGAGCAGGCGACCGATCGTCGGGGCGCGCTTATGGCGTCTGGCTCCGCGGTCATTCTCGCGGTGCAGTTTTTGATTAACGCGTTGGGCATCCTCAACGTGTTTCCCATGACGGGCAAACCGTTGCCGTTTATTAGCTACGGCGGTTCGTCGATTATTGTGTCGCTTATGCTTGCCGGGTTGATCCTGCGCGTTTCGTACGAGAGCGCCCGTCGCGATGAGTACGACCGTCGCCGCGAGAGCTTTGCCGTTATGGATGAGAGTACCGCCGGCGTGCCCCACGTGCGCGGCGAGCGATCTTCGCGTAACGGTTTTACCGTCCTGGATGGCTCTGCGACCGAGCCGGCAGCCCGCCCGCGTCAGCGAACGGCGCCGCAAGGTCGTCCTCAGCGCCCCACTCCTCGCAATGCGGGCGGCGGATATAATCGGATCGATTTGAACTCGGACCCGTCGGCGCGTCTGCGCACCGACGGCCAGGGACCGCGTGTACGAAGGGACTACCATGACCGATAAAATGACCGTTGCTATTGCAGCTGGCGGCACGGCTGGGCACATCAACCCCGCGCTCGCCTTGGCCGAAGAGCTGCGTGACCGTGGCCACCACGTTGTGTTCGTGGGCCAGTCGCGCAAGCTCGAGGGTCGTCTGGTCCCCGAGGCTGGGTTTGATTTTGTGCCCATTACGGTCACGGGCTTCGACCGCTCCCGTCCTTGGACGGCGCTGACCTCGCTATGGCGTGTCAACAAAGCCAAGCGTGCGCTCGCCAGTCATTTCTCAAAGGTCGGCAAGCCCGATGCCGCCATTGGTTTTGGTGCCTATGTCGAGGTTCCGCTGCTGGGGTGGTGCAAGGGCGCGGGCGTTCCGTATCTGCTGCATGAGCAGAACTCTGTTCCGGGCCTGGCCAACAAGATGATGAACTCCCACGCCGCCCGCGTGTGCATCTCGGTGCCGGCAGCGCGTTCGGTCTTTGAGCGCGAAGGTGACCCTGACCACGTGCTCATGACCGGCAACCCCGTACGTCGCTCGGTAATCGAGGGCGATCGCGCTCGCGGCCGCAAGGCACTTGGCGTTCCCGAGGACGCTACGCTGCTGCTCGTCTTTGGCGGTTCACTTGGCGCCCAGCACCTCAACGAGCGCGTGGTTTCGCTCAAAAACGAGCTGCTTTCGCGCAAGAACCTCTATGTGTTGCATTCGACGGGTGCCGACGGCTTTGAGGAGACCGAGCGCGCTTTGGCGCTGACGCCCGAGGAGGCGAAGCGTTACCGCGTCCAGTCTTACATCGACAACATGGGCGATATGCTGGCTGCTGCCGATTTGGTGCTCTCGCGTTCGGGCGCATCGAGCGTGGCCGAGATCGCTGCGCTCGCCGTACCTTCGGTGCTCGTGCCGTATCCGCATGCGACGGCCGACCACCAAACCACCAATGCCCGTTATCTGGTCGACGCCGGGGCCGGCGTGCTCTGCGCCGATGCCGATATCGACGGTTTTGCCTTTGCCGATGAACTGCTGCACCTGGTCGATGACGCGGCGGCGCGCGACGCCATGCGTCAGGCGGCGCGTGGTCTGGCTCAGGATAGGGCCGCCGCTCTTCTGGCGGATGCGGTAGAGGGTTTGCGTTAGTTAGACGGGATATCGTCGGTCGCCCTCGCGCTGATGCGGTAGGTGCGGTACAGTTAACGGGTTACAGGCAGTGTTTACGCAAGGAGTACACGAGCACATGGCTGATTCCCAGACTGCAACCTCCGCGCCCGAGTTTAAGAGCGCCCACTTTATCGGTATCGGCGGCGCCGGCATGAGCGGCATCGCCCTCGTTCTGCACGAGCGCGGTTATGCCGTTACCGGCTCCGACCTTAAGACGTCACGTTATATCCGCCAGCTTACCCGCGCTGGTGTGAAGGTGCGTGTGGGCCATGAGGCCGCCACGATCGACGAGGTCAAGCCCGACGTGGTTGTTGTCTCCACCGCTATTCCGGAGTCTAACCCTGAACTCGTGCGCGCTCGCGAGCTTGGTATTCCCGTGTGGCCCCGTGCCAAGATGCTCTCTGCTTTGGGCCACGGCTACACCACCGTCGCTGTTGCCGGCACGCATGGCAAGACCACCACGTCTTCGATGTGCGCCACCATGCTCGACCGCATGGGTCTGGATCCGAGCTTCCTGATCGGTGGCATCGTCGAGGGCTATGACACGAACGGCAAGAACGGCTCGGGCGACTACTTTGTCGCCGAGGCCGACGAGTCCGACAGCTCCTTCCTGTTCCTGAACCCTAACGTAGTCATTGTGACCAACGTCGAGGCCGACCACCTCGATCACTACTCGGGTATCGAGGAGATCGTGGCAACTTTCGCCAAATTCATGAGCCTGGTGGGCGAGGACGGCACCGTCATCGTCTGCGGTGAGGACCCGCATCTGGTCGAGCTCGCCAAGTCGACGGGCCGTCACGTGCTTTCCTACGGCTTTGCCGAGAGCAACGACATCGTCTGCATGCACCCGGATGTCAAGGGCATCCAGAGTGACTTTATCGTTCGCTTTGAGGATGGCACTGAGCATGCCGTAGAGATCAAGAGCAATCCCGGTCGCCACAACATGCTCAACGCCACGGCGGTGCTCACCGTCGCTCATGTCCTAGGCCTTGACATCGACGCCGCCGCCAAGGCGCTCTCGAGCTTTGAGGGCGTCCGTCGTCGCTTTACCCACGTGGGCGATATCGATGGCATCACCGTGGTCGATGATTACGGCCATCACCCCACCGAGATCAAGGCGACGCTTGCTGCCGCTTCGTCGCTGGGCTACAAGCACGTCGACGTCGTGTTCCAGCCGCACCGTTATTCGCGCCTGCAGGCCCTGTGTGATGACTTTGCCGATGCATTTGCCAATGCCAATAAACTGCTGCTGATTGATGTGTTCTCGGCTGGCGAGATGCCCATTCCGGGTGTTACCTCTAAGATGCTCGCCGATACCGTGCGCGCCAAGCATCCTGGCAAGGAGGTCGTGTACTGCTCCAGCCGTCTTGAGCTTAATCAGGAGCTCGAGCAGATGGTGGGCGAGGGCGACCTGCTGCTCACCATGGGTGCCGGTGACGTTACGACCGTCGGTCCCGAGTTCATTGAGTATCTGACTGCCAAGAAAGACGCTTAAGTCTAATGGGTCTGTTTAACGCCGTCATGGCGCTCTCGGGCATGATCGACACGGATGTGATCGAGGACGAGCGCCTTGCGCGTCATACGAGCTATCGTATCGGCGGCAAGGCCGACCTCTTTGTGACGTGCCATAGCTATCATGCCCTCCGCCGCGCCGTGGCGGTGCTCGATCGTGAGCAGGTGCCGTGGGTCATCATAGGCAAGGGCTCCAATCTGCTGGTTGCCGATGGCGGTTATCGCGGCGCCGTCATTTCGCTCGGACGTGAGTTTCAGCGCACGGTTGTTGCCGATGACGGTTGTACGCTGACGGTCGGTGCGGGCGTGATGTTTGCGCGCCTGGTCAACGATGCCCTGTCGCGTAGCCTCTCGGGCCTTGAGTTTGCCGTTGGCATCCCTGGCTCGGTTGGCGGTGCGATATCTATGAATGCCGGCACACGGACCGAGTGGATTGGCTCGCTGGTTGAGGATGTCGTAACGTTTGACCCGGCATCCGGTATCAAGCATTATGCGGGGTCCGAGATCACTTGGGGCTACCGCGAATGTAGCCTTCCCCGCAATGAGATCATCCTCGAGTGCGTGCTCAAGCTTAAACCGGCGCCCAAGGCCGACATTCGCGAGCGCATGGAGCGGTACCTGACGAGGCGCAAGCGTACACAGCCCATGGGTCGCGCATCCTGCGGGTCGGTCTTTCGCAACCCGCCCGATGCGAGCGTGGGCAAGCTTATCGAGGATTGTGGATTAAAGGGTTTTTCGATTGGCGGCGCGGAAGTTTCGCCCGTTCACGCTAATTTTATCGTTAATAACGGAACTGCCTCGGCCGATGACGTTGCCGCGGTTATCAGACATGTGCACGGAAAGGTGAGGGAGGCGTATGGCATCGAGCTCAGACCGGAAGTTAAATTCCTCGGCTTCTAGAGCATCGAAACCCACCTTCCGCCGCGCCGGAGGGCGTTCCGGCGCGCCTGCCAAACCTCAACGCAATACCGTCGCGCACTCTAAGCCTGTCGGGCATGCTCGACAGACCAGTCGTCCGGTTGTCGGCTCGCAGCTCGGTAATCGTCCGGCCGCAAAAAAGTCCTCGCGTCCCTCGGTGACGTCAAAGCCTGTTATGGGCGCCAAACCTGCCCGTCCCATGGCAACTCCTAAGCCCTCGACGGGAACTAAAGCGCCGCGTCCAGGTCGCACGCTGGGCGCATCGAAACCGCGCTCGCTGACATCGGTGCCGGTTACCGTCAAGAAGCCTTCGGGTAAAAAAAGCGTCAACCCGTTGTCTTCACTTGGGGCGATGGTAAATAAAACATCAGACGCCGCTTCTGTCGTTACAGGCAAAGGCAAAATCGTGGGCGGCGTTCTGGCCGTCTTGGCCGTGCTCGTCGTCGTTGCCATCGTGGTGATTAACTCTGGATTGTTTACCGCCACTGATATTCAGATTCAAGGCAGCGAGCATGTGACGAAGCACGATGCTATCCAGCTGATCGATTTGCCCGAGGGAACGTCGCTTTTTAACGTCGATCCCGACCAGATTACCGAGGATCTCAAGCAGAACCCGTGGGTCTCGGGCGTGGATGTCCAGCGTCAGTTCCCGCATACGCTCATCATTACGCCGATGGAGCGCAAGGTCATCGCAATTGCCTATATCAGCTCCGATGACCTTGCCTGGGCCATCGGGGATGATGACACCTGGATCGCCCCGCTGTCGACGTCGGTCGAAGTGGATGACCAGGGCAACGTCATCACGACGGGGCAGGGCTCAAATACCCTGACCGGCATTGATGCCGCGCTGGCGCTCGCTAAGCACTATGGCGCGGTGTTGTTGACTGATGTCTCGGCGGATGTCGCTCCGGTTTCCGGCCAGGCGGTGAGCTCCAAGGCCGTTAAGGCTGGCTTGGATTATGTGCGTGGTTTTTCGAGCGAGTTCTTGGGACAAGTCAAGGATATTTCCACGCCTTCGGTCGAAGCCATCTCGGCAAACCTCAATAACGGCATTGAGGTGTCGCTGGGCGATTCGGACGATATCGTCAAGAAGGAACGCGTAGTCACCAAGTTGCTTTCGCAGGTAGAGGGCGTAACGTATATCAATGTGCGCTCTCCGGGTAACTATACATTTAGGAACGCTCCGACCTCGTAGCGCTGGTTGATGCTTTGTTGAGGGGCCATACCACGCCGTTTATCTGGTTTGTTTGGTTTTCACGGTCAATTATTTGACTGATACGTTCATAATGTGCAACCATAATACGGTTTACCTTTGCATTTACTTTCAACCTGAAGGTTAATGTGCGCAGGGGTCGACCCATGCTATGGCTATAACCTTTGTTCGGAGGACCGACATGCACGAGACAGAGATCAACAACTACCTTGCCGTCATTAAGGTGGTCGGCGTCGGCGGCGGCGGTACCAACGCGGTCAATCGAATGATCGAAGAGGGCATCCGCGGCGTCGAGTTTGTTGCCATCAACACCGATGCTCAGGCACTCGCGATCTCTGATGCCGATATCAAGGTGCACATCGGCACCGACCTTACCCGCGGCCTGGGCGCCGGCGCCAACCCCGAGGTTGGCCGCAAGGCTGCCGATGAGTCCCGCGACGACATTGCCGAGGCGCTCGCTGGCGCCGACATGGTGTTCATCACCTGCGGCGAGGGCGGTGGCACCGGTACCGGCGCTGCTCCCATCGTTGCCGATATCGCGATGAACGAGGTCGGTGCGCTGACCGTCGCCGTCGTGACCAAGCCCTTCACCTTCGAGGGCCGCAAGCGCAAGAAGAGCGCCGAGGAGGGCATTAAGACCCTCTCCGATTGCGTCGATACCATGATCGTCATCCCTAACGATAAGCTGCTCGACATCGCCGAGAAGAAGACCACCATGCTCGAGGCCTTCGCGATTGCCGATGGCGTCCTTTCCCAGGGCACCCAGGGCATCACCGACCTCATCACCGTCCCCGGTATCATCAACCTGGACTTCGCCGATGTTAAGACCATCATGAAGCAGGCCGGTACCGCCATGATGGGTATCGGTACCTCTTCTGGGGACACCCGTGCCGTCGACGCTGCCCAGCAGGCCATCTCCAGTCCGCTGCTCGAGAGCTCCATCGATGGCGCCACGCGCGTGCTGCTCTCCATCGCCGGTTCCAAGGACCTGGGCATCCAGGAGATCAACGACGCCGCCGACCTGGTGGCCAAGAACGTCGACCCCGAGGCCAACATCATCTTCGGTACCGTTGTCGACGAGTCCCTGGGCGATCAGGTGCGTATCACCGTCATCGCTACGGGCTTCTCCGACTCCAACGTCAACCGTCAGGACGAGCTCTTTGCTGCTCAGCAGTCTCAGAGCAAGGCCGCTGCCTCCGCTGAGCCGCAGCGCACCGCTCCGGCCACCAGCCCGGCTCAGGCCGCTCCGACCCGCAACGTCGGTGGCACCGAGCTTCCTAACTTCGGCAACGATCAGTTCGAGCTTCCCGACTTCCTGAAGCGCGGTAGCTTCTAAGTCGTTCTTTGCATTGTTGTGCACAGGGGCGTGTCCGTATGGACGCGCCCTTTTTATTTCGACTTTGTAAACTAGAACCTCCAATCTCTTTACGTTCCCTTTACGATTGCCTCCAGCGCAGCAGGTATCCTTTTAGAGAAGTATGACAGCCGTATAAACGCGGGCTGTAGCGGCGATGCCGCGGTACTTGTGTTATTAGGAGGCTTTAGTATGGCAGCACGTGCGGACAAAGTTTCGCGTGTCGACCATGATGGAGTTACGTTGGTGGAGGGCGCGACATCCGATGTTCGCTTTGCCTTCACCGAGCGTGCCGGTGGCGTTTCCGAAGATGCGTACTCCTCACTCAACTTGGGCTCGCATGTTGGCGATGACCCCTTTGCTGTTCAAGAAAATCGTCGTCGTGCGCTCGAGGCTATGGGTGCCGCCGAGTGCGAGCACAACCTGCTCGTTCCCAATCAGGTCCATGGTGATCATATCGTTGCGGTGACCTCGAACGGCGCCGATGACCTTGAGGACGTTCGCGAGCAGATTGCCGAGGGCTGTGATGCCATCGTCTGCACGGCGCATAACGTGCCCGTGCTGCTCTGCTTTGCCGACTGCGTTCCCGTGGTGCTGGTGGCCCCCGGCGGATTTGCCGTGGCGCACTCCGGTTGGAAGGGCACGATTGCACGTATTTCCGCCAAGGCGTGCCAGGCGCTTTGCGATGCTGCCGGTTGCGATGCGAGCGACGTTTCCGCCTATATCGGCCCCCATATCTTGGGTGACGAATATGAGGTATCCCAGGAACTCATGGATCGCTTTGCCGCCGAGTTCTCTTGCATCGATGCGAGTACCTCTCGCATGCTCGATCTTTCCGCTGCCATTCGCGAGGCGCTGGTAGATGTCGGTGTCGACGCGGATAATATCGTGGATACCCAGCTTTCGACCGTGCGTCAGAACGACCGCTTTTATTCCTACCGTAACGAGGGCGGCACCTGTGGGCGCCATGCTGCGATCGGCGTGATGCTATGAGAAAGATCGTATCGGTCCTGAGCGCCGCTGTGCTTACGCTTACGCTGTGCGCCTGTTCTTCGGGATCTTCTACCTCTTCCATTACCGTCGCTGGCTCCACGACCTGCCTTCCTATCGCCGAGATTGCGGCCGAGGGCTTTAAGGAGGAGACCGGCATCGACGTGCTCGTTTCCGGTTTGGGTTCTTCTGCTGGCATCGAGGCCGTCAGCGCCGGCACGGCCGATATCGCCAGCTCCTCCCGTGGACTCAATGCCGACGAACAGGATCTGGGCCTGACTCCCATCGTCATTGCCCACGACGGTATCGCGGTCATCGTGAACGACGATAACCCGGTCGATAACCTCTCGACCGAGCAGCTCCGCGATATTTACGCCGGCAAGATCACCAACTGGAAAGAAGTCGGTGGCGAGGACCTGAGGATTCAGGTTATCAACCGAGATGAGGCGTCCGGCACGCGTGAGGCCTTCCGTACCATCGTGATGGACGGCACGCCGTTCGATCGCCGCTCGGCCGTTCTTTCGGGCACGGGCCAGGTGCGCGACGTGGTATCTCGTTCGCGCGGTGCCATTGGCTACATTTCGCTGGGCTTCGTCGATAGCCTCAACGCCAAGACCTCGGTCAAGGCCGTCTCGGTCAATCATGTTGAGGCGTCCGAGAAGACGGTCGCGAGCGGCGGCTATCCCATCTCGCGCGACCTTTACTTCTTTGTGAAGGGTGCTCCTTCGCAGCAGGCGCAGGATTACATCGACTACGTGACGTCCGAAAAGATGGACAAGCAGATTCGCGAGGCGGGCTTTATTCCCGTCACCAACGACGAGAAGGGGAGTGAGTAGCATGGAAGCACAGGAAAACTCCCAGACTGAGCAGAATGCTCAGGCACCCAAGAAGCGCGAGCTGGCGCTCGTATCGCGCAGTACCTATATCAAGGAGAAAGCGCTGCAGTGGATCTTTTTTGCCTGCGCGTTCTTGGCGGTCGTTACCGTCATCCTGATTTTTGTCTTTACCACGTACTCGGCGCTGCCCGTCTTTACCGACATCGGTCTGGCGGACTTCTTTAGCTTTACGTGGGCGCCCTCTGAGGGCCACTACGGCATCATGTCGCTGCTTGCCGGCTCGGGTCTGGTGACCGTCGGTGCGCTCGCCATGGGCGTGCCGCTAGGTGTGGGCACGGCCGTGTACCTGGTCGAGATCGCCGGCAAGCGCGTGCGCAAGCTTATCAGCCCTGCCGTTGACCTGTTGGCCGGCATCCCTTCTATCATCTATGGCTTCTTTGGCATGATCATCATCCGTCCGTTTATCGCGCAACTGACCGGTGGTCTTGGTTTTGGTGCGCTGACGGCGTGGTTCGTGCTTGCCATCATGATCGTTCCTACCATCACCACACTCACCATCGATGCCCTCAATTCCATTCCCATGGGCATTCGCGAGGCATCGTATGCCATGGGCGCCACCAAGTGGCAGACCATCTATAAGGTCGTGCTACCTGCCGCTAAGCTGGGTATCGTGGATGCCATCGTGCTGGGTATGGGCCGTGCCATCGGAGAGACCATGGCCGTGCTCATGGTCGTGGGTAATGCCCCGGTTATTCCCGACAGCATTGCGAGCCCTATCTCGACGCTCACGAGCCAGATCGCACTCGACATGAGCTATTCCTCGGGTCTGCACCGCTCGGCGCTGTTCGGCATGGGCGTGGTCCTGTTTATCATCTCCGCCACGCTGGTGGGCATCGTCCGTCTGATTTCCAAGAAGAAGAGGGGGTAGGCTATGTCCGATTCCGTTGACACGACGGTCGATACGACCTCGTCGCGCGAGCGCATCAAGCGTGCCCTTTCCCACGGCAAGAAGGGCCGCATCAACAAGGACCTGTCCAACAAGATCATGCTTGGCGTGTTTCGTGCCGCTGCCTACATCACCACGCTGGTGCTGGTCGCTATCATCGCCTACGTGGTCATCAACGGCCTGCCACACATCTCGCTCGACTTTATCTTCGGTTGGCCCCAGGGCGTCAACGCCGAGGGCGGAATTTGGCCCACGATCGTCTCGACCGTCTACGTGACGGCGCTCGCCATGCTTATCTGCACGCCGATCGCTGTGCTGGCAGCCGTCTATCTGGCCGAGTACGCCAAGCAGGGCAAGGTCGTCGAGCTCATTCGCTACGCTGCTGACGCTTTGGCCTCGGTGCCCTCCATCGTTATGGGCCTGTTTGGCTACGCCTTGTTTGTCGAGGCTATGGGCCTGGGCCTTTCGATGGTCTCGGCCGCTCTGGCGCTCGCGCTCTTGATGCTTCCCATCGTCATGCGCACCACCGAAGAAGCCATTCGCGCCGTTCCGCGCTATATCCGTTGGGGCGCGTACGGCCTGGGCGCTACCAAGTGGCAGGTCGTCTCCAAGATCGTGCTTCCTTCGGCCTTTGGCCGCATTGCCACGGGCATCGTCCTTGCCATCGGCCGTGCCATCGGCGAGACCGCCGTGGTGCTCTACACCATGGGCCAGGCCATCAATCTACCTATTTCGCCGCTCGATTCCGGTCGTCCCATGACCGTTCACCTGTACCTGCTTGCCAACGACGGCATCAACATGAACGCAGCCTACGGCACCGCGCTCTTGCTGATGGTGATCATTTTGGCCTTCAACCTGTTTGCGCGCTTCCTGTCGCGCAAGCGTCGCTAGTTAAGGAGTCCCATGTCCGTTTATCAGTCCGCTCCCACGCTGGAGCAAGCGGCCATCACGGCCAAGGATTTCAACTTTTGGTACGGTGACTTTCATGCGCTGACGGGGCTCGACCTCAACATCGCTAAAAACGCCATCACTGCTTTCATTGGCCCTTCGGGCTGCGGCAAGTCGACGTTTTTGCGCTGCATCAACCGCATGAATGACCTGATTGAGGGCACGCGCGTCGAGGGCACCATGACGCTCGACGGCAACGATATCTATGCCGAGGGTGTCGATCCGGTCGATCTCCGTCGTCGCGTGGGCATGATCTTTCAGCAGCCCAACCCGTTTCCCAAATCCATCTACGAGAATGTCGCCTTTGGCCCTCGTCTGCAGGGCGTGACTAGCAAAAGCGACCTCGATGACATCGTGGAAGAATCGCTCAAGCGCGCCAACCTCTGGAAAGAGGTATCCAATCAGCTCAACAAGGATGGTTTGGCGCTCTCGGGCGGTCAGCAGCAGCGTCTGTGCATCGCGCGCGTGCTTGCGGTGCAACCCGATGTCCTCCTGATGGACGAGCCCTGCTCCGCCATCGACCCCACGTCCGTCTCTAAGGTCGAGGATCTGATGGCCGAGCTGGCGCCCGAGATAACGATCATCATCGTCACGCATTCAATGCAGCAGGCAGCTCGTATCAGTGACTACACCGCGTTCTTCTTGCAGGAAGTTGCCGGCGAGCCCGCTACGCTCATCGAGTATGGTCAAACCGACGCGATCTTCACCAGCCCGGTGGACTCGCGGACGGAAGACTATATCACCGGCCGCTTTGGCTGATCGGTGCGACTAGTCCCAAGCCGATCGGATCTGGTCCGGTGCGTATTCACTGTGCGGGCGGCATGACCGCACCCAACTGATTGGAGTGAACCATGCGCAAACTGTTTTCCCGTCAGCTCATCGAGGCCCGTCACGAGATGCTGAGCATCTACGAGGCCGTCGATCTGGCCCTCCACGATGCCGTGAAGGCCTATGTGACCGACGACCGCAAGCTCGCCACCAAGACCAAGAAGCGTACGCTTTCGATTGACGCATGCTGCGCCAACCTGGAGGCCGTCTGCTACAACCTGATTGCCACGCAGTCACCGGTCGCCTCCGACTTCCGCTTGCTGCAGACGATCATCTACGTCGACTTTAACCTGCAGCGCATGACCGATAAGGTTCGCCAGATTTGCCGCGCCACGCGTCATATGATCAAGGCCGACATCTCGCTGCCCAAGGAGCTTGTCGGCACGGTCGAGGCCGAGGCTGAGGCCGTCTACCAGGTGCTGGGCTCTTCGCTTTCTGCGCTCGTCACCAACGACATGTCCATCATCTGCAACTTGGCCGTCGAGGACGAGCCAGTGCACGCCGCCTACGAGAAGTTCTTCCGCACCTTTAACCGCATGGACACGGGCGATTTTATGGACGACGACAGCAACTATGACGACCTGCGCCGCGCCATCATGGTATCGCGCTATCTCGATCGCATCGCCTCGATTTCCATCGATGCCGCCTGCCGTCTGACCTTCCTGTTGACCGGACAGCGTATGACTGCCGGTGATATCGCCTGCACTGATGAGGATGAGCTCGAGAGCATGCGCGTGCCTTCGGGCGAGGGTGTTATCATGAGGCCCGCCGTCGATGCACGCTACGTTGCCAAGGTGCCCGTTAACGAGGTCAGCGAGGGTCTTCGCTACCTGCTCGATCATCTTGAGGATGAGGACGATGGCGAGGACGACGAGGAGTAAGTAACCCCGTTCGTCGAAAGATTGTAAATACCTAAGTGAGCGCGGCCTTGCACATGCGGGGCCGCGCTCTTGCGTTAGCATGGGACTACTTGTTTGGCTGTCAGCGGAGGCGATTGGCAATGGATAACTATTTGGACTTGATGCGCGCTCGCCGCGAGCAGATTCTGGAACGTTTTTATGCGGCGCTCGATCGCGCGGGCCGCCCCCACGACGCCGCGCGCCTCATTGCCGTGTCCAAGACCGTTGGTGTCGATGAGACCGTTGCCGCCATCCAGGCGGGGTATCGCCATTTTGCCGAGAATCGCCCGCAGGAGCTGGTTCGCAAGCTCACAGGTTTGGCGGAGCATCCGGAGCTGCCCGAGGTGCGCTTCGATATGATCGGCAACCTGCAGACCAATAAGATCAATGCGGTGCTGGGCTCAGCCGAGCTGATTCACTCGGTGGGTTCGCTGCATCTGGCGCAGGCGATCTCGAGCCGTGCTGCCCGCAAGATTGAGGCAGGCGAACTCGCCGGCCCCCAGCGTGTGCTCATTGAGGTCAATGTGAGTGGTGAGGAGTCGAAGGGAGGCTTTTCGCCCGATGAGATTCGCGCCGCCGCGGGTGAGCTTGCGGAACTTGAGGGAATTTGCGTACAGGGGCTTATGACTATGGCGCCCCGGGGGAATAAGGATGTGGCACGCCGCACCTTTGCGGGGCTTCGTGAGCTGAGGGATGAGCTGGAGGCGGCGCATCCCGATTTGAACCTGCCTGAGCTTTCCTGCGGCATGAGCGAAGACTTTGAGCCTGCCCTTGAGGAGGGCTCTACGCTCGTTCGCCTGGGCAGGGTAGTATTTAGCCCGGAGTTTGCAGTAAAATAAGGCTCTGAAGTGCGCACTGATTATCGGGGCGCCTGCACTAAACCGCGAGAGGACACAACCATGGGCTTCCTTGACGAGATTAAAAATAAGATGCACCTGGGCGGCCAGCAGGGTTACGACCAGGGTTATGGCCAGGACGACGACTACGGCTACGATGATGGCTATGACGATGGCTATCAGGGCAACGGCTACAGCGGTGCTTCGGGCGAGGGCTTCTACACCCAAGACGAGCCGAGCAACGGCCTGCTTGGTCAGACGCGCCGTGGTGAAGCTGAGTCGGTTGCCGTGTATACACGCTCCGGGCAGCTGGTCGGCGATGACTCCCGCCATGCCACGACGTATAACCCGCCTTCGCGCTCGCAGGACAGTGTTGCGAGCGGTTATCGTCCTGGTGCCTATGACACGCCGTCGAGCTACGCCGAGAACACCCGCGCCCGTGCCGCCGCTGCGCCTGCGCCTGCACCGAGCGATGCCTCGGCCTATGCGAGCAATATCATCAACGCCACACCGCAGCTGCCGGCCTATGTCCTGCGCCCCGAGAGCTATGACGACGTGGAGACCGTGGTGCGCCGCGTTCGCACCAAGCAGCCTGTCGCACTGATTTTTGTGGGCGTACGCACCGAAGTTGCCAAGCGCGTCTTGGACTTCTCTTACGGCTTTGCCTGCGGTCTGGGTGCCACGGTCAAGGAGGTGGGCGACCGCGTGTTCATGGTGCTGCCCGCCGGTTGCGAGGTCAAAGATTCCGATCTCAAGAAGCTTCGTGCCGACGGCTACCTTAAGTAAAGACAAGACGAGGAGATTCCCATCAACATCTACACTATCGTCCAGCTGGTCAATACGCTGTTCAACTTCTATTCCACGCTCATTGTCGTCTACTGCTTTATGACGTGGATTCCCATGAAGCAGGGTGGTTTGCTTCAGGATATTGCCGCGGTGCTTGATAGCGTGTGCGGTCCGTGGCTCAACCTGTTCCGTCGTTTCATCCCGCCGATGGGCGGTATCGATTTTTCGCCGGTCGTTGCGATTATTGCGTTGCAGTTGGTGCAGAGGCTGGTTCTGCAGCTTCTTATAGGTATACTCGTGTAGAACTGTCTTAGTAACTTACGTCGGGCGTGTAGTGCCGAGGCGATGAAAAAGGAGACTTGTTATGGCTATTACCCCTGCAGACATCCAGGCTCAGACTTTCTCTGAGGCCAAGCGTGGCTACGATCCTGCTGAGGTCGACGTCTTCTTGGAGACGCTGTCCTCTGAGGTTGACGCTATGCTCGCTAAGATCGTCGACCTTAAGGGTCGTCTGACTGCTACCGAGCAGCAGCTTGCCGATGCGCAGGCTCAGCTTGCCCAGGCTCAGGATGCCCCCGCCCAGGCCGTTCCTGCCGCCCCCGTGGCTGCTCCCGCCCCTGACTTCTCCGCTCAGGAGCGCCAGATTTCCGCTGCCCTGATCGCTGCCCAGCAGACCGCTGAGACCATCGTCAACGATGCCAATGAGAACGCTGAGCGTATTCGCAACGAGGCTGACGCCAAGGCCCGCGAGGTTATCCGCCAGGCTCTGACCGAAAAGCAGGCTGAGCTCGAGGAGATCGATCGTCTCAAGGCTTCTCGTGAGGAGTTCAAGGCCGAGTATCTCAAGCTCATCCAGCACTTCATGGATGATGCCCAGAACTCCTTCCCGGCCGACCTCATGGCCTCCACGCCGGTCGGTTCTGCCGCTTCTCCTGCGGTGACTGTTCCCGCCGAGCCGCTGCCCGTCGCTGACCCGGTTGTCCCCGTGGCCGATCCTTTCGCCCCGATCGACAACTTTGCCGCCGACGACCTGGACTAGCATCAGAGCTACAATCTAGTGTCCTTAAGAGGAGCTCGCACCTGCGGGCTCCTTTTTTGTGGCTGTATACGGGTTGGGAAACAAAACGCCGAGCTCTGCATGCGATAGGACAGAACTCGGCGAAGGGCGCGTGGTAAAAGGTAGATTTTAAGGTATGTCTAAAAACTACTTGAGGAGGAAGTTGGAGAGGGGAATAGTGCGGGCCTCGCGATGCTCGGGGTCGGCAATATGGTCGGCAGGATAACCGCAGACGAGCATGTGATAGGGATAGACGCCCTTGGGCAGATTGAGCTGCTCCTGTGCCACCCCAGGCTTAAAATGGCATACCCAGCACGTTCCCAGGCCCTGCTCGGTGGCCTCCATCATCATCTGATCGCAGACGATCGAAGTATCGATGGCACTCGAGTTCATCTGATCATACGGGCGCACCCAGGCATCATCGGTAACGCTGCAAATAAGGAAGATAAGCGGAGCGCCAAAGATAGACCCATCACGAGCAAACCGAGGCTGACAAGCAGCAGCCTTCTCCAGAAGCTCAGGCGTATCCAACACCATCACACGGGTTGGATGGTTATTACAAGCAGAAGGAGCAATACGCCCAGCCTCAACAATGGCATCCACAACAGCTTGCTCAACAGAACGATCCTGAAATTCACGACAAGAATACCGACCCCGAGCCAGATCCAAATAAGACATACAAGCCCTCCAACAATTAAAAATCAAACAAACCCAAAGTAACCCAAAGAGTACCCAAAGCGGCAATCAGCCAAACGCTCATCAAGGGCCAAAGTGTCCGAACGGATACCAAAGGTCCCTTCAGCCAAACCCCCGTCGCGCTAAATCTATCAGCTAAAGTTCCCAATGGTGGTGCATAAGGGAGCGGGCCCGGCCACTAATAACCTTTTGAACGACTCTGCTTGCAGCCGGAGTGAAAAAGGTTATTAGTGGCCGGGCCCGCGACCGGTGGGACATGTACCCCCAATTAACTGTTCTTCATGACAATCGAATCCACAACATCGGCCACATTCTCACAGCAGTCGGCACAGTACTCCAAGAAGGCGTAGACGTCACGCCAGGCGATAACCTCGAGCGGATCCTTACCGTTGACATGCAGGTTGCGCATGGCGTTGATGTAGAGCTCGTCGGCCTCGGACTCGATGGTGTTGATCTGGATGACCAGCTCGCGCAGCGTTTTGGACTTGCGGTAGTTGGGAAGCTCGACCATCAGGTCCTTCATGGCGCGGCAGGCATCGGTTACCTTGTGGGCGATGACGATGGCGTCGGGATGGATGCCCTGAATGTTGGTGAAGTAGACGCGCTGCACGACACCCTCGATGCGGTCGAGCACGGTGTCGAGTGAGCAACTCATCAGATCCAGATCCTCGCGCTCGAGTGGGGTGATAAAGGCGGTGAGCAAGGCGTCTTCGAGCTCGTGGTGCTTCTTGTCTGCCGCATGCTCAATCGCATGCATCTTATCGAGCATGTCGTGGATCTGCGCGGGGTCAAAGTTCTCAAAAATCTTGGTGAGCAGCTCTGCGGCCTGGACGGCGAGGTCGGCGCAAGCGACGTAGTTGTCAAAGTAGAACGAATCAGGTTTCTTAGCCATGGGTGGGTCCTTTCGAGGCGAAGACGGGTGGGCGAAGTGTTGCGGTCCGGATGGACGTTCGGTTTGACTAGAGGAACATCATGAACAGCTTGGCCATGACAAAGCTGATGAGTCCGCAGGCGGGGAAGGTGAAGAACCAGGTGAACATCATGTCCTTGACGACGCCGAAGTTGATGGCCGAGAGGCGCTTGACGGCACCGACGCCCATGATGGCGCAGGTTTTGATGTGGGTGGAGGACACGGGGATGCCGGTAAGGGTGGCAAGCAGCAGGTTCGCGGCGCCCGCGAGGTCGGCGGAGAAGCCCTGATACTTCTCGAGCTTAACCATGCTCTGGCCGACGGACTTGATGATGCGCTCACCGCCCACGCTGGTGCCGATACCCATAGTGGCCGAGCACAGCAGCATAATCCAGATGGGGATGCCGGCATCGCCGACGCTCGTCTGGCCGTTTGCGAAGGCTACGCCTAAAAAGAGCACGCCGATGAACTTCTGTCCATCCTGCGCGCCGTGCATAAAGCTCATGGCCGCAGCGCTCGCGATCTGAGCGTATTTAAAGAAGACATTGGCACGTCGCCTGTTGGCGGCGGCGAAAAGAATCGAGACGAGTTTGCACAGGACCCAGCCCATGACAAAGCCCAGGCCGATGGAGAGCGCCAGGCCGTAGATGACCTTCATCCACTCGTGGACGTTGACGCTGTTCGCGCCGCCGAGGGCGATAGCGGCACCGGTCAGGCCGGCGATAAGGCTGTGGCTTTGCGAGGTGGGGATGCCAAAACGCGACGCTGTGGCGCCGTAGACGACGATGGAGAACAGCGCCGCGCACAGACAGGCGAGCGCCATGGTGCTGTTTCCGCCAAAGTCGACGATATGTGAGATGGTGTTGGCGACGCTCGCATTAAAGTGCGTCATGATGAGCACGCCGAGGAAGTTGAATGCGGCGCTCATGAGAATGGCGGCGCGGGCGGGCATGCAACGCGTAGTGACGCAGGTCGCGATGGCGTTGGGCGCGTCGGTCCATCCATTGACGAAGATGGCGCCCAACGCGAGGATCACGGTGACGGCAAGGACTGGGTTCGACACAATTTGGCCGAGGAAGGTTGAGAACGTTACGTCCATATATGGGCTTTCTCGAAGTTTGCAGACACGTTACAAAAACATGATAAATCGTATCACCTCCTGCGGGTCTCTTTACCGAGTTCTGATGGGAGAAGTGAACTTTTTGGCACTAAAATTGAATATTAGCCCTGTTGACCGCGGGTGTTCTTTTTGCTAACACGCCATGCGGACACGTGCGATTACTACGACACTCCAAAACCACAGTCTGTTCGCTTTACAACATGCAAACATGCGTTCGATAATAGGGGGCATGGAATATCGACAGACAGACGGCAAAACTCGGCGCGTACACAAGCAGTATGTGGACGTCGTGGCTCGCATCCTCGCGGGCGGACAAGTCGTGCCGGTCACCGTCTGCTGGGTCGACGGCCGTTGTTTTACGATCGACGAAATTATCTCGACCACCGGGTTTGGCCTGATGGTCCACGGCATCCGTACGGCAACATATAAGGTGCGTTTTGGCGGGCACGCGACCGAGTTGTATCTGGAGGACCAGACGCGCGAGCGGGCAGACGGCTCGCAGACACACGTGATGCGTTGGTGGGTCTGGGCCTTTGATCGTACGCTTGAGGGCGAGCGCCGTAGGTAAGGACGTGCGGCATTCGGGTACAATGGCAGGAATCTTGTTACCTACGGCGCTGTCGTGCGCTTTTTGAAAGGACGAAGTATGAACGATATCCAGGGCTATCAGAACGGCCCCGTCGAGAGCGGCGCAAGCCGCGCCAAGGAGATGTCGCCGCGCGCGTACAATCTCGCCATGTCTGCCCTGATCTTCTTGGGCTTTTGCGCCATGGGCGCCGGCGCCTACTTTACGAGCACCATGTCGTTTGCGCGCATGATGATGAGCGGCGCCGCCTTGCCGCTGGTCTTTGGCTCGTTTATTTTGACCATCGTCGGCATGGTCATGATGTCGGCCGCCGCCAGCAAGCAGTCCGTGGGCCTGTCCCTTGTGGGCTACGTAATCTTTGCGAGTACCTTTGGCCTGACCGCGTCGTTTGGCCTTGCCAACTATGACCTGCCCACCATCAACACCGCTTTTATCGCCACGGCCGCCATCACCTTTGTCTTTGGCGCGCTTGGCGTGACCTTCCCCAAGTTTTTCCAGCGTGTGTATGGCATCGGTTTTGGTATTCTGCTCGCCACTATTCTGGTTGAGATCGTGCTGATGTTCATGGGCGTTTCGCAGTCCATCACCGACCTGATCGTGATTGTGGTGTTCGCTGGCTTTATTGGCTACGACACCTATGTTGCCACGACGGTGCCGCCTACGCTGCCCAACGCCGTGCTCATGGCCTCTAACCTGTTCGTGGATATTATCAACGTGTTCCTGCGCATTCTGAACATCCTCGGCCGTCGCGACTAGTGGCGAATTGCGGCGGTGCTTGCCGTGCGTGCAAATCGATGCGAAAGGCGGTCCTTCGGGGCCGTCTTTTTTGTACGCGGCGGGGTATCATGGATGGGAAAAGCCGATAGCGGCAGAGACCGAGAAAGGTGACCACTTATGGCAGACGTCGACAACAGGAACCGTAACCGCAGGTCCAACCGAGCGGGTCAGCCCAATCCCAAGCGCGAGGCCCGTGCCAAGGCCGCCGAGCGTCACGTGGCAACTGTGTCCGAAGCGTGCGCCAAGGATATCGAGCGTTCGCTTGCCGGTGTTCGCGAGTTTGACGGTATGCCTGCCGGCTTTGTCTCGGCGATGAAGGCCAAGGTTCAGAGTGCTGTGGCCACCGAAGAGCAGGTCGCCGAGGACGTCGAGAACGCGGAGACTGCCGAGGTCGAGGCAGCGCCCGAGACCGAGGCGGCGCCCGAGCCCGTCGAGGAGCCTGCCGAGGAAATCGCCGAAGCTGAGTCCGCGCCTGCTGAGGAGCCCGCTCCGGTCCTGCCCGAGGTCACTGTGCTTGATGCCTCCGCCACGCAGGCAATCCTCGATAACGGTCGCGGCTATGCGCAGTTCTGCGACATGGCCGTGCTCGCCTTTGCCTCGTTTACCAATCCGGGCGGTGGATATATTCAGGGTTATCTGGGCCAGGAGGCCACGCTGTGCGCCGATTCGTATCTGTACAACGTCCTCGATAAGCAGCGTAAATGGTACGGTGAGAACCGTCGCCGCAACATCAACTGTGAGCTGTACCGCAACCGTGCGCTGGTGGTGCCCGCGGTGCGCTTCGAGCGCAAGCATGTGCACGCCTATGCTGACGTGATCGTCGCCGCTGCACCCAACGCCAAGCGTGCTCGCCAGGAGTACCGCGTGAGCGACGATGCCTTGCTTGACGCCCTGCGCGACCGCATTCGCTTTGTGCTTGCTATCTGCGATGAGCTTGGCCGCGAGAAGCTCGTAGTGGGTGCTTGGGGCTGCGAGAACAACGGCTTTGACGCAGAGGCCGTGGCCGAGCTCTTCCGCAAGGAGCTCGCATCGGGCGACTTCAAGGTCAAGCAGGTCTTCTTTGCCGTGCCCTCTACGCGCTGGGACGAGGACTTCGCCAAATTCGAGCACGTGCTGGCAAACTTCCCCGAGCGAAACGAGGAGTCCTATGCTCAGGTTGCCGCCCGCGCCGCAGCCGCCCGTGCCGCCGAGCAGGCTCAGGCCGCTGCCGAGGATGACGAGGATGACGACGACTGGCGCAAGTACCTGTAAACGGTGCTCGTGATGCGATATACCGAGCCGACGGGAGAGGCTGCTCCTGTCGGCTTTTTATTGAGTGGGGAGCTTACGATGAAAAACGTTCTGTGCTTTGGTGACAGCAACACCTATGGTTACGATCCGGCGGGCATGCGCGACGGTACCGCGGTGCGCTATGCACAGGATGTGCGCTGGTGTGGCGTGGTCCAACGTGACTTAGGCGAGGGCTGGCATGTAATTGAAGAAGGCCTCAACGGCCGCACGACGGTACGCGACGACATGTGCCATCTGGACACTAACCTCAACGGCATTCGCGCGCTTCCGATGCTGCTCGAGGCTCATAAGCCGCTGGACGCCATTGTGATCATGCTGGGCACCAACGACTGTAAGACGGTCTTTAACGTGACAGCTTCCGATATCGCCCGTGGCGCCATGGCGCTGATTCGCGCCGTCCGCGCGTTTCCGTGGACCGGCGCTGCGCCTTGCCCGCGCATCCTGCTGATGGCTCCTATCAAGATCAAGCCGCAGATCGCCGATGTATATATGACCGATTTTGACGAGCGTTCCGTCGAGGCATCTGAACATTTTGGCGAGTACTATGCGCACGTGGCCGAGCAGTTTGGCTGCGACTTTTTGAATGCCGCCGAGTTTGCCGAGCCGGGCGATATCGACTATCTGCATATGATGCCCGAAAGCCACGAGAGCTTGGGACATGCCGTGGCAGCCAAGCTCCAAGAGATGCTCGGTGAGTAGCGCGACCCCAAGCCACCGCAAAGGGGACAGGCACCTTTGTGGTGGTTTTGCCCGGGTAAACGAACGGATTGGCTGCCATATGGGCATGGACGAGCTCATCGACCTCTTTGCCGAGGGCGATGAGCTCGTCTCCAATACCGCTTTTGAGGATTTGGATCTTGCCTGCGACGTGGCGAACAGCGCGACCTTCGATGGCGTCGTGTTCCGATCTTGCGAGTTCGATAGCGTTGACTGGAGCGGCTCGACGTTTCGCGACGTGGTGTTTCGCGGTTGCCGCTTTATCCGCTGCAACATGGAAGGCTGCTGGCTCAACCGCTGCGACTTCGTTGACTGCTCGGCGCCGGGGCTCAACTTGCTCAGGGCGCGTCTGTCGAGTGTGTCGTTTACATCGTGCGATTTGAGCTATGCGAACCTTTCGGAGGGAAGCATTGGCCCCATGGCTGCGCGTGACACGCGTTTGACCGAGGCCGCACTCCAGGGGGCAAAGCTGGGGCAATTGCGCTTGGACGGCTGCGACCTGACGCGAATCGATGTGTTCAAGACGCCGCTTTCCGGCGTGGATGTATCGTGTTGTACGTTCGCGGCTCCTGTCGTCTCGGGCGACTACCATGAGCTGCGTGGCCTGACGGTTAATGCCGAGCAGGCGTTGGCACTCTCGGGCCTGCTCGGCATCCAGCTCGCCGACGAATAGGCGCCCCGGTCCTTTGCTCGACCGCTATCTAAAATCAAACCGTCGCAACATCCGATGATTTTTCGCGTTTGCACGATTTTCATCGAATGTTGCGACGGTTTTTGGTGCAAGGTAGCCTGTCTTTTTTTGGCAGGTTACTGGCTATTTAGTACTGCCACAACTAACTGCGTGCCATCTACCTGCGGCTTTGCGGGGGAATATCCTAACTTATCCCAAGCGCGTCGAAGGCGGCGCGGACGACCTGCTCGGCGGTGGGGCGGATGTAGTGCCTGCC
>URIE01000008.1 GCA_900547805.1 uncultured Collinsella sp.
GCCTCGCGCGACGTCATTGCTAGCTTATCGATTCTCATGGAATCACCTCTCTTGGGGCGGCCGCCCTACGGGGCGGCTTCACGTTGTTCGAGAAGTATTGTTGCCAGCTTTGTACGATCTTATACACAAATCTAAGTCTCTATATATAAGATTTTCTGAGTGATTGAGAGATAGGGGACAGAGACGTCGGCCCGCTGTGGCCCCGGCGCGCTACCGTCTCGATCTGTAACATCTAGCAGTCATTTTTGGTCCTAGGTGTTACAGATCGAGATGAAATGTTCAGTAGCTCCCCTTTATCTCAATCTGTAACAAGTACTCGGCAAAAAGAGGTCTACCTGTTACAGAACGAGACAAACAGAAGACACCCGAATCGAAAATCTCAATCTGTAACACCAGACCCACTTTTAGCGGCCAAGATGTTACAAATCGAGACAAGCCGAGAACTACCACAAAGGTGCCTATCCCCCTTGTGGTGGTCGCGGTCTCTACTCCTTCGCCGAACCCGTACTTCCCGATTCGGCGTTCCAGGGCATCTCATCCTCGAACAGCCATGTACGGGCAGACCCACTATCGCGTGCAGTCTGCGGGTCGGGCAAGCAGGTCTGTTCATAGGCATCCTGAATGCACTGACCCATAAAATCGTTGAGCTCGGTCTGGTTGCCCTCCATGACATAGGCGACATCGCCGTCCAAGATGTAGATACCCGGTCCCTCATTGCCCTCGTAGCCAGGATCGTACGAAACATCACATAACTTGGCGCCATTCGCGGTGTCCAACTCGATGGACGAGTGGCATCCGCCAACCATGTCGTTCGCTTTTGCCCGATAGGATGCATATCCATACCAGCGCTTAAAGGTTTTGCCCTTGAGCAGATCGGATGCCCTGTCGATCAGACTAGAATCCGTGGTATAGCGCATAGCCCCAAGCTGAATACGCGGATAATTGCTAATACCCAGCACAGCCGGCTGCTCATCAAAATCAACGGTAATGGTCTCGGGCTTGTCGTCGCCGGTCAGAAGTTCGACAGATTGAGTCACAGGCTTGACCACCGGCTCCGTCACCGCAGCAGGTAGAAATGCCATACCGACAGCGCCCGCGCCAACCACAGCGATCGCAAGCGCCAAGACAATCAATCCAATACGGCCAGGACAGCTCACGGCAAAACACCTCACAATGCAAACCCGCGCCATTTGTCCTAATGATACCGCCGGCTAACACTATCACCAAAAGAAGCCGCGCGCTCCCCACCACCACAAAGGGGACAGGCACCTTTGTGGTGGTTTTCGACGCTAACGGTCGACCATCTCACGCCATGAGATTAAACTTGAATTGTTCTCTGAACATATCCATTTCTGCCTATCCTCAACGGCTCTTTGTCTCGAGGAGCGCATATGAAGCCGTCTCATTCCACCGGTCGCAACGTCATCGCCATTCTCGCCATACCCATCGTGATGCTCTTCCTTATCGTCGTCACTCCCTTTTCTTTTGGTATCGCCTCGCCCTTCGATCTTTGCGGGATGATCGACGCCGGCTCGCGTGCCACCTCGCTCTCCTTTGTCTGCCGTGGCGTGTTCTACGAATATGCAATTCCCACCGGAAGTTGGCAGTCCAAGTTACCGTTGCTCGGCAAGGTCGACGGATGCTCCCCCTATTTCTGCCTTGAACCTCAGGCGCTAAACTATCTAATCGACGACCAGCCACTCGACTCCATCACCCTCGCCTACGACTACGCACCAAACACCGATGAGCGCCACATGAACCAAGTCCTCGACAAGATGCTTGGACAGTGCGGGCTCACCGAGGAGGCCGGTCGAACCATCTATAGCAACCAGAAATTAAAGCGAACAGAACTCCGCCGTGTCGGAAAAATCAAAGGGCGAAGCCGGGCCGCCTACTGGGATGCCTGGGCAACACGCGACAAGAGCGAGTTCGGACACAGCACCTATATGGTCACTGTCTACACCAAAGACGGAATTAAGGACAATGTTGACGATTTCGCGTCATCCAAACTCGGCATCCCCAAAACAACCAAACCCGCCAGCCCGGATGAAATCCTGTAGAGACGCTCATTAGAATGTCGTTCAGCGAGCGCGGCAGCATCGAGCTCGCCCCCACCACCACAAAGGGGACAGGCACCTTTGTGGTGGTTTTCGACAAAAAGAAGCCGCCCCGATAACAGAGGCGGCATCAAGCAAGTCTATTTTTAGCGTCCCTCAAGACCCAACGAGAACGCAGAGATGTAGCCCGGAGCTTACCCTTTCCCGAACGCGACCCTCGCGAAGCGCGTGAGCGGGCGGGAAAGGGTAAGCCCCGGGCGGACAATTAAGTGCGTTACTCGGCAGCGGCCTTGAACTTGTTGTAGTTGATCAGGCAGCCGGCCTTGACGATGGCGCGCTCCTCGGCCGTCATATCGGCGATATAGAGCTCAATCTGCTCAACCGCACCGTCGGCGCGCACCACGTAGGCGGCGATGTCCTTGAGGTCGCCATCGAGCGCGGCACGGATTCCCGGCACAAAGACGTAGTCGCCCACCTCGAAGTTGGGCTCGGCCTCCATCTGGAAGGGCACCATGCCCCAGTTCATCACGTTGGAGCGATAGCGCTTGGTGGCGTACTCATGGACGATGTTGGCCAGGCCGCCGATTACGCGCTGGCAGCTCGCGGCCTGCTCGCGGGCGGAACCGTCACCGGGCTTCTTGGCGTAGAGCATGGAACCGTACTCGGTCGCCCTGGCGTCGGCAGCGACACCCGCGCCGGCCAGCGCCTCAAACACGCCCGCAAGCTCGGCATCGAGCGCGGCCAGGTCGCCCGCGGCCTCACCGGCGACGCGACGCTTCTCCACGGCGTCGACCTCCTTGGAACGACCCACGTAGGCCGGATCGCGACGGCTCAGCGTAAACTCGGCCAGCCCCAGCGGATTGGAGCGGAAGGAGCTCGTCTCGCCCGAGGGAATGAGCTCATCGGTCGTGGTGACCGGGTCCATGATCTTGGAGCACACCTTGAGCAGGATATCGTCGCCGAGAGGCTCCATCGCGGGCCACGGCTTGATGTTGGGGCCTTCGACCAGCTCGTCGGCAGGCTCCGCCTTGCCAAAGCCCCAGTACACGCGCTTTTTGTACGGAGCGTCGTCAAAGGTGTACTCGCAGGCCTCGTCCCAAGTCTCCTCGGGCAGGTCGTTCGCCGGCGTCAGGACGCCGCTGTTGGCAGCCGTCGCCGCAATGGAACGGGCGTCCATCAGGGCCACGGCGCTCAGCTGGCCATTACCCGGCTTGGAACCCTCGCGGTTGGGGAAGTTGCGCGTGGTGTGGCGGATGGACAAGCCGTTGTTGGCAGGCGTGTCGCCGGCGCCAAAGCACGGGCCGCAGAACGCCGTGCGCACGATCGCGCCGGCCTCCATGAGGTCGTAGATATAGCCACGACGCGTAAGTTCGAGCGCCACGGGCTGGCTCGTGGGATAGACCGACAGCGAGAACTCGCCGCAGCCGGTGTTGGCGCCCTTGAGCACGCGGGCAGCCTGAACCACGGAGTCGTAGTTGCCGCCCGAGCAGCCGGCGATGACGCCCTGCTGCACGTGCAGCTTGCCGTCGACGATCTTGTCGAGCAGGCTAAAGTGCGTCTTACCCTCGCCGATCTTGGCGGCCTCGAGCTCCACCTCGTGCAGGATGTCCTCGAGGTTCTCGTTGAGCTCGTCGATCTCAAAGCCGTTGGAAGGATGGAACGGCAGCGCGATCATGGGCTTGATGCTCGACAGATCGACCTCGACGCAGCCGTCGTAGTAGGCGACATCGGCGGGCTTGAGCTCGCGGTAGTCGTCGCCGCGACCGTGCATGGTCAAAAACGCGTGCGTGTCCTCGTCGGTGGCCCAGATGCTCGACAGGCAGGTGGTCTCGGTGGTCATGACGTCGACGCCGTTGCGGTAATCGGTCGTCATGCTCGCGATGCCGGGGCCCACAAACTCCATGACCTTGTTCTTGACGTAGCCCTTGGCAAAGACGGCGCGGATGATGGCGAGCGCAACGTCGTGCGGGCCGACGCCGGGGCGCGGGGCGCCCGTGAGGTAGATGGCGACAACGCCGGGATAGGCGACGTCGTAGGTGTCGCGCAGCAGTTGCTTTGCCAGCTCGCCGCCGCCCTCGCCCACGGCCATAGTGCCCAGAGCGCCGTAGCGGGTGTGCGAGTCGGAACCCAAGATCATCTTGCCGCAGCCGGCGAAGTTCTCACGCATAAAGGAGTGGATGACGGCGATGTGCGGCGGGACGAAGATGCCGCCGTACTTCTTGGCCGCAGAGAGGCCAAAGACGTGGTCGTCCTCGTTGATGGTGCCGCCCACGGCGCACAGCGAGTTATGGCAGTTGGTGAGCACGTAGGGCAGCGGGAACTGCTCCATGCCCGAGGCACGCGCCGTTTGGATGATGCCGACAAAGGTGATGTCGTGGCTCGCCATGGCGTCGAAGCGAATCTTGAGTGCCTCGGGGTCGCCGGACGTATTGTGTGCTTGGAGGATCGAATACGCGATGGTTCCGCGTTTGGCATCCTCGGGTGCCTGCGTAATGCCGCGCTCAGCAGCCTCGGCCACAGGCACAACCTCGCTACCGCCGCGCAGGTAGATGCCGTCCTCGTACAGCTTGACCATACTGTCTCCCACTCTGCCCAAAAGATTTGGGCGCATAGCATACATTCGTTCAATATCGTGCCATAGAACGGTTGCGAGTGGGTTACGAATCTACACGTTCACTTTATCTCGGTAAAGTAAAGGACGAACCCCTTGCATCGCGCTCTCAACAAGGAGCATCCCAAAGTGCCAGCCAAAGCAACGTCGCAGGTTGAGGACGGGCAGCGAGCGGGTCGCATTTGAGACAAGGTGACGCGAAACGAAAGGGCGCTGACCTTCTGGTCGCGCCCTTGAAGTTGAACGTCAGATTGTCCAAATGCGGCCCGCGCAGCGTCGGCCGGTCCGCCGTTCGGTAGAACGGCGGAACTAAATCAACTTAAAGCCCTTGCGCTTGCCCACGGAGAGGGTGTCGCCCAGCTTGAGGGCGCTGGGATCGATGTTATAGCTCTTGGGAGCCACGGCCTTGCCGTTGATCTTGACGCCGCCGCCGTCGATATCGCGACGAGCCTGACCGGCGCTGGCCGAAAGGCCCAGGTCCTTGAGCAGGCCGGCGAGGTAAATCTGGCCCTCGTCGTTGACGGTCAGCTCAACGTGCTTCTCGGGGAAGTCGGCAAGCTGGCCCTCCTTGAACACACGGTCGAACTCGGCCTGGGCCTCGTCGCCGGCGCCGGCGCCGTGGTAGGTATCGCACAGGTCGCGGCCCAGAGCGCGCTTGAGCTCATAGGGGTCGGCGGAACCGTCGGCCAGGGCGGCGTCAATCTTGTCGACCTCGGCCGGGGTGAGCGAACTGGCCAGACGATAGTACTTGCCGATCATCTCGTCGGGGATAGACATGGTCTTGCCGAACATATCCTTGGGAGCATCGGTCAGGCCGATGTAGTTGCCGTAGGACTTGGACATCTTGCGCACGCCATCGGTGCCCTCGAGCAGCGGCATGGTAAGCGCGATCTGCGGCTCCATGCCCATCTTCTCCATGAGCTCGCGACCAGCGAGCAGGTTGAAGAGCTGGTCGGTGCCGCCCATCTCGACGTCGGCCTTGATCTGAACGGAGTCGAAGGCCTGCATCACGGGGTAGAGGAACTCGTGCAGGGCGATCGGCGTCTGAGACTGGTAGCGCTTGGTAAAGTCGTCGCGCTCAAGGATGCGGGCGACGGTGAACTTGGAGCATACCTGCAGCAGGCCGGCCAGGTCCATCGAAAGGATCCAGTCGCCGTTGTGCACGATGGTGGTCTTCTCGGGGTCCAGGATCTTCATGGCCTGGCTCACGTAGGTCTCGGCATTGGCCTCGATCTGCTCCTGCGAAAGCTGCGGACGCGTGGAGTTCTTGCCCGAGGGGTCGCCGATCAGCGCGGTGCCGTTGCCGATGATGAGGGTGACGTTGTGGCCCAGGTCCTGGAACTGACGCATCTTGCGCAGCGGCACGGCGTGGCCCAGGTGCAGGTCGGGGCTGGTGGGGTCGACGCCGAGCTTGATGTTGAGGGGCTCGCCCTTCTCAAGCTTCTTGCGAAGGTCGGCCTCGGGGACGATCTGCGCTGCACCCGAGGTGATGATACGCATTTGCTCGTCAACAGACAGCATTGGGTATCCTCCTTTTGCTATAGCACCCTCACCGGATACGGCGGTGCTGGAAGTTCATAAACCCACTAATAATAACCAAAACAGCGCGACGCGGCACCTACGACAGGAAAATCCTCGTCCTGCCGCACGCGTCGATAACGACCGGCAAACGCGTGCCGTCACGTTCGACCAAAAAGCGCGCCTGCTGACGGCGCGAGCAGTCACGGCAACGGACCTGCCCCGTTGCATCCGTGGCGCAGGCGCCCTCGGCAGTCAGCAAGCAGTGCTCGCACACCATGAGCTCGGGACGGTCGGCATCGACAGGCCCCAAGACACCGGGGCAAGCGGCAAGCTCGGCAACACGCTCCGCATCATTGCCGAGCAACTCGGCCGACAAGCACACCCGCCCCGCACCGAGTCCGCGCAGCCAGGTAAGCGTGGCCCGATTGGCACAGAACACCGGCGCCGCCACGTCAAACGTTGTGCCCAGCTCGCGGGCCATCGCCACTTGTCCCAGATTGCGGCAGACGACGCGCCCGGCACGCTGCATAAGCGCCCGAGTCCGCTCGGCGTCGCCCGCGCGGCACACTTCGTCGAGCACCACCGTTGTATCGGACAGATCTCGCTCATCGCGCGGACCCACATCCATCAGCTCCCAGGCAAAGACCATACGAGCAAAATCCTCGCGCTTTGCCGGCCCCGCCGACCCCGCCAACTCCGTCGACGCACCGCCATCCACCGCAGCGTCCTCAAAGGGCAGCACCTCAACGGCACGCGCAACGGGCGCAATCGCATCCGCCTCGGCCCGCATGCGCTCCAACACCGCCGCCGTCTGATCCAACACGCCGGCTCTGCGAATCAGATAGACCTCGCAGCCCGCGCCCACCTTACGTTTGCAATGCACGACGATGCGCTCTCCCGCAGCGGCATCCACGGGGCAAGGCACCTGTGGCCAGCGCTTGGGCACATCGGGACGCGCGTCGGCACCCGGGTAAAATCGGATTTCGAGCGTGTCGCCCGCCGCCACGGCGGCATCAAGCTCAACCGTCACCTCTTCGTGACCCACAGCGACCAAGTGGCCCACGCGCACGCCCTGGTTGATCGCGCGCTCAAAGCTCATGAGCTCGGCACCCGAACGACCCCGCAGGTAAGCATCGGTAAACCCACGGTTAAACGACCTTCCCAGCTCGCGTTCAAGCTCTTCCACGGCACCGGAGTCCCACGCGCCGTCGCACAGCATATCGAGTGCCCGACGCCACACCCTCACCACGTTGAATACGTAATCGGGATTCTTCATGCGTCCCTCGATCTTGAGCGATGCCACGCCGGCGGCAACAAGCTCGGGCAGGTGCGCGATACCCAGATAGTCACGCGGACAAAGCAGGCGGTCTCCCTCGACGGCAACAACACTCTGCCCCGCCTCGTCCACTAGGTCGTACGCCAGACGGCACGGCTGTGTGCAGTCGCCGCGCATCGCCGAGCGCCCACGCCGCAGGGCCGAGAACTCGCACGCCCCCGAATAGCCGATGCAAATCGCACCGTGGCAGAATACCTCGATGGGCACGCCCGTGGCACATAGCGCCGCAATCTCGTCGACCGTCAGCTCGCGTGCCGTCGTCACGCGCTCGACCCCCAGCTCATCGGCGGCAAGCCGCACGGCACCCTCGCTATGAGCGCCCGCCTGCGTGGACAGGTGAATCTCGACCCTGGGAATCGCCGCGCGCAGCGCGCAGGCCAACCCGGCATCGGCGACAATCAGAGCATCGGCGCCCAGCTCCAGTGCATGAGCTCCCAACGCCACCGCGTCGGACAACTCATCGTCAAACACGAACACGTTGAGCGTTACGTACACACACACGCCATGGGCATGCGCCACGGCGCAGCCGCGCGCAAACTCGTTATCCGTAAAGCCATGGGCGCTCACACGGGCGTTAAAGCCGCCCAACCCCGCATAGATGGCATCGGCACCCGCGGCGATGGCCGCAAGCATCTGGTCGAGCCCGCCCGCCGGCGCCAGCAGCTCGGGCAGCGCCGTGCCGGCAGCATCCAATCCAGTCTCGTATTGTCCGCTCGGCCCCATCGTCCGAATCGCCATCGACAAACTCCTTACCAAGGTATGCATTCACTCTGAAAAATGCCGTCTTCCAGCATACACGAGGCCTCGCGCGCCCCGTTTGGTTTATCGTGTAATAACTTATGTCCATCCTGCCCCGACGGCACATCCACCGTCCGGCACGACATACCTGGAGGTCAATATATGGGTCCTCGCCAACGACAGGGACGCAGCCGTTCAAAGACGCATGCTCTGCCCATAATCCTGCTCTCGTTTTTGGGCTTTCTGCTGATTGCGGGCGTGGCGTTTGGCATTGGCATGGTCGGCAACGTCAACCGCTGGCTGTCCGATCTGCCCGACTACACCGACGCCAACGCGTATCTGGTGAGCGAGCCCACCGAGATCGTCGACTGCAACGGCAACAAGATCGCGAGCTTCTACACGCAAAACCGCAAGTCCATCACCAAGGACGAGGTCTCCCCCTACGTGCTGCAGGGCACCGTTGACGTCGAGGACGAGCGCTTCTACGAGCACGGCGGTATCGACCTGTGGGGTATCGCGCGTGCTGCGGTGGCAACCCTCGGTGGCGGGCACGAAGGCGCCTCGACTATCACCCAGCAGCTTGTGCGCAACACCATCCTGCAGGAGGAGCAGTTCGACTCGACCATTGAGCGTAAGGTGCGCGAGGCCTACATCGCCATCAAGATGGAGGACATGTACTCCAAAGACGAGATCCTCATGATGTACCTCAACACCATCTATTACGGCCACGGCGCCTACGGCATCGAGGCCGCAGCCGAGACCTATCTGTCCAAGAGCGCCGCCGACCTCACCCTCAGCGAGGCCGCGCTGCTCATCGGCCTTCCCAACTCGCCTTCGCAGTACGACCCCACGGTCAACCCCGATCTGGCACTGTCTCGCCGCAACAAGGTTCTCGACAACATGCTGCGCCTGGGCCACATAACCCAGGAGGAGCACGATGCCGCACAGGCCGAGCCCATCACCCTCAACGTGACCGAAATCTCGGGCAGCGGCGTCGACGTATACTCGCAGCCCTACTTTGTCTCCTACGTCAAGCAGCTACTGGAGCAGGAGTTCTCGACCGACGTGCTCTTTAAGGGCGGCCTGACCGTCAAGACCACCATCGACCCCACGATGCAGCAGGTGGCAGAGAATGCCGTCCGCGAGCAGCTCGACACGCTCTCGCTTGACGGCCTGGACATGGGCATGGTCGTCGTCGACCCCAAGACCGGCTACATCAAGTGCATGGTGGGCGGCTACGACTACAACGCCGACGAGAACCACGTAAACCATGCCACGGCCAAGCGTCCCGTCGGCTCCACCTTTAAGGCCTTTACGCTGGCAACTGCCATCCAAAACGGCATGAACCCCAACGTCACCCTCAACTGCAACTCGCCGCTCAAGGCCAAGGGCACCACAACCGAGGTACAAAACTACGCCAACCAGAGCTATGGCAACATCACGCTTAAGCAGGCGACGGCATACTCCTCCAACACCGGCTACATCCAGGTGGCGGAAGCCGTCGGCAACAGCAAGATCATCTCGCTCGTCAAAAAGCTCGGCATCGACCCCGCCAAGGACAACATCGAGGACGTTCCCGTCATGACCCTCGGCACCGGCTCGATCTCGCCGCTCGAGATGGCCGCCGCCTACGCGACGTTTGCCAACGGCGGCTACTATCGCCAGCCGATCGCCATCACCGAGATTGACTCTCGTACCGGTTCGGTGCTGTACCAGCACACCGACAATCCCTCACAGGTGCTTACCGAGGGCGAGGCCGCCGCGGTCACCGATGTTCTGTCCGGCGTCATGAAGGGCAGCGGTACGGGTGCTGCCGGCGCCCTGAGTGTCAACCAGCCCTATGCCGGCAAGACGGGCACCACCGACAACACCACCAACCTGTGGTTCTGCGGCTATACCCCGCAGCTGGCGTGCGCCCTGTGGACCGGCTATTCCGCGGGCGAGATCCCCATCCAAAAGTACGGCACGGACCTGCTGGGCGACAGCACCAACCTGCCTGTCTTTAAGCGGTTTATGAACACCGTTCTGACCGGTACCGAGCGCGAGGAGTTTGCGACCGGAACGGCGCCCACCTACAAGAACAACAGCGTCTGGAAGTTCTACGGCACCAACAACACCAAGAAGTCGGAGAACGACGACAAGGACAAGGACGAAGAGGAAGAGGAAGAGGAAACCACCACAACGACTACCACGACGACCACGACCACCGAGACCACGGGCGGCGACACCACCGGGGGCACCGGTACGACCGGTGGCTCGACGGGCGGCTCCACTGGTGGTTCGACCGGCGGCGATGGCGGCACGCCTACGCCTACGCCCACTCCCGACCCCTCGCCCACGCCTGACGACACGGTCGGCTAAGAAGTACGCGACTAAAGCCAACAAGGCCTCGAGCAGCTTATTGAACTGCTCGGGGCCTTTTAGTTTGAAGCGACCTGGTGGGCGGTCTTTATACCGGCAAACAAAAAGGGGTACCGACCAACGTCGATACCCCTTACAAGCCACTATGTAAGCGCACGCAGTGCCGAGCGCTCGGCCCGCACGCCTACTTGCGAGAATTGCTCAGCTTATTGATCAGCGCCTCGAGGCGCTCGCCGTCCTCGGCCGTCTGGGCAATAACCAAAATCGTATCGTTCCCGGCAAGCGAGCCAAGCACATCGGGCAACTCTGCCGCATCAACAGCGGCGGCGATGCCGGAAGCCGTGCCAGGCTGAGCCTTGATCATAACCAGATTATCGGTACGCAGAACGCCCGTTACGAGCTCGGAAACCATACGCTGCAGGTGCAAGTCCTCTGCCAGAACATAGATGCCCTCAGGGAGCTTACGCAGCCCCATGTCGGCAATATCGCGAGAGACAGTCGCCTGCGTGCAATCAAAGCCCATAGCACGGAGCTCATCAACCAGCACGCGCTGCGTGCGGACATCCTTATTGCGCACAATATCTCTAATGGCATCCTGGCGCCCATTGCGTTTTTTAGCCATACAAACCCTCACTCCAAAAGATGGCGGAGACAATCAATCAGTGATTGAATAGTTTAACGCTATTTGAAGGCTTTTGTGTATAAGAACGCATTTCGAAACAATTCTATGCAAGTTTGTTTCGTAATGAGCCGTTTAGGCGGTTTTTGCGCCCGTCCGGTTAAGAAAAGCTGCCAGATGCGTACACATCACGCAGCGCGCGGGCTTGGCGCTAGCGATCGGCCCAAACAACAGACCGAGCCCCCGATGGTTATCCTTGAGCGCGGCGACCATCTGACGGGTTCGAGGCGCCTCGAGCATATCACGCATGCGGGCAGAACGCTCGATTGACGACACCCCATGCGGGCTCAGACACAAATTCTCGATGCAGGCGACCAGTCCGGCAAAGTAGAACTTTTGGCTTGCCAGCTTGAGCCGACCACCGCTATCTGCTTCCGAGAGTGAGTCCGCAAGCTCGTCGAGCGCTCGGGTGTCATCGGCTACCCTAGCATACATGGTGGGATCAAAGGCATCTGTAAGCTTAGGCGCCACCGCGTGGAAACAAGCGTCGCCGCAGCCGGAGACGCGCTGCGCCTGCGAGAGCGCATATGCCATAAACTCAACCGTACGGTACGCCTTGCCGTGTGACAGGCATGCCTCAAACAGCAGACGGCTATACATCACGCCAGAGGTCTGAACGACTAGGCCGCCTAAAATCAGCTGGGGCAGCCCGGTCACCATCGAAGACTTGTCTTCAATGACAATAGAGGCAGCATCCAAGACGCGCGAATGGCGCTCTCGATGCGCATCATAGCGGTCGAGCGACACCGTAGGGAACACTATGTCTGCCGCAGTATCGCACGCGATATCGACCATCTTGGTAAGGGACTGCGGAGCAAACCACTCATCGGCGTTCATAGCGGTGATTTGAGAGCCGCGCGAGGCAGCAAAACCGGCACGTAGACAAGCGCCGCGCTTCGCGTCCTCGACGTCAATCAAATCAATATGGATGTCCCTGTCGGCAGCAACTTGAAGCGAATGGCGCACACCGGGCGCAGCATCGCGGCAGACAACGACAATCTGCAAATCGTAGAGGTCTTGGTTCTGGATACTTTCGAGCGCACGCATCGCATAGCTGGGCGAACCTTCTACCACAAGGATCACCGAAAGTCGCGGGTGCGAGCCACGTCGAACCAAGTTATCCATCCTCTCGACAGCAATGAATCAAACTGTCGTTCATGGTACACCCCGGCAATAAAAGCAATGAGACACCGGTTGTATTGCACGCCAAGAACAGATGTTGCACACGCGCAGCCCACAGATGACAGGTGCCGACGAACGGCGCGTCGAGCCCTCCCCTAGTCGAGCAGGACAAGCTCGGCGGGATCGTAATCCACGCCCATAAACGTAAGGCCGCAGGCAGGAGCCGTGGGGCCCGCAGCGGTACGGTCGCAAGCATCGATGACCTCGCGCATCCACTCGGGTTCACGGCGATGCATGCCAATCTCGACAAGCGTGCCCACGATCGTACGGACCATCGAATGCAGAAACGCATTGCCCTCGATGGTGAACGTCAGGATGTCCTCGCCAAACGCAACCTCATGGCCAAATTCGGCACGCATCACGCAGCGATGCGTGGGCTTGCCAACGGCCGAAGCAACCTTGCAAAAGCTTTTAAAGTCCTGCTCGCCCAGCAGTGCGGGGCAGGCAGCAGACATAGCCTCAACATCCAAAGGATAGCGATGCCACCACACGGCACCGCGGGACAGCACGGGGCGGGCATCTCGATCGGCAATACGGTACGTATACGTACGGGAACGCGCGTCAAAACGCGCAGAAAAGCCTTTACGGGCCTTGTAGACCTCGTTTATGGCGATATCTTTGGGCAGCAGGGCATCCATAGCCCGCAGCCACCTACGGCGCGTACAAGCGAGCTCAGCGTCCGTTACGGGCACGCTGATGTACTGAGCCACGGCATGCACGCCGGCATCGGTACGCCCCGCGCACGTCAGATCGATCGGGCGGCGAAGCAGCGTCTCGATGGCTCGACGTAGCTCACCCGCAACCGTCGTCTGTCCCGGCTGCTCGGCAAATCCGCTATACGACGAGCCATCATAGGCCACGCGAAATACGAGTGTGGCGTCAAGCTCGGAAATCGAATTGAAATCAGACGGCGCAGTCATGGGCGCTCCCAACAAACAAGCAACGGTATCGCGACAAAAAAAGAGGGGTACGCGAACGTACCCCTCGAATATAGCCTATGCAGACGGAAAGTCTACTCAGCGGTCTCCTCAGCAGGAGCCTCCTCGACGGCCTCGACCTTCTTGGGAGCAGCGGCCTTCTTGGGGGCCGGAGCAGCCTTCTTGGCCTTAGGCGTGCAAGGCTCGGTGACGAGCTCCATGATAACGATGGGAGCGTTGTCGCCCTTGCGGTTGCCGAGCTTCATGATGCGGGTGTAACCGCCGTTGCGGTCCTGCCACATGCCCTGGGCAGCCTTGTCGAAGATCTCGGCAACGAGCTGCTTATCGCCGAGCTTGGCGATAGCCAGACGACGGGAGTGCAGGTCGCCCTTCTTGGCCCAAGTGATGATCGGGTCGACGACCGAACGCAGCGCCTTAGCGCGGGTCTCGGTGGTCTTGATGCGGTCGTTCTCGAAGAGGGCCTTAGCAAGGCTCTTCTTCATGGCCTTGGTGTGGCTCGCATCGGTGCCGAGCTTCAGGCCCTTCTTAACGTTGTGACGCATGGTCTAGTTTCTCCTCAAATATGCGAAGCATTAAGCCTTCAGGCTCAGGCCCATGGACTCAAGCTTGTCCTTCACTTCCTCGATCGACTTAACACCGAAGTTACGGATGTTGAGCAGATCGTTCTCCGAGAACTCAACGAGCTGACGGACCGAGTGAATGCTGGCGCGCTTAAGGCAGTTGTAGGAACGGACGGAAAGGTCCAGATCCTCGATCTGCTTGTCCAGCTCGGCGTTGTCGTTGGTGACCTCGGGAGCGAAGATCGAAGCCTCCTCCTCGACCTCGGGGGTCTCGGCAAGGTTCATAAAGGCGGCCATATGCTGGTTGATGATATTGGCAGCCTGGACCACGGCGTCGCGCGGGGCGATGGAGCCGTTGGTCTCGATCTCGAGGACAAGGCGGTCGTAGTCGGTGTGCTGACCGACACGGCAAGCCTCAACGAGCTTGGCGCAACGGGAAACCGGCGAGTACAGCGAGTCGACGTGGATCACACCGATGGGATCGTTGTCGCGCTTGTTGGCCTCGCCAGAAACATAGCCGCGGCCATAGCCGATGCGCATGCTCATGGTGAGATGGCCACCCTCGGTGAGCGTAGCGATGTGCTGCTCGGGGTTGACCAGCTCAAACTCGGACGGAATAAAGAAGTCCGCACCGGTGACCTCGCAGGGGCCGTCAACCGAGATGGTGGCGGTCGCCTCGTCGGTCGTGCCGAGAGCCCTGAAGACAAGACCCTTGACATTCAGGACGATGTCGGTGACATCCTCGACCATGTTAGGGATGGTCATGAACTCGTGCTGCGCACCATCGATCTGAATAGCCTCGACGGCGGCACCCTCGAGCGAGGACAGAAGAACGCGACGAAGGGAGTTACCCAGCGTATCGCCGTAACCACGCTCGAGCGGCTCGACGGAGACACGAGCAGACGTCTCGTTGATCTCTTCGACCTGAACCTGAGGCCTAATGAATTCTGACATGTATTACCTCCAGCCTCAGCAGCCCGGATGGACTACTTAGAGTAGAGCTCGACGATGAGCTGCTCGTTGATATCACCGCTGATCTGCTCACGCGTCGGCAGAGCGAGCACGTTACCAGACAGCTTCTCGATATCGACCTCGAGCCAGCCAGGGACCTCAAAGCGCTCGGAGGAAATCAGGGCCTCCTTGATGGGGAGGAGGTCACGGAACTTCTCGCCGACAGCGACGACGTCGCCGGCCTTGACGCGGTAGGACGGGATGTCCACGCGCTTGCCGTTCACGGTGAAGTGACCGTGACGGACGGACTGACGAGCCTCTTTGCGGGTGCGGGCGAAGCCAAGACGGAAGACGACGTTGTCGAGGCGAGACTCAAGGATGATCATGAGGTTCTCACCGGTGACGCCGTTCATCTTGCGGGCCTTGTTGAAGTAACCGTGGAACTGCTTCTCCAGAACGCCATAGATGAACTTGACCTTCTGCTTCTCGCGCAGCTGCATGCCGTACTCAGATTCCTTGCGACGGCGCTTGGGCTGACGGATAGATTCCTTCTTGCTGCTGTAACCGAGCTCAGCGGGATCGATCCCGAGCTGACGGCAGCGCTTAAGAACAGGAGTCCTGTCGATTGCCATATTGATACGATCCTTTCAGTTACACGCGGCGACGCTTCTTGGGGCGGCAGCCGTTGTGCGGAATGGGGGTCTTGTCCTGGATGCTCGAGACCTCGAGGCCAGCAGCCTGGAGGGAGCGGATGGCGGTCTCACGACCGGAGCCGGGGCCCTTGACGAAGACGGAAACCTTCTTCATACCGTGCTCCATGGCCTGCTTGGCAGCAGCCTCGGCAGCCATCTGGGCAGCGAACGGCGTGGACTTACGGGAGCCCTTGAAGCCCACCTGGCCAGCCGACTTCCAGGAAATGACGTTGCCCTGGGGATCGGTGATCGAAACGATCGTGTTGTTGAACGTAGAACGAATGTGAGCCTGGCCCACGGAAATGTTCTTACGGTCCGCGCGCTTCAGACGGGCAGCGCGAACGTTCTTCTTAGCAGTAGCCATCTATCTAGCGCTCCTTATTTCTTCTTCTTAGCACCGATCTGACGCTTCGGGCCCTTGCGGGTACGAGCGTTAGTGTGGGTGCGCTGGCCGCGGACCGGGAGGCCCTTGCGGTGACGAAGGCCGCGGTTGCAGCCGATGTCCATAAGGCGCTTGACGTTCTGGTTGCGCTCACGGCGGAGGTCGCCCTCAACCATGATCTGGTTCTTATCGATATAATCGCGGATGGCGTTAACCTCATCCTCGGTGAGGTCCTTAACGCGCGTATCCACGTTAACGTTGCACTCGACGCAAATCTTCGTCGCAGTGGTGCGGCCGATGCCGTAAATGTAGGTCAAACCGATCTCAACGCGCTTCTCACGCGGGAGGTCGACACCATTAATACGGGCCAACGTAGTCTCCTCTCTTAACCCTGACGCTGCTTATGACGGGGGTTCTCGCAAATGACGAGGACCTTGCCATGGCGCCTAATGATTTTGCACTTATCGCACATCTTCTTGACCGAAGGACGTACCTTCATCGTTCTTCCTTTCGGTAGCGCTCAAACTACTTCCCTACTATCTACTCGCCCAGCCGCAGGCGTTTAAAACTATGGCTGGTCTTCACACACAATCCGACCGTAGGTTGAGCTAAGCCTGCAGTCGGAAATGGAATGCGTGTATGCGTGCCGCTATTTGTAGCGATAGGTGATGCGGCCGCGGGTCAGGTCGTACGGGGAAAGCTCCACGACAACCCTGTCACCGGGGAGAATACGGATGTAATTCATTCGGATCTTGCCAGAAATGTTGCACAGAACCGAATGACCGTTCTCGAGCTCAACCTTAAACATGGCGTTGGGCAACGGTTCCTTTACCGTACCCTCGAGCTCAATTGCGTCTTCCTTCTTCACAAGCAATCATCTTTCTCTAGAAAACGACAGCGATTGAGTATTCTACAACACGTATGCACGCATCGTAATAACTTCGTAATGGCTCCACAACTAAGCGGAACTTGTTACATTTCTCCGCCTTGGAGCGAACACCAAGCACCTTGCGCATCCGTGGTGAGAATCACCGGACCGTCATTGGTAATGGCGACGGTGTTCTCGTAGTGCGCGGCGGGCAGGTGGTCGTTGGTCGTAACGATCCAACCATCGGAGCCCGTGCTCACATGGTTGGAACCCATCGTAACCATCGGCTCGATGGCAATGACCATGCCGGCCTGGAGACGAACGCCCCTCCCCTTCTTTCCATAGTTAGGAACGTTGGGGTCCTCGTGCATTACGCGACCAATGCCATGGCCCACATAATCACGAAGCACGCCGTAACCGTGAGACTCGGCGAGGGACTGAACGGCATAACCGACGTCCCCGATATGGTTACCGGGAACAGCCTGCTCAATGGCAGCCTTAAGGCAATCGCGCGTGACCTCGCACAAAGCCTTGGCTTCGGGCGTGGGGGTGCCGACGAAAAACGTCCAAGCGTTATCGCCGACCCAACCGTCGACAACGGCTCCCGTATCGATGGAGATGATATCGCCATCGCGCAGGATCATGTCGGGGTTGGGAATACCGTGGACCACGGCATCGTTGATCGATGCGCAAATGGTCCCCGGGAACCCGCCGTAACCCTTAAAGGCCGGGGTGCCGCCATGCATGCGGATAATCTGCTCCGCGAGCTGATCGAGCTCAAAAGTCGAAACGCCGGGGCGCACCATGGCTCCAACGTGGCGGAGCGCCATCTTAGATAGCGCTCCTGCCTTCTTCATCTGCTCGATTTGCGTTGCAGACTTAATCTTGATCATAGACCGAGAGCCTCTTTGACATCCCCGTACACGGTCTCGCGAGCCTGGTCACCGTTGACCGACTTGAGCAGACCCTGGCCACGATAGTAGTCAACGAGCGGGCTCGTGGACTTCTCGTAGACGTCGAGACGGTTCTTGATGGTCTCGGGCTTGTCGTCGTCGCGCTGATACATCTCGCCTGCGCACTTGGGGCAGGTAGCATCGGCAGCGGTGCCGGTGTAACCGCAGGCGCGGCAGGTGCGACGCGAAGACAGACGATCGATAATGACCTCGGGGGCCACATCGACCAGAAGGGCACAGTCGATCTCGCGACCCATGGCGGAGAGCTCGGAATCGAGCGTCACAGCCTGGGCGGTGTTGCGCGGGAAGCCGTCGAGGATGAAGCCCTGCTGGGCGTCATCGGCGGCAAGGCGCTCCTTGACAAGGTCGATCACGAGCTGGTCGGGGACGAGCTCGCCAGCATCCATGTACTTCTTAGCCTGAATACCAAGCTCGGTGCCACCCTTGACGGCAGCACGCAGCAGGTCGCCCGTGGAAATGTGGGCGACGCCAAACTCGGCGACGAGCTCCTGTGCGACGGTGCCCTTACCGGCACCCGGAGCTCCGAGCAATACGAGGTTCATGAGCAATCCTCCTCTAGCCTATTTAAAGAATCCATCGTAATCATACATCTTGATCTGGCCTTCGAGCTTATCGACCGTGTCGAGCACGACGCCGACCATGATGAGGATGGACGTGCCACCAAAAGCCTGGATCAGATGGTTACCCGTGAAGGAGAAGATGATCGAAGGCACGATGGCGATGAGCGCCAAAAAGACAGCGCTGGGAAGCGTAATCTTGTTGAGCGCGTTCTTGATGTAGGCCGCGGTAGCCCTACCCGGACGCACGCCCGGAATAAAGCCGCCCTGCTTCTTAAGGTTGTCGGCCGTGTCATCGGGGTTGAACACCATGGAGGTGTAGAAGTACGCAAAGAACACGATGAGGACAACATTAAGCACCCAGTTGAGCCAACCGGTCGAAAGCGCAGAGGCAACTGCCTGAATCCAGCCGATGCCGGGGAAGAACACGGCAATCTGAGCCGGGAAGTACAGCAGCGCCGAAGCGAAGATGATCGGCACGACACCCGCGGTGTTGACCTTGATGGGCAGGTAGGTGGTCTGGCCACCCATCATGCGACGGCCCACGACGCGTTTGGCGTAGGAGACCGGGATGCGGCGCTGGCCGCGCTCAAGGAAAACAATCAGCGGGATAACCAGCAGGATGATGGCGCAGATGATCACCATGGTGATGATGCCACCGGCATTGCCCTCGGTGCTGGAGAAGATAGCCTGCGGCAGACCGGCCATGATGTTCGCAAAGATAATCAGCGACATGCCATTGCCGATACCGCGCTGGGTGATGAGCTCACCAATCCACATGATCAGCATGGCGCCCGCGGTGAGCGTGCCGACGATCATGAGGTCGAAGATGATCTCGGGAGCGCCAGCGCCATTGAAGCTGATGCCGAAGCTCTTAAAGAGGAAGAGGTAACCCACGGAGTTGAGGATTGCCAGAGCCAGGGTGAGGTAGCGCGAATACTGCGTAATCTTGGTCTGACCGACCTCGCCCTCGCGGGCAAGCTCATGCAGGGAAGGCACAACGGCCTGGAGCATCTGGAGGATGATCGAGCTGGTGATGTAAGGCATGATGCCCAGCGAAAACACCGACACATAGCTCAACGCGCCGCCAGAGAAAAGATTCAGGAGGGCCATAGCACCTGCGGCGACCGAATTGTTATCGGTCGAGAAAAGGCCCAGCATCCCCTGGAAGGGAATGCCGGGCACAGGAACGTGCGCACCAATGCGGTACACGACGAGCATAGCTATGGTAAAAAGAATCTTTTCGCGCAATTCTTTGATGCGGAAAGCATTCTTAAGACCATTTAGCACGGCAGCTCGACCTTTCCGCCGGCGGCCTCGATCTTGGCCTGCGCAGAAGCGCTGACCTTGTCGACCTTGACCGTGAACTTCTTGGTGAGCTCACCATTGCCGAGCACCTTGACGGGCTCGAACTCGCTCTTGGTGATGCGAGCGGCCTTAAGAGCGGCACCGTCGATCACAGCGCCGTCCTCGAACTTACGCTCGAGACGCTCAACGTTAACAGCGGTGTACTCGATACGACGGGGGTTGCGGAAGCCCGGAAGCTTGGGCAGGCGCATAGCCAGCGGAGTCTGGCCACCCTCGAAGCCGGCACCCTTGGTGCCGCCAGAGCGAGAACCCTGGCCCTTCTGACCGCGGCCAGAAGTGGTACCGTGACCCGAAGAATTGCCACGGCCGACGCGCTTGCGGTTCTTGGTGGAACCGGGCGCGGGGGTAAGATCGTGAAGCTGCATTTGCTACTCCTCTACAATCTCGACAAGGTGCTTGACCTTGAAGATCATGCCGCGGACGGACTCGTTGTCAGCAATCTCGCGAACCTCGCGGATCCTGTGGAGACCGAGGGCACGGACAGTACGGACCTGGTCCTGCTTGCAACCGTTGGTGCTGCGGACCTGCTTGATCTTGATGGTGTCAGCCATGCTTAGTTCTCCTTACCGACGAACATCTCGGAGACCGTCAGGCCACGGCGAGCCGCGACGTCCTCAGGGCTGGAGAGCTCCTTGAGGCCCTCGACGGCAGCCTTGATGATGTTGAGGCCGTTGTCGGTACCGAGGGACTTGGACAGGACGTTCTTGATGCCAGCAAGCTCGAAGAGGGGACGCACAGCGCCGCCGGCGATAACGCCGGTACCCTCGACAGCGGGCTTGATGATGATGCGGCCGGCACCAAAGTGGCCGAGAACCTCGTGCGGGATGGTGCCCTGCTCGGTCACCGGCACGTGGAACATGTTCTTCTTGGCATCGAGAGACGCCTTGGAGATGGCCATGGGCACCTCAGCGGACTTGCCCATGCCAACGCCGACGTTGCCCTTGCCGTCGCCAACGACGACGAGAGCGACGAGGCTCATGCGACGACCACCCTTGACGGTCTTCGACACGCGGTTGATGTAAACGACGCGCTCCTCGAACTCGGAGGCCTCGCGCTGCTGCTTCTGATTACGAGCCATGTGCTACATACCTCCTAGAACTCGAGACCGGCGGCACGAGCACCGTCGGCGAGGGCCTTGACGCGGCCATGGTAGATACGGCCACCGCGATCGAAGGCGACCTTGGTGATGCCGGCCTCGATGGCGCGCTTGCCAACGAGCTGACCGACCTTCTCCGCAGCCTCCTTGTTCGAGGTGTGGGTGCCCTTGAACTCGGCCTCGAGGGTCGAGGCAGAGACGAGCGTCAGGCTGGAGCCCTTGCTGTCGTCGATGATCTGGGCATAGATGTTGGCGTTAGTACGGGTCACGCGAAGACGCGGACGCTCGGAGGTACCCGAGACCTTGCCGCGAACACGACGCTGACGACGCTTGAGGCCTTCCAGCTTCGCCTTATGCTTGTTCATACGTAAACTCCTAAAAAGGTTGATCTTGCCAGCACCTGACGGGGTGCTGGTCTTATGCGAGTGAGTCGGTTACGACTACTTGGCGGCCTTACCCAGCTTGCGGCGGATGTGCTCGCCAACGTAGTGGATACCCTTGCCCTTGTAAGGCTCGGGAGGACGATGGCCGCGGATCTCAGCGGCGATCTGACCGACCTGCTGCTTGTTGATACCCTTGACGTTCACGTGGGTGTTGTCGGGAACCTCGAAGGTGATGCCCTCGGGAGCCTCGACGATCACGGGGTGCGAGAAGCCCAGGGAGAACTCGAGGTTCTTGCCCTTCTGCTGCACGCGGTAACCGACGCCGGCGAGCTCGAGCTTCTTCTCGAAGCCCTCAGAAACGCCAACAACCATGTTGTGGATGAGGGCGCGGGTGAGGCCGTGGCGGGCACGGGTCTCACGCTCGTCGTCGGGACGGGAAACGGTGAGGACGTTGTCCTCGACGTTGATAGCGAGCTTCTCAAAGACATCGAGCTCGAGCTGGCCCTTGGGGCCCTTGACGACAACGTTGTTGCCGTTGACTGCCACTTCGACTCCGGCGGGAATCTGGACAGGCTTATTACCGATACGAGACACGGTGATCTCCTTTCCTTCTACCTACCGAGCGAATTACCAGACGTAAGCGATGATCTCGCCGCCGACGTTGTGCTTGCGAGCATCGCGGTCGGTCATGACGCCATGGCTGGTGGAAATAATGGCGGTACCAAGGCCACCGCGGACGCGGGGCATGTCGGCAACGCCGGTGTACTTACGCAGGCCCGGCTTGGAAATGCGGCGGATGCCGTTGATGACCTTAGCCTTCTTGGGACCATACTTAAGCGTGATGTGCAGAGTCTTCTGGGGAACGGTGTCCTCGACATCGTAGCCCTCGATGTAGCCCTCCTCGTGCAGAACACGAGCGATCTCGACGAGCTTCTTGCTGCTCGGCATGGAGACCGTGGCCTTGTTCACAGAGTTAGCGTTACGGATGCGCGTAAGCATATCTGCGATCGGGTCTGTAAGGTTCATACAGATTCTCCTTCGTTCTTGATGAACACGTGCTCTTGGTTCTTCGCCGCCCTTAACGGCAAAGCCTTTTTAGCGCGTTTTCCCTGTTCCAAACTGATGCTTGAAACGCTGGTAGTGACTTACCAGCTGGCCTTCTTAACGCCGGGAAGCTCGCCCTTGAGTGCAAGCTCGCGGAAGCAGACACGGCACAGGCCGAACTTGCGGTACACAGAGTGCGGACGGCCGCAGCGCTGGCAGCGCGTGTACTCACGAGTAGAGAACTTCTGCTTGCGATTGCACTTGACGATCATCGATGTCTTAGCCACTTATATCCTCCTCACATAGAGTATTGTTCGCCCCAAGCGCCGCCCCCTTGTGGGAACGGCGCTTATAGGGCAGGTGAACCTATTTCTTGAACGGGAAACCGAAGGCGTCCAGAAGGGCCTTAGCCTCCTCATCGGTGTTGGCGGTGGTCACGAAGGTGATGTCCATACCACGCTGGTGATCGACGGAGTCGAAGTCGATCTCGGGGAAGATGAGCTGCTCGGTGACGCCCATGGAGAAGTTACCACGGCCGTCGAAGCTCTTGGCGGAGATGCCGCGGAAGTCGCGGATACGGGGGATCGCGACGGAGGTCAGACGATCGAAGAACTCCCACATACGGTCGCCACGCAGGGTAACCTTGCAGCCGATCGGCATACCAGCGCGCAGGCGGAAGGTAGCGATGGACTTGCGGGCGCGGGTGATCATCGGCTGCTGGCCGGTGATGGCGCGCAGGTCGCGCACGGCACCGTCGATGGCCTTGGAATCGGTAGCGGCCTCGCCGACACCCATGTTCACGACGATCTTCTCAAACTTGGGGATCATCATGACGTTCTCGTACTGGAACTTGTCCTGAAGCTGCTGCTTGACCTCGTTGTTGTACTTGGTCTTCAGACGCGGCACATACTTCTCTTCTGCCATTGTTCACTCCTTCTTGGGGTTTTAAGCACGGGGCGTGGCCACGGTGGGTTGTCCTCGTGCCTCCTGACTGCATCCGCGCCGCTCATGGCATTTTGCGGTTTGGACTCGACGCAGCAGGAGCCGACAAAACAATCGGTACTATACGCGCATTGGGTTCGTATTTCCAGAAAAACCTCGTCTGCCTGCACAACTCCACAACTCCCCCGCACAAATGGGTCCCAACAAGCAGTTGCGGTGAAATAGGGACTGTTGGGCGGCCTAACAGGCTTAAACAATCCGTATTTCACCGCAACTCATATATGGGGCGTTATTTTTGGCGCGGGAGGACCAGGTTGAGGATCACAGCAACGAGCGCGGCGACAGCAATGGAGGATCCGCCAAAGACGGTGCCAACCCATGCGGGGAATCCAGCGCCGGCAAGCGCGCCGGCCGTGCGCTCAATGCCCGTGCCAAAGGCGATAGAGAGACCCATGAGCGTGGTATCGCGCTGAGACAGGCCGTGGCGGGCAAACATGACCACACCGTTCATACCGATGGTCGCGAACACGCCGATCGTGGCGCCGCCGATTACCGGCTGCGGAATGGACGTGAGCACCGCCGCGCACTTGGGCAGCAGGCCCGCGACGAGCAAGATGGCGGCGGCAAGCGTAAAGACCATGCGGTTGACGACCTTGTTCTCGGCGATAATGCCCACATTCTGGCCAAAGGTTGCCGTGGGGACGCCGCCCAAAAAGCCCGACAGCATACCGACCAGGCCGTTGGCGATCAGACCGCCCGAGATCTGGCTATCGGTCGCAGGGGTATCGAGCGCGGCGGACGACACGGCGGCAAACTCGCCCATGACCTGCACGGCGTTGACAATGGCGACAACGCCCACAACGGCGCACGCGGCCGGGTCGAACACCAGGCGATGGGCGCCCAGGGCCGGCGGGGCGAACCAGCTGGCGGTCGCGATGGCCGAGAAATCGACCATGCCCAACACCGCAGCCAAAACAAAGCCCGCGCAGATACCGGCCAGGATGCTGCCCAGCCTAAGCGCGCCCTTGCCGTAGTTGCCAGCCATAAAGGTGACGACGAACGTCATAAGTGCGACGGCCCAGTTGGTGACACTGCCAAAATCGGCCGCGCCCTCCCCGCCCGCCATGGAGGCAACTGCCACTGGGCATAGCGACAGGCCAATGACAAAGATGACGGTGCCAAGCACCGGGGCCGGGAACAGAAAGCTCACGCGCCTAAACAGCAGGCCGAAGAGCACGACGAGCGCGCCACCGATTGCCTGGGCGCCCAGCACGGCCTCAAAGCCGAGCTCGAGACCGACCGCCTTGAGCGCCGGCACGAAGGTGAAGCTCGCGCCCATCACGATGGGCAGGCCCGAACCGACGACACCTTTTATGGGGAACTGTTGAAGGAAAATGTCGAGCGCCGAGAGGACAAGCGACGCCTGGATGACAGCGGCTTCCTCTTGAGGGGTAAAGCCGCAGACCGAAGCGATGATGATAGCGGGTGTGACGATACCCGCGAATGCCGCCAGCACATGCTGCAGCGCATGGGGTAATACCTGCACAAACGAAACTTTTCCCGTACGCTCGAACAGTGCGTCCCCTGCTGCCGACTCTGCCATTTGCGCCTCCCATACCCTAAGCAGCGGTCCCATGCCGCTCAACGGTCGGACATTATAGGGCATATGACACAGGTAGCATTTTGACCCGCTATCCTGCATCCCCCGGGGACAAACAGCAGTTGCGGTGAAATAGTTCCCGACTGACCGCCCGTCAGGCTTATCTAGGAACTATTTCACCGCAACTTATTAATGGGATGCGATTAGCGCTTGCGGGGGACGAGTTTGGTGCGGCGCAGGTGGATCATCTCGGCGGCTATGGAGATGGCGATCTCCTCGGGGTCCTCGGCCTCGATGGCAACGCCGATCGGCAGGTGCAGCTCGTCAATCTGGTCCTGCGTAAAGCCCTCCTGCTCCAGGCGAGCGCGCACAAAGGCCGTCTTGCGGCGCGAACCCAGACAGCCCAGGTAGGCAGGCTTGGCGCGCATGGCCTGAATCACCACGTCGATATCGGACTTGTGGCCTGCTGTGGCCACGACCACCAAGTCGCGCGGGCCGATGGGGCACTGCTTGCTCAGGCTCTTGTAGTCGACCAGACGACGGTCGCAGACGCCGGGCACCCATTCGGGCGTCAACGTGCCGGGGCGATCGTCGCAGGCCACGACGGCAAAGCCCGCCGCCGTGAGCACGCGCGCCGTCGCGGCGCCCACGTGTCCGCAGCCAAAGATGTAGGTCAGGCCCTCGGGGCAGAGCGTCTCGATGTGCGCGGGAGGAATCTCGGAGGCGGCGTTGGTGTAGGCAACCTTACTCCCCTCCTCCACCAGCGAAAGCTCGGGGCAGCCGGCAATGGTATGGCGCGATGCCTCGCCATGGTACTCGGCCACATCGCCCTCGAGCGCGCTCGCGATAAACGGCTCAAAGTCGATGACGAAGTCGCCGATGCGCCGATAGGCCAAGACGTCGGCAACCGACTGGAACAACGGTGCCTGAGTCGCATCCAAATGCAGGTAGCACAGGCAGATAGCTCCGCCGCAGATCATGCCGGTATCGGAGTTCTCGCCGCCCATGGTGTAGCGGACCAGACGCGATTGCCCTGCGGCCAGCAGCTCGCGCGCCTCGTCCAGCGCAAAGAGCTCAATCTTGCCGCCGCCGATGGTGCCCGCTTGGCTGCCATCGGCAAAGACGGCCATCCAGGCGCCCACGCCGCGCGGCGACGACCCCGCCGTGCCGGCCACGACCACGAGCTCGCACGTCTCGCCAGCACGCAGGGCGACAAGCGCCGCATTCACAACATCGAGCTTTTCCATTGCCGCCTTCTATCCTCTAAAGACATCGGTGAGCATAGCGAGTGCCTCGAGCACGCCGCCGCCGACCGACGTCGCCTTGTCCGAAATGTAGTTGATATAGCTGGCATCGCCGCGCGGATCGACATCGGCGCATTTAAAGCCCTCAGTCACCTGCACGCCGTTCGCCAAAAGCCCGCGCAGACAGCCATCGATCTGCGTGCACATGGGCGTATCGCCCGCGTAGCCAATCACGTCTCCGGCGCTCACGATGTCGCCGATTGTGCGGTCGGACCGAAACACGCCGGTGGCGGAGCTGTGGATAACGCGCTCCTTGCCATAGCCGGCGATAATGCCCGGCACGCCCGTGTTGGGCTGGGGTGAGCCCTGGGTAATCACGCGGCCCAAAAAATGCCCGCGCATGGTCTCGACCACGGCGTCGCAGTCAACCGGCGCGGTAAAGCCCGGCCCCACGGCGATGACGGCAGGCGCCATGTCGCGCGTGGTATCCAGGTTGCGCTTGGCCAAAATCGCGTCGACCACAGCCGCGGGTTTAAGCTCATCGAGCATCTTGGCCTGGGGGTCCACCACAACGGCAACATCCCCCGTTTGGGTAATCTCGAGCGCCTCAGCCGGCGTCTGTGCCAAGCGAGCGCGAATGCCCTCGACCTCGACCTCGCCCAAGCGAATAGCCTCGCAAAAACTGATTGTGCGGCGGATGCACGTGGGAACCGCGATATCGGCCATAACGACCGACACGCCGGCACGCACCAAGCGAGCGGCGACGCCCGTGGCGATATCGCCGGCGCCGCGAACATAAACGAGCATTCCCGGGGCACCTCCCTGTGCTACGGTTTGAGCAGAGCAAAAGCGGTTCGACCGCTACTCTGATGATTATTTATTATCACAGTATTATACGGCGGTGAACAGATGGAAACGGTTAGCGGCAATCTTGCCTCGGCGCTCAGGATTGAGCCGGGCATTACCGCGATTATCGGCAGCGGCGGCAAGTCGACCTTGCTAAAGACGCTCGGCCTTGAGCTTATGCGCGCTGGCGGCCGCGCGCTCCTCTGCACCACCACGCATATGTTCCCCGTCGCCGGCGTGCCGTGGGACGGGTCGAGCCGTCGCCTGGACGCCGCGCCTTGGAAGCCGGGCGCCTCGCATGTCCCCGGTTGCACCTGCGAGGCATGCGCGGGCATGAGCCGCGGAAGTATCTGCCAGGCGGGTGTTTTGGACCCGGAGACGGGCAAGCTCTCCTCCCCTGCCGAGCCGCTCGACCAGCTGG
>URIE01000009.1 GCA_900547805.1 uncultured Collinsella sp.
CAAAGTACGCTTCCCTCCTCTTTCACGTCACCTTGCTCGCTTAGGGACGTTTTCGCTGTTGGTGACGATAACGCGGCGTTTCCATTGCTGGAGCTAGAGGCTTTCTTTCGACTTGCGTTTTTAGTCGAAAGCTATTAAGCGACATTCCGTTATTCGGAATGTCGCTTTCGTTTTTAGCTGGTTATTTCGCTTGCGTTGGTGGATATGTCGTGCGTTCTGCGTATGGCAATATAAGATAGTTCTTTGTATTAAACGTAATTCGATGATCTTGAGGGTAGGGGATTTCTTTGGGTCGTACTGGGGATATGACGCCGTCTTTGCGTTGGCGGTTGGGTGTTGCTGGTGGGGTGGCGCTCGTTGTGCTGCTTGTTGACCAGTTGACCAAGCTTGCGGTTCGTGCCGTGGGCGATGCACTGCATGTGACCGTCATCCCCGGCGTGATCGACTTCCTGTTTGTCCGCAATATCGGCGCTGCCTTTAGCATGGGCGAGGGGCATGGCATCGCGTTTGCCGTGCTGGCGCTGGCGGTCATTGTCGCTATTGCCGTGTACCTCATTCGTGCACCCCAGCTCGCCCATCTTGAGGTTGTGGGCATGGCGATGGTTGCGGGCGGTGCTATCGGCAACGCTATCGATCGTTTGGCCTTTGGCTTCGTGACCGATTTTATTGCCACCACCTTCATCGACTTCCCCGTCTTCAATGTGGCCGATATCGGCATTACCTTGGGCGTCGTGCTCGCCCTCTTCGGATACATGTTCTTGAGCCCCGCGGCCCGCGAGGTTGATGCGACTGCCGAGCTCAATGCCCGTGATGAGGCCCGCGCTAAGCGCAAGGCCAAGCAGCGTGGGGAGCGTGCCCGCAAGATTCGCGAAAGGAATGAGCGTTAATGGCCGACATCCATATTCTTGTTGCCGACGATTCCGCTGGTCAGCGTCTTGACGCCTATTTGGGCGCCAACGATGGCTGTCCCACGCGCTCTGCCTGCGCGCATCTGATCGAGGGAGGCGCCGTTGCCGTCAACGGTGAGACTTGTCTCTCTAAAAAGTGCGCCGTACGCGCCGGCGATCGCATCTCGGTCGACTTGCCCGAGCCGCACGACCCGACCGACGTGATTCCCGAGGCCATTCCCCTCGATATCCGCTACGAGGACGACTACCTTATCGTGCTCTCCAAGCAGCGGGGCCTGGTGTGCCATCCCGCCCATGGCCACGAGAGCGGCACCCTTGCGAACGCTCTGGTCTACCACTGCGGCATCGACCATCTTGGTACCGTACAGGGTGAGGACCGCCCCGGGATCGTGCATCGTTTGGATCGCGATACCTCGGGTCTCATGCTTGCGGCAAAGGACGACGACACGCAGCGCGCGCTCCAAAATCTCATTCGCACGCGCACGCTCGATCGTCGCTATATCACGCTCGTTCACGGGCACATCGCCATGGACGAGGGCACCATCAATACCGGTATCGCCCGTTCTACGCGCGACCGCGTCAAGATGGCGGTTTCGGACGACCCCTTTGCCCGTCAGGCCATTACGACCTTTAAAGTCCTCGAGCGCTTCGATTCCACGCGTTTCGACGACGGCTATACGCTCGTCGAGTGCCACCTGTTTACGGGCCGCACACATCAGATTCGCGTGCATATGCGCCATATCAACCACGCCTGCGTGGGCGATCCGCTCTACGGTAAGTGCGATGCGCGTGCCGATCAGGGTCTGACCAGGCAATTCCTTCATTCCTGGCGCGTCGCATTCGACCATCCCGTGACGGGTGAGCGCATCGAATGCCGCGACGAGCTGCCTTGGGATCTTGCTGCGGTTCTTGACGACCTGGCCCCGCGCTCGCTTGGCCGCACCGCCGCCGGCGACGACATCGTCCCGCAGCTCGGTCTGCTCGAAGCCTAGCCAGTATTAGGTGGTTTCTTGAACTCGGTAAGCCTGCGGTAAGATATACGGTTGTTTACGTAACGCGTTCTCGGGAGCCTGCATGCTCGCCTTTTTACAAACTAACACGCCCATCGTGATCTTTAACCAGATTGTGGTTACGCTGCTCACGGTCTGCTTTCTGTACCAGGTGGTCTTCTTTGTCATTGGCGCTCTTCGTGGCGAGGTCGCGCCTCCCAAGGCCAAAAAACTTCACCGCTATGCCTTCTTCATTGCTGCGCATAACGAGGAAGCCGTAATTGCCAATCTCGTACGCTCCATCAAGGACCAGGACTATCCGTCCGAGCTTATCGAGGTCTTTGTCGTTGCCGACGCCTGCACCGACAACACCGCGCAGCTCGCACGCGAGGCCGGTGCCATTGTTTACGAGCGCAATGACCTGGCCCGAAAGGGCAAAAGCTGGGTCATGGACTTTGGTTTCGATCGCATTCTCAACGAGTATCCCGACACGTTTGAGGGCTACTTTATCTTCGATGCCGATAACGTCATCTCCCGCGATTACGTGTCCAAGATGAACGATGCCTTTGACCAGGGATTCCACGTGGTCACGAGCTATCGTAACTCCAAGAACTTCGGCAGCTCGTGGATCTCGGCAGCTAATGCCACTTGGTACCTGCGTGAGGCGCGCTTTCTCAACAACGCGCGCAATATCTGCAAGACTTCTTGCGCTGTCTCTGGTTCGGGCTACCTCATCTCCGCCAGCGTTATCGAGGGCATGCACGGTTGGCAGTTCCACACGCTGACCGAGGACATTCAGTTCACCACGTTCTGCGCTATTCACGGTATTCGCATTGGCTATGCGCCGGCGGAGTTCTTTGACGAGCAACCCGTGACGTTCAAGGCATCCTGGAAGCAGCGTATGCGCTGGACCAAGGGCTTTTACCAGGTGTTCTTTACCTACGGTAAGCATCTGGTCAAGTCGACGTTCCGCTATCATCGCTTTGCCGCCTACGACATGTTCATGACGATCGCCCCGGGTATGCTGCTATCGCTGATCTCGATGCTCGCTAATGCGACGTTCTTGATTGTGGGTGGCCTTTCGCATGGTTTCTTGGCTACCGAAGTCGAGATGCAGGCGTGCGCCGCTTCGCTCATTATGACCTTCGCCATGATGTATCAGACCTTCTTTATCCTGGCGCTGCTCACGACTATCTTTGAGTACAAGCACATTCACTGCGCGCAAAAGTGGCGTCTGGTGACTAACCTGTTTACCTTCCCGATCTTTATGTTCAGCTATATCCCCATCACGGTGGCCGCGCTGTTCCTGAAGGTCGACTGGGTGCCGACGCAGCACGCCGTCAACGTTACCCTTGACGAGGTCATGCAAGGCGCCAAATAACCACCACCAAAACCACCGCAAAGGGGACAGGCACCTTTGTGGTGGTTTTTGCTTTTGCGATGCAGCTCGAGGAGGAGTCCGATGGTCTATATCCCGTTTTGGATTTGCATCTTTGCCGGCGTGGCAATTGATGCCCGAGAGCGACGGTTTCCCAATGGGCTTGCCGGCGCATGTGCCGTGGCGGCGTTGGCGGGCGTTTGGCTCGACAGGGGCGTTAACACTGCACTTGATCATGCCGGTCTTGCGGTCATCGTCTACCTTTCCCTTGTGCTTACTGAGTCGCTCTGGCGGCGCCTTCGTCAAGCCCCGGGGATTGGCATGGGGGACGCCAAAGCACTCTTCGCGCTTTGCACGCTCGACCCTATGGGCGGCATCGTGGCATTTGCCGTTTCGCTCCTGGTCCTGGCCCTCTCCTGCCTCATCGCAAAATCGCGCTCCCTGCCATTGCTCCCGTTTTTAGTGCCGATTTTTGCCATAATCGAGGTCGTGGGCTGCACTTTGTAACCGATTGCGCATCCTTTTTAAGGAGCATGCCATGGAATCTAATCAAGAAACGGCCGTCATTAAGGCGCGCATGGACCGTATTCCCTCGGCGTTGTCGCCCGAGCTTGTCGAGCGCATTGCCGCCGATCGTGCTTCGGGCTATGTCAACCCGTATCGTTGCAACGATGATCAGGTCATTCGTCGTGTCAATCGTGATGCGGACAAAGGCACGCTTATGCGCCCCGGCTTTATGCGCGATACCGAAAAGATTCTCCATTTGCCGGCATACACTCGATATGCAGGTAAAACGCAGGTCTTTAGCTTTCGTAGCAATGACGATCTGTCGCGCCGCGGTTTGCACGTGCAGCTCGTCTCGCGTATCGCACGCGATATCGGCCGTGCTTTGGGGCTCAACTGTGATCTGATCGAGGCGATCGGCCTGGGTCACGACTTGGGCCACACGCCCTTCGGCCATGCCGGCGAGCGCTTTCTCAACGATATTTATCACGAGCGCACCGGACGCTTCTTTTTCCATAACGTGCAGTCGGTGCGCGTGCTCGATGCGTTGTATGGTCGCAACGTATCGCTCCAGACGCTCGACGGCGTGCTGTGCCATAACGGCGAGTACGAGCAGCGCGTGTTTGAGCTGTCGAGCATGGCATCCTTTGACCAGTTCGATCGGACGGTCGAGGATTGCATCGCCACGGGTTATAGCGCGATTGAGCATCTGCGCCCCATGACGCTCGAGGGCTGCGTCGTGCGCATCTCGGATATCCTTGCCTACGTCGGTCGTGATCGCCAGGATGCTATCGCGGCAGGCCTGCTTTCGCCCGACGCTTTTGACGATGGCCGGGGCGGCGCCTATAACAGCTGGATCCTCACGCACGCATCCATCGATATCGTGGAACATAGCTACGGCAAACCGCGTATCGAGATGAGTGAAGACCTGTTTGAGGAGATCCGCCGAGCCAAGCGTGAGAACTACGAGAAGATCTACAGCAAGGGCGGCATCGAGGGCGATTCCGAGGCGGAGCTGCGCGAGGCGTTCGAAAAGCTCTATGACCGTTGCCTGCAGGATATAAACGAAGGCGATGAGTCCTCTTACGTCTTTAAGCACCACATTTCGCGCATTGAGCAGCAGCTTTCCTACTACGATCGCACCTATGCCTGGCGGGATGACAAGGATCAAACCGTGGTGGATTACATCGCGAGCATGACGGACGGCTACTTCTGTGAGCTGACAAGCAAGTTGTTCCCGGGTCTAAAGTTTCCGCATCGCACCTATATTAACGAACGGTAGTTCGTATCTTTTCGGTATACTGTTGGGAAAAACGATTTTGACGGATGTACGGGATGGCTATGGACGACCTTTTTTCTGCCTCGACGCGCGAGCGTTCCTTTAAGAATGCGCCGCTCGCGGTGCGCATGCGCCCCAATTCGCTCGACGAGTACGTGGGCCAGCAAAAGGCCGTGGGAAAGGGTTCGTGGCTGCGCGCGGCGATCGAGCACGATGTGCTGTCGAGCGTGATTCTGTACGGTCCTGCCGGCACGGGCAAGACGACGCTGGCGCATATCATCGCCAGCCATACCAAAAGCGAGTTTGTCGAGGTCAGTGCCGTCACAGGTACCGTGAAGGATTTGCGTCGCGTGATTGACGAGGCAAAGACGCGCCTGAATACGTACGACCGTCGCACCATCTTGTTTATCGATGAGATTCATCGCTTTTCGAAGTCGCAGCAGGATGCGCTGTTGCATGCTGTCGAGAATCGTACCGTCATTATGATCGGCGCCACGACCGAGAACCCGTACTTCGAGGTCAACTCCGCACTGTTGTCGCGCGGTCGCGTGGTGGAGCTTGAGCACCTGAAGGACGAGGACATCGCCACGCTCATTGATCGTGCGCTCGAGGCTCCGCACGGTTTGAACGGCAAGTTTTCGGCCGATGAGGATACGGTCAAAACCATCTGCACGCTGGCTGCGGGCGATGCTCGCTCGGCGCTCACGACCCTTGAGCTGGCGAGTGAGATTGCCGTAACGCGCCCCGATACGGAGGGTACGCCGGCGCCGGCAGTGGGAGAGCGGTATCCCATCACCGTCGACGATGTGAAGATTGCCAATCCTCGCCGCGGGTTTTCGTATGACAAAAACGGTGACATGCACTACGACATCATCAGTGCATTCATCAAGTCCATGCGCGGCAGCGACCCTGATGCCACGATCTATTGGCTTGCACGCATGATCGATGCGGGGGAGGACCCCAAGTTTATTGCCCGCCGCATTATGATTCAGGCCTCCGAGGACGTAGGAAATGCCGATCCGCAGGCGCTGCTGGTTGCACATGCCGCGTTTAAGTCTGCCGAGGTCATTGGCTATCCCGAGTGTCGCATCAACCTGGCGCAGGCAGCGCTCTATGTGTGCTTGGCGCCCAAGTCCAATGCCTGCGAGGCGTCCATTGATGCGGCGCTGGCAGATATCCATAACAGTGGACTGCGCGAGGTGCCAAGCTATCTGCGCGACCGTCATCGCCCGGGTAGCGATGAGTATGGTGTCTACAAGTATCCGCACGATTATCCCGAAGGCTGGGTCGATCAGCGTTACTTGCCCGAAGGCCTGGAGCGCGGCGCGTTTTGGCAGCCTGCCGGCCGCGGCTGGGAAGAATGGCGCGTAGAGCAAAGCGAACGCGACCGCAGCGGGAATGCACCGAAGTAGCTGCTGATAATTTTGTCCCTCGTTGCAGGTCTTGGCATGTTCGGTCCCCTTTGGGGTACCATTGACTGCGTCTGTATTTCGATTCCTTTGGGAGGCTTGTATGAGTCCCATTCAAATCGCCTTGCTGCTGCTCGCCGTTGCCGGCGTGTGGGCTGTCGTTGAGCTTGCGCTCACCCTGCGTAAAACCCGCACCGTTGTCGATTCGCTCGACAAGACCGTGACCGACCTCAACAACACCATCGCCGAGGCGCAGCCCGTGGTGGCAAAGCTCGATGGCGCCGTTGACGAGCTCACGCCGGCGCTTGCCCAGATGGAGCCGCTGCTCAAGTCGAGCAAGACTGCCGTCGACGCCTTGACGTCCAACCTCGTTGAGGTCGAGGCGGTCGTTCGTGATATCTCCGAGGTCACCGGCAGTATGGCCGAGGCCAGCAATGCCGTGTCGAGTGTGACCGACTCCGCTGCCGGTGCCGTGCAGAAACTCTTTAACAAGGTGAAGGCTCCTGCAGCCGAAGCCGAGCGCAAGCTTTCCGCTGCCGCCGAAGAAGCCGAGCAGCCGACCGAGCGCGTCCTGATTGGCAAGGCGGAGGACGAGTCCGCCGATGGCGCAGATGCGGCTCAGAAGTCTTCAGCCAAGCCGGCTCAGTATTACACGTATACGCCCGCCGAGACCTCTGAGGAGTCCTGCGATGAGTAGCGAAGCAACCTGCCCCATAACGTTGACCGTTGCCGGCGACCCGCGTCTCGCTCGCCTTGTGCGCATGACGGCAGCCAACGTTGGTGCCCTGTGCTCTATGTCTGTCGATCGCATCGAGGACATCCGCATGGCTGCCGAGGAGGCTTTCATCTTCGGTTGTACCGCGGTCGACTGCGATGACATCACCATCAAATTCGATGTCGATGAGACCCATGTTGGCATGACTATAACCTTTGGCGATCAGGCTACGGTCGATGAAGACGACCAGGCTGCGGTGTATGCCGAGCTCATCCTCGCGAGCGTGTGCGACTCCTACGAAAAGACTGCGGCGCCCCTGACGCTTTCCCTCGACCTCAAGGCGGATATCTAATATGACCGAACGTTCCCGGAGCGGCAAGACCGCTTGGGACAAGGAGAAAACCCGCGAGCTGTTTCGTCGTTACAAGGAGACCGGTGATCCGGACGCCCGTGAGCAGCTCGTCATGTCCCACATGAACCTGGTAAGGTTTCTTGCCAACAAATTTAAGAACCGCGGCGAGCCGCTCGATGACCTTATGCAGGTCGGCTATCTGGGTTTGCTCAAGGCTATCGACCGCTTTGACCCTGAGCGCGGACTCGAGTTCACCACGTTTGCCACGCCTACCATCTTGGGCGAGATCAAGCGTCACTTCCGCGACAAGGGCTGGAGCGTGCGCGTGCCCCGTCGCTTGCAGGAGCTCTCGGCCAAGGTCAACCAGGCTACCGATAAGCTCACCAACGAGCTGCAGCGTTCGCCCAAGGTTGAGGAGATCGCTGAGTATCTAGATGTGACTGTCGATGAGGTCCTCGAGGCTATGGAATCGTCTTCGGCCTATTCCTCGGTGCCCATCGAGGCTCCTGGTGCGTCCGATTCCGACGATGCCCCCTCGATTCTCGACCGTTACGCCGACGACGACAGCGAGCTCGACTTTACCGATGACCGCTTGGTGATCGAGGAGGCCATCCGTGATTTCTCGCCGCGCGAGCGCGAGGTGATCGAGCTGCGCTTTGTGAAGGGCATGACCCAGATCGAGATCGCCAAGAAGCTTGGTATTTCCCAGGTGCAGGTTTCGCGTCTGCTGCGCCGCACGCTTAAGAAGATTCAGGACAAGATCGACCCCGACGGAGTGATGATTCGTTCATGAGTGAGCACCCCCAACAAACCGATCGCGTACTGCGCGACACCCGCATTCTGACGCTGCGCATTTGGGCTGTTGTCGGCTGCATTGTTATTGCTGCTGTCATCTTTAACCTTATGGGCATCCTGGCACCGGTTATCGAGTTTCTTGCCGTCGGCTCCATCATTGCTTTTGTGATGTCCCCGATCACCAACTGGCTCGAGCACCATGGCGTGAATCGCGGCATCGGTTCGCTTATCGCGCTTATTGTTGTTGTTGCCGTACTCGTCGGTGTCGTTTGCATCTTGTCGCCGATTCTCTTTGGTCAGATCATGGAAGTCCTGAGCCGCCTGCCCGAGCAGCTTCGTGTTGCGGGTGGCGACCTCAACGAGATGATCTCGCATGCCAAGACGCTCAACAACACGCCGCTCAAGGAGTATTTGGACGATAATCTTTCGTCGCTCGTTACCGTGGCATCGAAGTACGTGTCTCAGATCGCTGCCGAGCTTGGCCGCGGTGTGTTCCCGCTCATCACCAATACGGCCTCGCAGTTGTTCGTGATCTTCCTTGGTCTGGTGCTTGCGTACTGGATGGCCTGCGACTACCCTCGCATGCACCACGAGATTTGCACCATCATCGGTCAGGAGAAGGAGACCTCGTACCGCTTTATGGTCGCCATCCTTTCTCGCTCTGTCGGCGGCTACATGCGCGGTATGGTCGTGACGTCCATCTGCGGTGGTTTCCTCGCCTTTATCGGTTTTATGATCATCGGCCATCCGTATGCGGCGCTCATGGCTATCTTTACCGGCATCATGCATTTGGTTCCGGTCGTCGGTCCTTGGGTGAGCGCAGCAATCGCCACGGTGCTCGGTTTCATGTTCAGCCCCATGTTGGCGTTGTGGACGCTCATCGTGACGATGGTCGCGCAAAACGTCACCGATAACGTGATTTCGCCTAAGGTTATGCAGAGCTCGGTGCAGGTGCATCCCATTATGAGCCTCACGGCGCTCGTTATTGGCTCGGCACTCATGGGCCCCATCGGTATGATTATTGCCATCCCGCTGTGTGCGGCCCTCAAGGGTATCTTCGTGTACTACTTCGAGAATGAGACCGGCCGCCAGCTTGTGGCCTATGACGGTGCCGTGTTTAAGGGCACGCCGTACCGCGATGCCGATGGCAACCCGGTCGCCGCCTACGACGCGCTCGGCGACGACACCTTCATCTACGAGTCCGAGCTCATCGGCAACGAGACCGCTCCCGAGGCCCAGGCGATGCCCAAGCCCGAGTTCGATAATCCCTGGATCAAGCTCTCGGGTTTGCAACCCGATGCCACGGGCTTCTTCAAGAATCCCTTCGCCAAGGACGATGACTCCAACTCGGACGACGATACCAAAACCGGCATCGACGGCTCCATGGACGATGACGACAACTAGCGGGGTAATTCTGGTTAACATTCATACGCACTAACATGCAATTTCGCTGAAGGGCCGGCATTGTGCCGGCCCTCTTTTTTGCACTTGCGCGGCGGGATGGTAATATCGTTACGTTTGAACTGTTTCGATGTGAAACCGAGGAGATTCCCTCTATGAGTGCTGACTACCCGTCAATGACTACGGCCGAGATTCGCTCCAAGTTCCTCAACTTCTTTGAGGAGCGCGGTCTTAAGCTCTATCCTTCTTCGTCCCTCGTCCCCGACGATCCTTCGCTGCTGCTTGCCAACGCTGGCATGAACCAGTTTAAGGAGTACTACCAGGGCAAGAAGACCATGAAGGAGATCGGCGCGATCTCCTGCCAGAAGTGCGTCCGCACCAATGACATCGACTGCATCGGCGAGGACGGCCGTCACCTGTCCTTCTTCGAGATGCTCGGCGACTTCTCCTTTGGCGGCGTCTCCAAGCAGCAGGCCTGTGCTTGGGCCTTTGAGCTCATTACCAAGGAGTTCAAGCTGCCGCTCGACCGCCTGTACTTTACCGTCTTTACCGAGGACGACGAGACCCACGATGTGTGGCGCTCCCTGGGCGTTGCCGAGGATCACATCTCGCGTCTGGGCGAGGACGACAACTTCTGGGCTGCTGGCCCCACCGGCCCCTGCGGTCCGTGCTCCGAGATCTACTTTGACATGGGCGAGGAGGTCGGTTGCGGTAGCCCCGACTGCAAGCCCGGCTGCGACTGCGACCGCTTCCTTGAGTTCTGGAATCTCGTGTTTACTCAGTACGACCGCCAGGAGGACGGCTCCATGCCGGAGCTGCCGCACCGCAACCTCGATACGGGCATGGGCTTGGAGCGCATGGCCGCTATCATGCAGCACAAGACCGCCAACTACGACGGCGATCTGATGCAGCACCTCATCAAGCTGGGCGAGGAGATCAGCGGCAAGAACTATGTCGCCGACGATTACTCTGGCGCCAGCCGCTCCCTGCGCATCATCGCCGACCACTCCCGCGCCGTCGACTTCATGATCTCTGACGGCATCCTTCCCGGCAACGAGGGCCGCGAGTACGTCCTGCGCCGCCTGCTCCGTCGCGCCGTGTTCCACGGTCGCCTGCTGGGCATCGAGGGCGCCTTCCTGACCAAGTTCATCGACGAGGTCAACGCTCAGATGGGCGAGGCCTATCCCGAGCTGCTCAAGAACGTCGCGCTCGTCAAGGGTATCGTCGCCTCCGAGGAGGAGCGCTTCTCCACGACGCTCGACAACGGCCGCGTCTACCTGGATGAGGCCCTGGCCGCGCTCGCCGAGGGCGCCGTTCTTCCGGGCGATGTTGCCTTTAAGCTGCACGATACCTTCGGTTTCCCCATCGACCTGACCGTCGAGATCGCCGGCACCGCTGGCCACGATGTCGATATGGATGGCTTCACTGCCTGCATGGAGGACCAGAAGGCCCGCGCCCGCGCCAACGCCAAGGGCGATGCCTGGGGCAGCTTCAACGACGTGTGGGTCGAGCTTTCCGACAAGGTCGCCGCGACCGAGTTCGACGGCTATGACAACGATGTGATCGAGGGCGCCAAAGTTGTCGCCATCGTGCGCAACGGCGAGTCCGTCGAGTCCGCTGCCGCCGGTGAGGACGTCGAGGTCGTGCTCGACCGCACCCCGTTCTATGCCGAGATGGGTGGCCAGCAGGGCGACGCCGGCGAGCTTTCCGCCGAGGGTGTTGTGCTGACCGTTGCCGACACCAAGAACCACAACGGCCTGTATGCCCATGTCGCGCACGTTGCCGAGGGCACGCTGACCGTCGGTGCTGCCGTGACCGCCGCGCTCGACGCCGAGCGCCGTGGCTTCCTGCGTCGCAACCACACCGCCACGCACCTGCTCGACGCCGCTCTTAAGCAGGTCCTGGGCGAGCACGTCTCCCAGGCCGGCTCGCTCGTGACGCCCGAGCACCTGCGCTTTGACTTCACGCACTTCGAGGCCCTGTCCTCCGAGCAGCTCAAGGCCGTCGAGGACCTGGTTAACCAGCAGATCTTCGCTTCCAAGCCGGTCGTGACCCGCGTCACGGGCATCGATGAGGCCAAGGCCGCCGGCGCTGTCGCCCTGTTTGGCGAGAAGTACGGCGATGTCGTCCGCGTCGTCTCTGTGGGCGCCGAGGACCAGCCGTTCTCTCGCGAGCTCTGCGGTGGTACGCATGCCGCCAACACCGCCGAGATCGGTCTGTTCAAGATCATTTCCGAGTCCTCCACGGGCTCTAACGTTCGCCGTATCGAGGCCGTGACCTCCAAGGGCGCGCTCGACTATATGGCCGACCGCTTGGCGCTCGTTGATGCCGCCGCCGCTGCGCTCAAGTGCCGCGTCGACGAGGTTCCCACCCGCGTTGAGAACCTGCAGGCCGAGCTGCGTGAGACTTCCAACAAGCTTAAGAAGGCGCTTACCGGTGGCTCCTCCGATGCCATCTCCAGCGCCATCGACGCCGCTGTCGAGCTCGACGGCTATAAGCTGGTTGTCGCTGAGCTCCAGGGCCTCGAGGCTGCCGACCTGCGCAATGTTTGGGATACCGTGCACCAGAAGGTCGCCGGCCCCGTCGCCTGCGTCGTTGCCAGCGTGACCGAGAAGGGCACCCCGGCCCTGCTCGCCGCCGGCTCCGATGACGCCGTTAAGGCCGGTTTCCACGCCGGTAACGTGATTAAGCAGATCGCGGGCCTGGTCGACGGTCGCGGTGGCGGTCGTCCCAACATGGCCCAGGCCGGTGGCAAGAACGCCGCCGGTATCGCCGATGCCCTCGCGGCCGCCAAGACCGCGCTCGGCGCCTAAGAACCTAAGTAGTCGCTGTGGTCGCGCTTGCACTGGACATAGGGGAGACCAGGATTGGCATTGCCGTCTCGAGCCGTGATGGCAAGATGGCGATGCCCGTCAAGGTGCTCCCGGCTGCCGAGGTCACCGGTATGGCCAAGACGTTTCGCTACCTGGTCGAGGACTATGAGCCCGACATCCTGGTAAGCGGACGTCCCCTGACCATGGCCGGTGAGCCCGGCCCCCAGGCCGAGCGCGTCGCCGCCGTGGCGCAAAAGATTGCCGACGAGCTCGATCTTCCGCTGGAGTTTGAGGACGAGCGTCTGTCCTCGCAAGAGGCCAAGCGCATCTTGCGCGAGCAGGGACTTAACGAAAAGCAGATGAGGGGCAAGATTGATATGATCGCCGCCAGCCTGTTTTTACAGACGTGGCTCGATCGTAAAAACGAGGAGGTTCAGCATGCCTAGCGCTTCCGACCCGCGCCAGCCGAATCGCCAGGGTCAGCCCGCGCCGCGTCCTGTCCAGGCAGGCCAGCGTCCGGTGCAGCCGACGCCGCGTCCGGCTCAGCCTGTTGCACGTCCGGCGCAGCCCTCCTCGCATGCGGCCCGCCCTGCCCAGCGAACGAATCAGCAGCCAACTGCTCGCACGGCGCAGCCCAGTGGCGGCACTCGTTTTAAGCAGCAGGCTCCTACGCAACGCGCACAGGTCCCTCAATCGCAGCCTCACGTGCATCGCGCTCATGGCTCGCACGGCGTGGCTCCCGCGACGCGTTCGAGCTACAACACGCATGCTCGCCGTGGCACGCAAAAGAAAAGCTCCCCGGTGCCCATGATTATCGGCGCTGCGGTGGCGGTGCTCGCACTTGTCGCGATCGTCTTCTTTGTCGTGCCGGCCGTCAAGGGTTTCTTTACCGGTGGGGATGCGAACGTCACGGCTGGTCAGCAGGTCACCATTACGATTCCCGACGGTGCTTCGGGCGACACGATCGCCTCGATTCTCTCCGAGAGCCATATCGTCGAGAACCCCAAGGATTACTACGCGGCGGTCAAAAAGCTCAACGCCGATATGTCGCTCAAGCCCGGCACCTACTCGTTTACCACGCTCATGGATGCGACGAAGGTTGTCCAGCAGCTCATGGAGGGTCCCAATGCCGGATCCAATACGCTTACGATCCCAGAGGGCCTGACGGTAGACCAGGTAGCCGACCGCGTGGCACAGGCTTATGACAGCATTTCCAAGGAAGACTTCCTTAACCAGGCCAAGGCATCCTACTACGTAAATGACTATGGCTTCCTGAAAGATGCCGCGAACGATTCGCTTGAGGGCTTCCTGTTCCCCAAGACGTATTCGTTGGGCGATTCACCCACGGCCGATGAAGTGATCCGCGCCATGCTCGACCAGTTTAAGGCCGAGTACAAGTCGCTCGACTTTGCCGGCTGCGAGGCCAAGATCAAGGAACGCTACGGTGTGGAGATGTCCGACTACGACATCGTCAACTTGGCCTCTATCGTTGAGCGCGAGGGCCTCAACGCCGATCAACGTGCGCACGTGGCCTCGGTCTTCTACAACCGCCTTGCCGGCAAGCTCGATGGTCTGCGTTATCTCAACAGCGATGCGACCATGATGTATGTCACTGGCGGTGAGGTTACCGCCGACGACCTACAGAGCGATAGCCCCTACAACACGTACAAGCACGAAGGCCTTCCGCCCACGCCCATCTGCTCCCCGTCGCTCGAGGCGCTCAAGGCCACCCTTGAGCCGACCGACTCCGATGACCTGTATTTCTACATTACGCAGGACGAGGAGTATTTCTCGCAGACCTACGAAGAGCACCAACAGTCTTGGAATTAGCATGAGGATTTTTAGCCCCAAACGATACGTTGCCTCGGTCGATCGCATCGACCTCGATACCCTGTGGGCCGACGGCAAACGCGCCATTCTGCTCGATCGCGATAACACCCTGGTGCCGCGCGACACCGAGCAGGTTCCCGCCGCGGTTTCCGCTTGGCTCGACGCCGCCCGCGCCAAAGGATTTAAGCTGTGTATGGTGTCCAACAACTGGCACCGCGACCAGGTCATGGCGTCTGCGCGCGAGCTGGGGCTCGAGGCCATCAGCCACGCCATGAAGCCGGCGCCGTTTGCCCTCAAGGCGGGTCTTAAGCGCCTCGGCGCCACGGCCGACGAGGCGGTGCTGATCGGTGATCAGCTCTACACGGACGTGTGGAGCGGCAACTTCGCCGGCGTCGATACCATCCTGGTCAAGCCGCAGGCAACCCAGGACCTGTGGTACACGCAGATCTTCCGTATCTTTGAGCGCCGGGCCCTGCGCGACCTTCCCTGCGAGGAATAGGTCTCGCTATGTCCCAGCACACTAAACACGGCTGCGACCATATCTTCTTTATCGGCTTTTTGGGCGCGGGCAAATCGACGCTCGCGCGCAACGTCGGCACTATGTTCAAGCGGCGTTTTATCGATACCGACCGACTGGTCGTGCGCCGTTGCGGTAAGTCGGTAACCGAGATTTTTGAGACCGAGGGCGAGGATCGTTTTCGCGAGCTCGAGACCTCGGCGCTCCGTTCGCTCCAAAGCGAGCGCAGCCTGTTGGTTTCGTGCGGGGGCGGTATCGTCGAGACGCCGGTGAATATTGAGCTGATGCACGAAATGGGTACGTGCGTGTACCTCGAGGGCGACTTCGAGGATTCGATTCGCCAGATTCGTCGGTCCGACACGCGCCCCGATTTCCGCTCGCCCGAGCATGCTGCGCGCCTGTTTGAGCATCGCCGTCCGCTGTATCGCCAAGCCGCCGACCTTACCCTTGATATTCGCAACAAGTCCTTCGAGGACGTTTCCTACCTTTGTGCCGAGATGCTTTTGGAGCGTGGACTGCTATGATTCGCCGTCAACTGATCAATTTCCAAAACCGCAGTGTCGATGTCCGCGTCGGATTGGGCGCGTTCGAGGAGCTGTCGCGCATGTTTGCCTCGGTCGTTGGCAAGCCTAAGCGTGCGATGGTAGTTTGGAACGACGGCACGTCCGAGCGTTTTGGCGAGGTCGTCGAGCATGCGCTGGTCGATGCCGGTTTTGCCGTGTCGCAACTCGTCCTTGAGGTTTCTCCTGCCGGCGCCACGCTGGCCGATGCCGATGCCGTCTTTGGCGCCCTTTCGGCAAACGGCATTACCAGCGATGATCTTGTCGTTGCCGTCGGTGATGCCGCAACCTGCTCGGTCGTTTGCTGGTGTGCCAACCAGTGGTGTGGCCGTACCGAGTGCGCCTTGCTGCCGACAACTTTCGACGCCATGCTCACGGTCGCGACGACCATGGAGCCGCTCGTCTCCTCCGAGGCCAACGCGCTTCCCGCCATCGCGTTCCGTCCCGAGCCGGGCCTGGTCGTGTGCGACCTCGACCTCGTTCGCGAGGCCGAGCGCGAGGACCTCAAGCGCGGCTATGCCGTGCTCGTGGGCACGATGCTTTCGAGCAGCAAATCTCGTTGGAATCAGTTTACCGAGACCGTCCCCGAGATTCTCGCGGGCGAGGAGGTCGCGCTCGTCAATGCCGTGCAGTGGTCGCAGACCGCTCGCAAGGACGTGCTGATGGCCACGAACCCAAGTGCGCGCCATGCGCTCGATTTTGGCAAGACGGGGGAGCGCACCTTGCGCGCCTGCCTGGGCGATGCCGCGGCACAGGTCCCCGCGTGCCAGCTGCTGTCCGAGGGCATGCGCTTTGAGGCTCGTGTTGCCCACGATGCCTGTGACTTCGATATCGATTACGTCTTTGAGGTCGATGACTGTCTCGAGGACTTTGGTATCGAGGAGCTCGCCTTCGATCTGGAGCCCGCTTCGTTTATCGAGGAGTTCCGTAAGCAGCAATTTGCACGCTCGAACCGCAGCATGTTGCCGCTGCCCGCAGCGCTTGGCGCCATCCGCCTGGCAAATGTCGAGGACGAGGTTCTTGAGCGCCATGCCCAGGCCTACTTGGCTTCTCGCAAAGAACTTCGCTAAGATTTATTGACATCCATCGTCTTTCGTATCATGTTGAGGGGCGGGTTTCCAATCGGTTACGGATCGCGCGTGATTCCGTGGCTCGGTTGAGGCCCGTCCCGTCTTTATTGAGACAACAAGAAAGGAATCTGCATGTCTGAGTTTGCTGCCGGTCCTGTCGGTCGTATCGAGCGTGTCCGTGCCCTGATGGTTGAGCGCGGCTACGACGCTATCGTCGTGCGCGATGAGGCCAACCTTCGTTGGCTTACGGGCGTGAAGGGCGTCTTCGACTACACCTTCGAGTTCCCGCACGCTGCGTTTATTACGGCCGACCAGTGCCTGTTCCATACCGACTCGCGCTACCTCAACAGCTTTGAGGAGAATACGCCCGCCGGCAGCCCCTGGGTCTATGACATGGACGAGGGCACCATCCCCGGTTGGGTCGCCGGTAAGATCGCAGCCAACAAGTGCCGCGTCTGCGCCGTCGAGGACGACATGCAGATCAATTTCTACCAGGGCATTCAGCGTGGCCTGGAGGACCGCTCCGTCGCCTGCATGCTGCCGCTGATGCACGACGACATCCGTAAGATGCGCGCCATCAAGGATGCCGAGGAGATCGAGCTCATGCGCCACGCGCAGTCGATCACCGATGCCGCCTTCCAGCACATGCTCGGCTTTATTAAGCCCGGCATGACCGAGAAGCAGGTCCGCAACGAGCTCGAGAACTTTATGTTCGCCAACGGCGCCGACAGCCTGGCCTTCGGTTCCATCGTGGCGAGCGGCCCCAACACCGCCAACCCGCATGCCGTGCCGAGCGACCGTGTCATCGAGAAGGGCGACTTCGTCCTCATGGACTACGGCGCGGGCTACTGCGACTATCGTTCCGATATGACGCGTACCGTCGTGATGGGCGAGCCCACGCAGGAGCAACTCGACCTGTACGCGCTCGTGCGCCGCACCCACGAGGAGTGCGTCGCCGCCATCCATCCGGGCGTCGAGGGCAACGACATTTTCAAGCTTTCCAAGAAGATCATCGGCGATGCCGGTTATGGCGATTACTACAACCATGGTCTGGGCCACGGCGTCGGCATCGACATCCACGAGCTGCCCAACTTCAACCGCAGCAAGAATATCATCGAGGTCGGCTCGGTTGTCACCATGGAGCCCGGCGTCTACCTGCCCGGTGTGGGCGGCGTGCGCTTGGAGGACTACGGTGTCGTCACCGAGAACGGCTACGAGCCCTTCACCAAGACCCCGCACGACCTCCACGTCATCGATTGCTAGTCTACTTCGGTAGACAGTTTGGGGCGGGGCGTTTGGATCGATTCGGACGCCCCGCGTTCTCTTTTTATGCGCTCGCCGCAGGCGCCGTCTGCAAGTGTATAATTTCTGTCGTATGTAATTTGGACGCTTGTGCGTTCTGCCCATAACAAGAAAGGTCGCTATGCCTACCATTTCTACCGCCGACTTCAAGAACGGCCTCGGTCTCCGCATCAAGGACAAGGTCTACACCATCGTTGAGTTCCAGCATGTCAAGCCGGGCAAGGGCGGCGCGTTTGTGCGCTACAAGACCCGCGACATCAAGAGCGGCCGCGTCGTCGAGAACACCTGCAACGCCGGCACCAAGTTCGAGAGCGTCATGCTTACCACCCGTGAGTTCCAGTATCTCTACAACGATGGCACCGACTACATCTTCATGGACAACGAGTCCTATGAGCAGGTTCCCGTTCCCGAGGACATGGTGGGCGAGAACTCCAAGTGGCTGCGCGAGAACGACGTTTGCCAGCTGCTCTTCGCCGACGATGAGCTCATGGGCGTGACCCCGCCGATGTTCATCGAGACCACCATTGTCCAAACCGACCCGGGCTTTAAGGGCGACACCGTCCAGGGTTCCACCAAGCCGGCCACGATCGACACCGGCGCTGTCATCCAGGTCCCCATGTACCTCAACGAGGGCGAGGTCATCAAGGTTGACACCCGCGACGGCAAGTTCGTCTCCCGCGTCTAGCAACCAAATCTTCTAGGAGGATTCATGCCCCAGGAAATCAAGATTGACGGCATCGGCATTTCGCCCGATGTTCTGACCGCCATCGTCTCGCGCGCCGTGTCCGATGTCGAGGGCATCGCCTCCGTTGGCGTCAAGGACCTTGCCACCAACCTTGTCTCCATGATGCTCTCGTCCAAGGCCCCCGCTTCCGAGCCGGCGGTCGAGGCCGAGGTCGTCGGCGACAAGCTCGCACTCACCGTGCGTGTCGTGGTGTTCTTTGGCTATCCGTTCAAGAAACTCGCCGAGGCCGTTCGCGCCGCAGTGATCGCCGCCATCGATGCCCAGGTTGGCGTTGAGGTCGAGCGCGTTGACGTTTGCATCGACGGCCTCGTTTTCCCCAAGGAGTAACCTTTGAGCCTTAAGGTTTATCGCGGGCGTACTCTTGCCCGCAGTCAGGCGCTTCAGCTTCTGTTCCAGGCCGAGGCCACGGACAGCCCGCTCGAGCGCGTCCTCGAGGGTGATTTCCTGATCTCGAAGGGTCCCCTCGACCCCTATGCGCTGGAGCTGTGCCGCGGTGCCTATGAGCATATCGACCGCATCGACTGTGCTCTGCGCTCTGTTGCCAAGAACTGGGATCTTATGCGCATGCCCGGCGCCGACCGCAACCTGCTGCGTATCGCCGTTTACGAGATGCGTTTCCTCACCGACGAGGAGGTCTCTGACGCCATCGTGATCAACGAGGCCGTCGAGCTTGCCAAGGCCTATGGCACCGACCAGTCCGCGTCGTTCGTCAACGGCGTGTTGGGTAAGATCGCTCGCAGCGAGGAGCTGCCGGGCGAGGACCTATACCAGGAGCTGCTGGCCGAGGATCGCGCTCGCGAGGAGGCACAGGCTGCCGAGGCCGCCGCTAAGGTTGCGGTTGCCCAGGCCGAGGCTGGCGTGCTGGCCGAGGGCGCGGACGCTGCTGAGGCCGTCGAGGCCGACTCCGTCGAGGAGTAGTCATGCCAGAGGGTTCTGTCCGCAACTTTGACGAGATCTCGGACCGTTTGGATCAGATCATCGCTACCGTTCGCTCCAAGGATACCTCCTTGGAGCGTTCGCTCGATCTGTTTGACGAGGCGATTGAGCTGGGCTCCCGCGCGGTCGACATGGTCGATAAGTTTGAGCTGACGCCGCGTGAGGCCGACAAGCTCGAGCAGGAATACGATGAGGATGCGGCAAACGAATCCCAGGATAGCTAGGCCGCATCTCCGGATACGAATGGTTGATGGCATTCATGAAACGCGTGCGTCTTGATGACGAACTGATTTCACAGGGCATCTGCGCCGATCGCGCGGATGCCCTTCGCACTCTTATGGCCGGCTTGGTCTCGAGTGGCGGCGAGCGCTTGACTTCGCCGGGCCTTAAGGTGACCCCGGGCCTGCCGCTGCACGTGAAGGGGCGCATTCCGTACGTTGGGCGCGGCGGTCTTAAGCTCGAGGGTGCGCTTGACGCGTTCGGGATTGATCCGACGGACCTTGCTTGCCTCGATGTGGGCTGCTCCACGGGTGGCTTCACCGATTGCCTGCTCAAGCGTGGTGCCGCGACCGTTGTCTCGGTCGACGTGGGCCGTGCCCAGTTCGACTGGTCGCTGCGCCAAGACGATCGTGTGACGCTCCACGAGCGCACGAATGTGACGCAGTTGCCCGAGCTCGGCTACGGCGGTGCTATCGATCTGGCTGTGTGCGATGTGTCGTTTACGAGTATCGCGAACATTATCGATGCGGTGCTGGCGTGCCTGGCGCCTACGGGTGCATTCTGCACGCTTGTAAAGCCGCAGTTTGAGGCTCCGGCGGCGCTGGTGGGCGAGGGCGGCATTGTGACCGATCCCGTCGTGCGCCGCGATACGCTCGTGGCGGCGGTTGAACTCTTTGCTGCCAAGGGCCTGTTCCCGGTCGATGTGTGCGTGTCGCCCATTCATGGTGCCAAGGGCAACGTTGAGTTTTTCCTTTACGGCACGAGGTTTGCTCTCGGTGAACGCACCGACGATGAGCTGCAATCCCAGGTATCGGTTTTGAGCGAGAAAGCTGCAACGCTATGAAGGTCTTTCTGGTTCCCAATTACTACAAGCAAGAGGCGGTCGAGAGCGGCCTGATGCTCGAGCTTTGGCTGACGCGCCAGGGCTATGATGTCGCATGGGCTGCCGACCAGCGATCGAAGATTCAAAGCACGCCTGATATTGACGGCTCCGATCTAGTCATTACGCTCGGCGGCGACGGTACGTTGCTGCGCGCTGCCCGCATCCTCAACCATCGCGAGATTCCTATCCTCGGTCTTTCCTATGGTCACCTGGGCTTTTTAACTGCTGCGAGTCCAGAGGAGCGCGACATTCTGCAGGTCGTGAGCGACGCCCTGTCCGGTGAGCTGCACGTGAGCCGTCGCGCCACCATCGCCGCGGATATCGTGTCCGTGCGCGAAGACGGTACGAAGGATGTCGTTCGCACCTTCGCCCTCAACGACATGGCGCTTACCCGCGGTCCGCTGTCCGATATGGTCGAGTTTGACATCACGGTGTCCGGTCACCATATCGACCGCCTACGCGGTGACGGTGTCGTCGTTTCGACGGCGACTGGTTCTACGGGTTACGCGCTCAGCGCCGGTGGCCCCATCGTGAGCCCTGACTATACGGGCATGGTCTGCGTACCCATTGCGCCGCACACCATTCAAGCTCGCGCTTTCTTGACTTCGCCGAGCGATGTCGTCGAAATCTTTATGTCCGATGATCGCCCGAGCGTTCCGGCGATCGCTATCGATGGACAGTTTATTACCTGCGACGGCACGGTCGAGAGCGTGGCCGTGCGCCGAGGCCCCGGCGATGTGCTGCTGCTCGACTACGGCCCCGAGAGTTTTTACAACTCGGTGAGCCGCGTATTCTACGGAGTCCGCCATGATCGATGAGCTGCAGGTTTCTAACATTGCACTCATTCGCGAGGCGACGCTGGTGCCGAGTGCCGGCCTGACTGTCCTGACCGGCGAGACCGGCGCCGGCAAGACCGCGCTGCTCTCGGCCCTCAAGCTTATTTTGGGTGAGCGCGCGGATTCGTCGACGGTGCGCGAGGGCGAGGCGCTCGCGAGCGTCGAGGCACGACTCTTCGACGGACCGCACGACACGGAGGGCTTCACTGTGCAGCGCAGCCTTTCTGCCGAGGGGCGCAGCCGCGTGAAGATTGACGGTCGCATCGCCAGCGTGCGTGAACTTTCGGAGCGCGTCGGCGTGATGATGGATCTTTGCGGCCAGCACGAGCACCAGCGCCTGCTCGATCCGGCGCATCATGTTGCCATGGTCGATGCCTGGGCTGGGCGCGCGGCGCTCGAGGCGCTGGATGTGTACCGCGCCTGCTTTAAAGCCTCGCGCGCGGCCGCTAAGGAGGTCCATCGCGTCGAGGAGGCCTCGCGTGCGCAGGGGAGTCGCGTCGAGGAAGCGCGTTTTGCCCTCGAGCGCATCGGCGAGGTCGACCCCAAGCCGGGCGAGTATGAGGAACTCGAGGAACTGCTGCCGCGCTCCGAACATGCCGAGGTGCTGGTTGCCACGGCTAACGATGCCCATGCATCGCTTGCCGCCGAAGGGGGAGCGCTCGATGCCGTGAACAGTGCCGTGGCAGAGCTTTCCCGAATGGCTACCGTCGATCGCAAACTGGGTGACATTGCCGATGCACTTTCGGATGCCTGTATCTCCCTTGAGGATTGCGCGAATGAGCTTCGTGCCTATCGCGATAGCGTCGCCTTCGATCCGTGCGAGCTCGCTCGCATGCGTGAGCGGTATTCCGACCTCAAGGGCCTGTTGCGTCAGTGGGGTCCCACCATGGACGATGTTTTTGCCATGCGCGATCGCTCGCAAGAGCTGCTGTCCCTGGTCGATGATGGCGATGAACAGATCAAAAAGGCGCGTGAAGCGCTTGGCGCGGCGGAGCGCGAACTGTTTGCTGCCGCCAAGGCGCTTAAGCGCGCTCGCAATACGGCGGCCCCGCGCTTCTGCCACGAGGTTGGCCGCCAGATGGCTCGCCTGGAGATGGGCGGCGCCGAGCTCGTCTGGGAGTCGCGCGATCTTCCCCGTGCTGAGTGGACGCCCGTTGGTCCTTCGAGCTACGAGCTGCTATACCGCAGCGGTGCTGGTTTGACGCCGCGTCCCCTGCGTCGAATTGCTTCGGGCGGCGAGCTCAGCCGCGTCATGCTGGCAAGTAAGGTTGTCCTCGGTAACGCGGACGGTGTTGATACGCTGGTGTTTGACGAGGTCGATGCTGGTGTCGGTGGCTCCACGGCGCGTGCGCTTGCGGGCGTGCTGGCAGATCTCGCCGCTACGCATCAGGTGATTGTCGTAACCCACTTGGCGCAGGTCGCCGTCATGGCTGACAAGCATTATGTCGTCAGCAAGGAACCGGGCGATGTTCCCCAGACGCATTTGGACGAGGTAACCGGTGAAGCGCGTATCGCTGAGATTGCCCGCATGTTGAGCGGCGATCAGTCCGAGGCAAGCCTTGCGCACGCCAAGCAGATGCTGGAAGAAGCTCGAGGTTAGGTCGTATCAGTGGTGTTGTTGGGACAAAATAGACTGAAATTTTTGTCCCACTACGCGTTTTACTCCACAACCTTGTCCGGCTGGATGAGCTCTTCGTAGTAGCTGATATGCTCGCGCGCGTCTTCAATCTCGGGCAGCAGGAAGTTGTAGATGACTTCGATGATCATCGTGGCGCTGATCTTGGAGAACGCAAAGTCGCCCGTCGTCAGCAGCGCTTCGTGGTTGACGGTATTAAAAGTGTAGTCTGCCAGGCGTGCGAGCGGGGATTTGCTGTCGCTGCTGATGACGACTACGGTTGCGCCGCAGTCGCGAGCCGCTTTTGCCATGCGATTCAGTCGGCGCGATTTGCCGGAGTTTGAGATTAGCACGATGACGTCACCTGGGCGCAACGTTAGCGCAAAGCCGATTGATGTCTCGCTAATGGTGCTCGCCATGCAGCGCAGGCCCAGCTGAGAAAACTTAAACGTCGCATCGAGCGCGACCGCGTTCGTATTGCCCACAGCTGCAAACTCAATAACCCCTGCATGCTTAAAGGCATGCACAACAGCCGCCAGCGTATCGTGGTCGATCCCGTCGATGGTCGCATTAAGCTCGCTCACCTTGGCAGCCAGGATGTTCTTGAGGCTCTGCTCCATATTGTCGAGCGAGACCTCGTCAGTCAGGCCCTCGTTGCGCTGGCTTTCCAAATCCCTCGCCAGCGAAAACTGAAAGCTGCGGAAGCTACCAAAGCCAAGCTTGCGGCAGAAGCGCGAAACGGTCGCCTCGGACGTGGCGGCGGCGCGCGAGAGCTGAGCCGCCGTGAGGCGTGGCGCCTCGGACTGGTGCTCCAATATATAGTCGACAATGCGCTGCTCGGATTCGCTGTATCCCTTGTGGGTGCTAATGAGGGAGAGCGCGCTCTTGCTGCTATCGGTCATGGATGGCTCCTGGTTGGCATGAAAATCGGACTTGTTTTTCAATGCCATAGTATACGGGCATTTTCAAGTACAAGATACACCTTGCCGTTTCAAGCGTTGATGGTAAACTTTCATCGACCGTTTACGGTCGTGAAAGAACCTTTCACCGGAGAATTGCAACTTGTCTCTTCTCACGCAAGCGGTGGGTTGGTATCTTTCAGTTGTGGAAAAGCGTGCCACGAGGCGCGTGTAGGGGAGCGCCCGCGGGCGCAGAACTCAAGAAGGAGGGACACATGGCTAAGTTTGACATCATCGCCGCCACCGGTTGCCCGACCGGTATCGCGCACACCTTCATGGCGAAGGAGGCGCTGGAGAAGGCAGCTGCCGAGCGCGGTCTGACCATTAAGGTCGAGACCCATGGCCAGGTCGGTGTCGAGAACGAGCTCACGAAGGGTGAGATCGCCGGTGCCAAGGCCGTCGTCGTCGCAGCCGATAAGGATGTCCAGGCGGAGCGTTTCGCCGGTAAGCCCATGGTTTCCGTTGGTGTTTCCAAGGCCCTGTCCGTCGAGGCCGCCGGCAAGCTGATTGACCGCGCGCTCCGCGCCAAGGGCGACGACTCGGTTGCCGCCGCTGCCGATGTCGAGGACGAGGTCGAGGAGAAGGAGTCCGTCGGCCACATTATCTACAAGCACCTCATGAACGGCGTCAGCCACATGCTGGTCTTCGTCGTCGCCGGTGGTGTTCTGACCGCTCTTTCGTTCCTGTGGGGCATCACGTCCTTCGATTCGACGGCGTCTGACTACAACACCTTCGCCGCTATGCTCAAGATCATCGGCGGCATTGCCATGAACCTCATGGTTCCCGTGCTTTCCGCCTACATCGCCGAGTCCATCGGCAAGCGCCCGGCGCTCGTCCCCGGCTTCGTCGCCGGTATGATCGCCATCCAGGGCCTGCCCGTTAACGCCGAGACCGGTATGATCGACGCTGGCGGCGCTGGCGTGGGCTTCGGCTTCCTGGGCGGCATCGTCGGCGGCTTCCTCGCTGGTTATGTCATCCTGCTGCTCGAGAAGGTCTTTGCCGGTCTGCCCAAGAACCTGGACGGCCTCAAGGCAATCTTCCTGTACCCGCTGTTCTCGACTGCCATCGTCGGCCTCGTGATGCTCGGCATCTCCGGCCCCATGGCTGCCATCAACACCGCCATGATGGACTTCCTCAAGGGTCTGTCCGCTTCTGGCGCCATCGTCTTGGGTCTTGCCATCGGCTGCATGTGCGCCGTTGACATGGGCGGCCCGGTCAACAAGGCTGCCTACGTCACCGGTACCGCTATGCTTACCGAGGCCTTGGCCGCCGGTGTCGGCACCGACACCTACAACTTCGGCACCAACTTCATGGCTGCCGTCTCCGCCGCCTGCATCGTTCCGCCGCTGATCACCACCTTCGCCGTCGTCGTCGGCAAGAAGTACTTCAGCCAGGAGGATCATGACGCCGGTATCGTCAACCTCATCCTTGGTTGCACCCACATCACCGAGGGCGCCATTCCGTTCATGACCAAGAACATCTGGCCCGTCATGCCCATCATGATGCTCGGTTCCTCCATCGCTTCGATCCTGACCATTATGTTCAACGTTCACGATCCGGCGCCTCACGGTGGCTTCCTGGTCTTGCCCGTTGTCGAGAACGGTCCGCTGTGGGTCCTCGCGATCCTCATCGGCGCTGTGGTCGGTGGCATCCTGTTCGTGGCCTTCAAGAAGTACGACTTCGAGAAGAACCAGAAGGCCGCTTCTGCAGCCAAGCCGGTTGAGGCTTCCAAGGCCGCTGCCGTCGAGGCCCCCAAGGCCGAGGCCGCCGACTTCGTGAAGGTCGAGAATGTCTTTGTCGCCGAGGACTTCGCTTCTCGTGACGAGGCTCTGAGCTTCGTTTCCAACCAGGCCGTCAAGGCAGGTATCGCCAGCGACGCCGACGCCGTGATGAACGCCTTCCTGGCTCGCGAGGCCGAGGGCACCACGGGCATGATGGAGGGCTTCGCCATCCCGCATGCCAAGTCCGACGCCATTAACGAGGCTGCCGTTATCGTCGTCAAGGACGAGTCCGGTGTCACCGGTTGGGACACCATGGACGGCGCTCCCGTCAACGTGGCTATCGCTCTGCTCATCCCCGGTGCCCAGGCTGGCACCACGCACCTCAAGATCCTGTCCAAGGTCGCCGAGGCGCTCATGGACGAGGACTTCCGTGCCACCGTCAAGGGTTCTACCGACGCCGCCGAGATCGCCAAGACGATCAACGCCCGCCTGGTCTAATTCCACGGTACGCGAATAACATCGCCCCCTGTAATCAGAACCACCCTTAAAAAGGGTGGTTTGCTCTTAGGGTATAACCCACGGGCC